>NZ_SMOA01000001.1 GCF_004353985.1 Paracraurococcus ruber | reverse complement strand
CCCGGCGGCGCCGCGCGCCCGCCGGCCGAAGCCGCGGCGCCGATGGTCGGCCGCGACCGGGAGATGGCGCGGCTGCGCCAGGCGCTGGTGGCGACGGAGCCGGGGGAGGCGCGGATCGCCGCCGTCATCGGCGCGCCCGGCACCGGCAAGAGCCGCCTGTGCCAGGAATTCGCCGCCGCCTGCCGCGCGGAGGGGCTGCCGGTCGCCGCCATCCGCGTGCAGCCCTACGGCACGGCGCGGCCGCTGCAGCCGATGACGGAATTCCTCCGCTCCGCCTGGCTGGGGCTGGAGGCGGAGGAGGCCGGGCCGCTCTCCGCCGCGCGGGTCGAGCAGGCGCTGGCCGCCGCCGGCGCCGCCGACCCGGTGGATGCGGCGGTGGTCTGCGACTTCCTCGGCATCCCCGGCCGCATGGCCCTGCCGGCCTGGCTGAACCCGGTGGCGCGCATTGCCCGGCTGGTGGACATCGTCACCACGCTGGTGCGGCGGCGCGGCGCCGAACGCTCGGTCATCCTGCTCGAGGACCTGCACTGGCTGGACGAGGCGAGCGAGGGCTTCGTCGCGGCGCTGGCCGCGGCGGTGCGGGACACGCGCTGCCTGCTGGTGGTGAACAGCCGGCCGGGGCATGACCGGCCCTGGATGCAGCCGCCGCGCGCCAACCGGATCGCCCTGGCGGAGCTGGGCGAGGCGGAGACCGGGGCGCTGATCGCCAGCCTGGTCGGCCCGGACCCGGCGCTGGCCGGGCTGCGCGCCAGGATCGCCGCGCGCAGCGGCGGCAACCCCTTCTTCGCCGAGGAACTCGTCCGGGCGCTGCGCGGCCAGGGCATCATCGCCGGGGAGAGCGGCGCCTTCCGCCGCGGCGAGGCCGAGGGCCAGGGGGTGCTGCCGCCGAACCTGCAGGCGGTGATCGGCGCCCGCATCGACAGCCTGGCGGGCACGCCGCGGCGGGTGCTGCAGACGGCGGCGGTGATCGGCCAGACCTTCCGCCTGCCGGTGCTGCAGGCGGTGGCGCAGCTGGACCGCGCGGCGCTGGACGTGGCGCTGGCCGGGCTGTGCGAGGACGGGCTGCTGCAGCGCGCGCCGGGGATGGCGGAGCCGGACTTCCAGTTCCGCCACCCGCTGATCCGCGAAGTCGCCTACGGCATGCAGCTGCAGGCCCGCCGGGCGCCGCTGCACGCCGCGGTCGCCCGCGCCATGGAACGCCTGGACCCCGCCCGGCAGGAGGATGCGGCGGCGCTGATCGCCTACCACCACGAGGAAGGCGGGGAGCCGCGCCAGGCCGCGGTCTATGCCGCGCATGCCGCGCGCTGGCTGGGCCCGCGCAGCTCCGCCGAGGCGACGCGTTTCTGGCACAAGGTGCGCGGGCTGCTGGCCGGCATGCCGCGCGCCCCGGAGAGCGACCGGCTGCGGATCGAGGCGAGCGGCCAGATCGCCTGGGTCGGCTGGCGGGAGGGCCTGACGCCCGAGCAGGCGCGGCCCTTCGTCGAGGAGGCGCTGGGCTGGGCAGGCGAGACCGACGATTCGGTCCAGCCGCTGCTGATGCTGGTGGCGGCGCGGATCACGCAGGTGAATGGCGGCAGCGCCGACACCTTCGTCGCCGAGATCCGCCGGGCCATCGCCCTGGCCGCGGCGCGCGGCGATGCCGGGCGGGTGGCGACGCTGCAGGCGGCGCTGAGCCATGCCTATGGCTGGGCCGGGCTGCTGCGCCAGGCGCTGGAGGCGAGCGACGCCGCGCTGGCCGGCGTCGGCGCGGTGAGCGATTTCGACCACCGCTTCCTCGGCTACAGCCTGCGGCACTGGGCGCTGGCGCTGCGCGGGCGGATCCTGGTGCGGCTCGGCCGGTTCGAGGAGGGGACCGCCTGCCTCGACGCCATCATCGCGATCAACGAGCTGATCGACCCGACGGTGCAGTTCATCGGCCATGTCGGCTATGTGGACCTGGCCTGGTGCACCGACGACGCGGCGATGGCGGCGCGGCATGCCGCGAAGATCGCCGCGCTGGCGGCGCGGCACGGCAGCTCCTACCTGCGCGCCTATTCCGCCGCCATCGAGGCAATCGCCCGCGGCATCGCCGGCAACCATGACGCGGCGGCGGAGGGAATCGAGCGCAGCCTGGGCCTGCTGGCCGAGAGCCGCGCGGCGATCGAGTTCGAGCCGGAATTGCTGGCGAGCCTGGCCGAGCACCGGCTGCGCCTGGCCGATGCCGCGGGCGCGGCGGCGGCGGCGAGGCGGGCGATCGGGCTGGCGGCCAGCCGCGCCTCCCGCCTGCCGGCCTGCCGGGCGCGGATCACCCTGGCCCAGGCCCTGCCCGCCAGCACCGAGGCCGCCACCCTGCTGGCCGAGGCGGAGGCACTGATCGAGGAGACCGGAGCGACCATCTTCCGGCCGCGCTGGCGCCTGGCGCGGCGCGCGCTGGACGGCCGGGTCAGCCGGGAGGGACCCGGGCGATGAGCGTCGCCTCGGGCAGGCCATAGCCCGCGACCACCTCGACCACGAGGCCGAGCCGGTCGCGGCAATGCGCCGCCCAGCGTTCCGGCGGCGCGGCATAGAGGCCGGGCTTCGCCGGCGGCAGCAGCAGGTTCACCGCGAAGCCGCGCCGGCTGGTCCGCGCCAGCGCCGCCAGGGTCGCCGCCACCATCGCCTCCCAGACGATCAGGTCGTGGTCCAGGCGGACGTTGAAGATGCCGCTGGCCAGGCCGTAATCGGCGCCGCGCGGCGGGGCGGCGCCGGTGGCGAAGCGCGTGGCCGGCCGCCCGCGCCAGCGCCGGCGCGCTGCCCGCACCATGGCGGCCGCGACATCCACGCCGCAATAGTCCACCGCCCAGCCTGGGTGCCGGTCCTCGAGCAACTCCAGCAATGCGCCATAGCCGCAGCCGAGGTCGTTGACCGTGGCCGGCGCGGTGGTGTCGCAGAGCCGGAGAAGCTGGAGATGGCGGAGGTGCTGCGTCGGCATGCAGGTCCAGTCCACGCCCAGCGGCGTGGCGCCGAAGCGCGCCAGCCGTCCCGCGTAGTAGCCGGCGATGGCGCGGTGCAGGGGCCGCAACGCGGCCGCCCGGCTCACCCCTTCGGCTTCCGGCTCCGCCCGCGGGACCTAGGCGCCGCGGGTGGCGGCGCATCCGGCGGCGTGTCCGGCGCGGCGGGCGCATCCGGTGCCGCGGGCGCCGGTGCCGCCGCGGCCGGGCTGCCGGCGGGGCGCAGCCCGGTCGCCACCCCCGGCCCGCCGGATGGCCGCATGGGCAGGCAGATCGTCAGGAAGCGCTGCCCTTCGAGGTAGAAGAGCGGCGTGCCTTCCGAGACGACGACGAGGCCGGGTTCCAGCGTCCGCCCGTCATGCGCCTGCATGTAGCAGGGCAGCGGCCCGTCCTTGCGGTCGAAATTGGCGACCAGCGCGTTGACGATCCGCTCCTCCCCGGTCTCGCGGGGATTGTTCGACTGCATGCGCGGCAGCTTGGCCAGGTATTCCAGCCAGCGTTCCTTCGCCGCGCCGTGCAGCGCGCCGGTCAGGCCCAGCAGCGCGACGGATTGCAGGAAGGACCGGCCGGGCCGGAAGATGCCAAATTCCCGCTGCAGGGCCGCGATCTCGGCGATGCCGCCGGCCAGCGCGGCGCGCGCCGGCCCGGCGACGGCCGCGGCATTGGCGACCCAGGCTGGCTCCGGCGCCGGATGCGCCGGGCCGAAGCGCTGGTTGAAGCCGTTGATGAAGTGGTTGAAATAGATTTCATGCGGATCGATCAGCAATCCCATGGCGCGTTCCCATCCTCATGCCGGCGGCGCGGGCGCCGCTGCGCCGACGCACCGCCATTATTTGTTCTGAAATCAAAACACCAGATCACGCGGCTTGCATTCAAGGACCAAAGCGGCCATACCCCGCCACCGCGCGCCTGGGTAGCTCAGCTGGTTAGAGCACGGCACTCATAATGCCGGGGTCGCCGGTTCAAGTCCGGCCCCAGGTACCACCGCGCGGCGGCGCCGCCCACCGGATCGGGGCGGCCGAGGCCGCCCCCTCCCCGGCTCAGGCCTTCAGGGATTTCCAGTCCACCCCCGCCTCGAAGGCGGCGGAGGCGGCGTAGATCGTCTCCTCGTCGTTCATCCGCCCGACCAGCATCAGCCCGGCCGGCAGCCCGTCCACCAGGCCGCAGGGCAGGCTCATCGCCGGGTGGTGGGTGCAGTCGAAGGGCGAGGTGTTGGGCAGCATCTCGAAGGCGCGGTCGATGATCTCGGCCGGCTCCGCCGTCATCTCCGGCAGCTTCGTCGCCACCATCGGCAGCGTCGGCATCAGCAGCAGGTCGTACTGCGCCAGCACGCTGTCATAGGCGGCGCGCAACCGGCGCACCAGGTTCTGCGCCTTGGCGTAGTAGTGGCCGCGATGCCGCGTCGCCATGTAGTGGCCGAGCAGCATGGTGTTCTTCAGTGTGTCGGACAGCTCATCCGCCCGGCCGCGCCAGTTGCTGTGCGCATCCAGCAGCGAGGTGACGTAGAGCCCCTGCCAGTTGAAGCCGAAGCCGTTGCCCATCATCATCTGCATGGTGGCGCCTTCGGCCGCCACCGGCAGCCAGATGGCGCCGGCCACGCGGTGCATCGGGATGCTGACCGTCTCGACCGTGGCGCCGAGGCCGCGGAAGCGATCCGCGCCTTCCCGCACCAGCGCGTCGCTGGCTTCCATGCTCTGCGGCCAGCCGAAGCCTTCCTCGACGATGCCGATCCTGAGGCTCTTGGCGCCGCGCCGCATGGCGTCGCGGAAGGGGCGGGACTTGGCGCCGTACTGCCGCGGGTCCAGCCCGTCCGGCCCGGCCAGCACTTCCAGCAGCAGGGCATTGTCCTCGACGGTTGCGGTCATCGGCCCGGTGTGGTCGAGGGTGAGCTCGATCGGCATGATGCCGGAATAGGGGACGAGGCCATGCGTCGGCTTCAGCCCATAGATCCCGCAATAGGAGGCGGGCATGCGGATGGACCCGCCCTGGTCGCCGCCGATCGCCATCGGCACCTCGCCGGCCGCGACCACCGCCGCGCTGCCGGAGGACGAGCCGCCCGCCGAATAGCCCGGCTTGCGCGGATTGTGGACATGGCCGGAGGAGGCGGTGTGGCTGCCGCCGGAGAAGCAGAAATACTCGCAGACCGTCTTGCCGGCGATGGTGCCGCCGGCATCCAGGATGCGGGTGACGATGGTGGCGTCCACGTCCGGCACATAGCCTTCCAGGGTGGAGGCGCCGTTCATCATCGGCACGCCGGCGATGCAGACATTGTCCTTGACCGCGACGGTCTTGCCCTTCAGCGGGCCGGTGGACGCGCCTTCGATGGTGGTCTTCACATACCAGGCGCCATACGGGTTCTCCGCGGCGGCGGGGCGCTTGCCGGGCGTGCGCGGGTAGCGGACCTCCGGCACCTCGTCCGGCATCTGGTCCAGCAGGTTGTAGGCGGCGAAGCCGCCTTCCAGCTTCTGCAGGTGCTGGACGAGCTCCTTCTCCGGGATGCTCATGCCGAGCTCGGCCGCCACCTCCTGCAGCGTCGCGAGATCCGGCACCTTCAATGTGTGCGTCGTCATCCGGTGTCCCTCCTCCGTCATCCGGGGCAGATGGCCGGAGAGCGGAAGCGCTCGCCGGCGTCACCCTGCCCCTCACCGCAAAGCCCCAGGCCAGGTCCAGCCCGCCCTGGGGCGGCTTGCGCCGTCGCCCGGCTGCGCGCCGGCCCAAGCCGCCGTCCCCGCAGTGGCTTGGCGCGCCGCGGCGTTCGCGCCGCGCCGCGCCCCACGCTAGGGCGCGAGGTAGCGCAGCAGGCGGGGATCGTCGCGGACCGCCTCGCTCGGCCCCTCGAAGCCGACCCGGCCGCGATCCATCACCACGGCATGGCCGGCCACCCGCAGCGCCAGGTCCACATGCTGCTCGACGATCACCACGCCGATGCGCGTGGCGAGCTCGGTGAGCCGGTCGGCGATCTCCTCGATGACGCCGACCCAGACGCCCTCGGTCGGTTCGTCCAGCAGCAGCAGCTTCGGCTCGCCCAGCAGGGCGCGGCCGATCGCCACCATCTTGCGCTCCCCGCCCGAGAGCGTGCCGGCCGGCTGGGCGAGGCGCTGGCCGAGCTTGGGGAAGGCATCGATGGCAAGGTCGAGGGAGGGCGCGCGGCCGCCCCCCTGGCCGCCGCGCCGCGCCCCGATGGCGCCGACCATCAGGTTCTCCCGTACGCTCATGCGCGCGAAGACGGCGCCTTCCTGCGGCACATAGGCGATGCCGGACTTCACCCGCTGTTCCGTGCGCGCCCGCGTCATCTCCTGCCCGGCCAGGAAGATGCGCCCTTCCTCGGCCGGCAACTCGCCCATGATGGCGCGCATCAGCGTGGTCTTGCCGACGCCGTTGCGGCCGAGGATGGCGACCGCGCCACGCTGCGGCACCAGCAGGGAGATGCCGAACAGCACGCGGCTGCGGCCATAGCCGGCCTGCAGGTCCTGCACGTCGAGGATGGCGGGCGGGCGGAGCGGCAGGGCGTCAGGCACGGCGGGTATACACCGCCTGGACCTTCTCGCTGCCCTCAATCTCGGCGGGCGTCCCCTCGTCCAGCACCTTGCCTCCGTCCAGCACCGTCAAGCGGTCGCAGAACTCCTTGATGAAATCCAGGTCGTGCTCGACGATCACCAGCGCGCAATGCTCCCGGATCGGCTGCAGCAATTCGCCGGTGGCGCGGCGCTCCTCCGGGCTCATCCCGCCCGTCGGCTCGTCCAGCAGCAGCAGGCGCGGGCGGGCGGCCAGCGCCATGGCGATCTCCAGCCATTGCTGCTGGCCATGGCTGAGATTGGCGGCGACCGTATCGGCGTGCTCGGCCAGGCGGAACGCCGCGAGTTGCTCCATCACCGCCTCATGCAGGCTGCGCCTGGTTCGCGACAGCAGCAGCGCGCCCAGGCCCGGCGCGCCCGCGGCCTGCAGCGCCAGCAGCAGGTTGTCGTAGACGGTCAGCGACTTCAGCACCGCGGTGATCTGGAACTTGATGGACAAGCCGGCGCGGGCGCGGCGGGCGGGCTGGGCGGTGGTGATGTCCTCCCCGGCGAAGGACACGCTGCCTTCGTCCGGCAGGTGCTCCCCGGCGATGGCGCGCAGCAGCGTGCTCTTGCCCGAGCCGTTCGGGCCGATCAGGCCGTGGAAGCTGCGCGGCGCGACATCCAGGTCCACGCCGTCCAGCGCCCGCAAGGGGCCGAAGCGCTTGCCGACGCCGCGCAGCGAGAGGATGGGGTCGCCGCTCACTCCCCGGCTTCCCGCGGCTTCAGCACGGGCGCCGGCGCGCCGCGCGGCGGCCGGCCGAAGCGGCCGACCCGTTCGGACTCCGGCACCACGAAGCCGAGCAGCCCGGTGCGCTGGAAGACGATGACCAGCAGCAGCAGCAGGCCGAGGGCGATCGGCCAGAAGCTGGGCGAGAGGTCGGAAAGGCCGAGGCTCAGCCCTTCGATCGCGAAGGTGCCCACCACCGCGCCCGCCAGCGTGCCGGTGCCGCCGAACAGCGCGTAGAGCACCGCCATGGTGGACAGCTGCATGCCAAGGCTGACCGGCCCGGCGAAGCCTTCGTGATAGGCGTAGAGCCCGCCGCCTAGTCCCGCGACCAGCCCCGCCCAGCCGAAGACCGCCGCCTTGAACAGCGGCACGCGGTAGCCGAGGAAGGCGAGGCGCTTCTCGTCATCCCGAATCCCCGCCAGCACCAGTCCGAACTGCGACCGCACCAGCAGCCGGCAGAGCACATAGACGACGGCGAGGATGCCGAGCGCGAGGTAGTAGAAGCGCGGCCCCTCGAGGAACTCGAAGTCGCCGAATTGCAGCACCGGCACGCCGGAGATGCCGTTGCGGCCGCCGAGATACTCGGAGGCATTGACCAGCCGTTCCGCCGCGTAGGATCCCGTGAGCGTCCCGAGCGAGACGAAGATGATGCTGGGCTGCCGCCCCAGCAGCAGGAACCAGGCGAAGAGCAGGGCGAGGCCACCGCCGACCAGCGCCGCCACCGGCAGCGTCGCGGCAGCCTGCGCCAGGTCCAGGTCGCGCCCGATCAGCGCCACGCCATAGGCGCCGGCGCCGAAGAACAGCGCCTGGCCGAAGCTCATGATGCCGGCATGGCCCCAGACCAGGTCGAAGGACAGCGCCAGCAGGCAGAGGATCAGCACCCGCGTCGCGAAGATCACGCCGAAATCCTCCAGCGCGAGGGGGAGCAGGAGCAGCGCGAGCAGCCCCAGCCCCTCCAGCACCGGCAGGACGGCGATGCGTCGCCGCATCAGCACTCCTTCGGATCCACCATCTCGTAGCGCTGCTGCAGCTGGTAGTTCCCGGCCTTCGCCACCGCGATGTACATGTTCATCTTCGCGTGGTACTTGCCGGGCACCATCTCGGCGCCGCCACCCGGGCCGTTCGGGATGCTGGCCTTGTCGAAGGCCGCGGCCACCGTCTGCCGCGCCGTGTCGCCCTTGGTGGCGATCACCGCCTGCTCGTACAGCTTCATGGCGCGCCACACGCCTGTCGCGGCGCTGCCGGCGACGAAGCGGTACTGGCTGCCCGGCCAGCGGGCGTTGTACTTCGCCAGCAGCTCCTTGCTGAAGCTGTCGTCCAGCGCCTGGAAGTAGTCGAGGCAGGTGGCCAGCCCCTCCATCTCCTCCGGACGGTTCACGTTCAGCATGTTCTCGTCATAGTAGACGCAGGCCAGCCGCCCGCCGCGGCCGAGGAAGCCGGCGGTGTGCAGCTGCTTGAAGAAGGGGCCGACGCCCGGCGGGATGACTGTGTTGAACACGCAGTCCACCCGGTCGTTCATGATGCGCGCGACGGTGGAGGAATACTCGATCTGGTCGATCGGGTAGTATTCCTCGAACACGACCTCGCCGCCATTCGCCTCGATCACCTTGCGGGCGTAGCGGTTCAGCAGGCGCGGCCAGACATAGTTGGCGCTGGGCAGGCAGAAACGCTTGGCGCCCTGCTTCACCAGCCAGGGGATGAACTCGTCGCATTGCTGCGCCGGCGTCGGGCCGGTGTTGAACAGGAAGGGCGTGCATTCCTGCCCTTCATAGAGCTGCGGGTAGATGTAGAGGGTGCGGCCGCGCGTCACGATCGGGTCCTTGATCGCCTGGCGCATGCTGCTGGTGATGCCGCCGATGACGAGGTCCACGCGTTCCCGCTGGATCAGCCGGCGGACATTGGCGACGGCGGTGGTCTCGTTGCTCGCCGTGTCCTCCAGGTGCAGCTGGATCGGGCGGCCGGCGATGCCGCCGGCGGCGTTGATCTCCTCCGCCACCATCTGCGCGGTCTGCCAGCAGGAATTGCCGGCATAGGCGATGGCGCCGGTGATGTCGGTGGCGATGCCGATCTTGATCGGCCCGGTCTGCGCATTCGCCCAGGACGGCCGCAGCACCCAGGACCCGGTGCCGACCGCGGCCCAGGTGCCGAGGCCTGCGCCCAGCAATTGACGCCGTGTCGGCGCTTTCGTCTCGTCCCTCATCTCAAGCCCCCTTGCGATGGATGAACCCCTGCGGCCGCAGCTTGATGACCACCAGCGCCAGCACGAAGACCAGCACATCCGCCAGGATCGGCGGCACCACCCAGGGCAGGCCGGCGCTGAGCATGCCGATGGCGGCGCTGCCCAGCACCGGCCCCTCGAAGCTGCCGACGCCGCCCAGCATGACCGAGAGGAATCCCTGCACCAGGAAGCGCAGCCCGAGATCGGCGAAAAGCGAGAACAGCGGCACCACCAGCGCGCCGGCCAGGCCTGCGAGGCCGGCGCCGAAGGCGAAGGTCGCGGCATAGAGCCGGGTGGTGGAGATGCCGGAGGCGCGCGCCAGCGCCGGATTCTCCAGCGCCGCCCGCACCTGCAGGCCGAGCGTGGTGCGCGCCAGCAGCAGCCAGGCGCCCAGCACGACCGCCAGCGTGACGAGGATGACGACGCTGCGCCACGCCGGCACGGTCAGGCCCAGCAGGTCGAAGGACCCGCCGACCGGCTCCCCCACCGTGTGGAATTGCCCGCCGGTCAGGCCCCGCACCACCTCCCGCAGCACCAGCCCGATGGCGTAGGTGCCCAGCATGCCGACGACCGGCGAGGCATAGAAGCGGTGCACCACCGTGCGTTCCAGCAGCCAGCCGATGGCGGCGACGATGAAGGGGGCGGCCAGCATGCCGGCCCAGGACGGGAAGCCGTTCCGCTCCGCCACCCAGACCGTGAAGGCACCCAGCAGGACGAACTCGCCATGGGCGAAGTTGAACACGCCCATCATGCTGGCGACGATGCCCAGGCCAAGCACGACCAGGACCATGATGGCGGTGAAGGAAAGCAGGTCGAAAGCCAGATTCAGCAGAAGCAAGCTTTTCTCGCTCCACGCACGGGTTCCGCCGGGCAGTCGTTTGGACAGCAAAGCGTGTGCCAAGGCGCCGCTGGGCGCCCCGGCCTGCCGCCGAGCCTCGATGCTACGCACACCATGGGTCGCGGCGGATGACGCTTCCGTGTGGCGCGATGCGCCACAGTTCTGGTCCTGCCATGCATCGGAACCCCAGCCGAGATGCCGGCGGCTGATGCGGGAATGGGCAACCGCCGCCCGCGCTGGGCATCCGCACGTCAGTCGACGGCATGTCTCACCGCGCGCAACGCCCAACGCTGCCAGCCGCGCGCGACCCGTCGAGGAAAAACAGACGTCCGCCCTTCACCCGGCGCGCGGTGCCGGCGTCACAGCGGATCCCCGGCGCCCGTGCCGTCGGTCGGCGTGGGGAAGGTCCATTCCTCGCCGCGCGGCGTGGTCACGTATTCCGGCCAGCGCAGATCCACCGGCGGGACGATGTCGCGCGGCAGCAAGGGCGGCACCCAGTCCGGCGTGCCGATCCGCGTGCGCTCCCGGAACTCGGCCTGCGCCGCGGCCAGCACGGCCGGCTGGGTCGCCAGGTCCAGCAGCGTCAGCGCCATGGTCTTGGCCGCGACGAACATCCCCGGATCCATCGCCGCCGGCAGGCCGCCCAGCGCATTATAGGTCCAGTTGGGATAGGCATAGCCGGCCGAGGGCGGGCGCAGCCGCGGCCGCCCCGCCAGCAGCCGCACCGTCGGCGCGTGCCAGCAGAACTCGACATAGTCGTCGGCGCTCAGGTGCTTCTGCCAGGCCGGCAGGCTGGCGCGCATCCGCGCCTCGTTCTCCTCCGGCGGGGTCAGGCGCGTGACGCTGGCAATGAAGGGATCGTCCATGGGGTCGAGGCCCAGGTGGCGCTGCATCTGCCGGCCGAATTCCAGCGCCGCCCCCGGGTAGGTCGGGGCGCCGACCGCCTGCAGGTTCTTCCAGGTCAGGTCGGTCATCACCGTGTTCGGCACGCCGACGCGCGTCTTGGTCACCCAGCGGACATAGGCCTTGCAGCCGGTCACGCCCGCGACATGCCGCGCATTGTTCGCCAGCACGCGCCAGATCTGCTCCTGGATGCCGAGGGAGGAGGCGCGCCAGGAATACTGGATCTGCGCGAAGCGCGGCGTGAGGTTGTCCGAGGTGGCGCCGGCATCGCCCAGGACATGCTCGTTCAGCGTCCAGGACCCGGCATGCGGGAACATCGCCTCCTTCGTGTATTTCGTCGTGGTGTACATGAGGCAGAGCGCATCGAGCGCGCCGGGGCAGCGCGCCACGGCATGCGATCCCTCGATCGGCATGAGGGAGGGGTTGATCCAGGTCTCGGGCGTCGGCGCCTCGAAGGTGATGATTGCGGACCAGTAGGCGCCGAATTGCGTGTCGGAGGTCACGGTGTTCAGCGGCCAGGGATGCCAGACCACCGCGGCGTCGAGGTCGTCGTAGTAGCCCTTGGCGGCGTGGATGGGCTTGGAGCCGCAGACCTTCTCCGCCGGTTCGCCGAACAGCTTGAGCGTGCCGGCGACGCCATGCGCCCGCATCGCCGCCTGCGCGCCGAGCATGGCGGCGAGCGACGCGGTGCCGAGCACCGAATGCGGGTCGGTATGGCCCGCGGCATAGGGGTGCAGGCCTTCCCGTGGCGCCGGATAGGGCATCACCTGCTGGGAATTGCCCGGTACCGCATCGTATTCGGAGAAGCCGGCGAGCACCGGCTTGCCCTGGCCCCAGGTGGCGACGAAAGCGGTCGGCATGCCGCCAGATCCCGCCTCCACCGTCCAGCCCTCGGCCCGCAGGAACTCCACATAGTCGCGGGCGGATTTGTATTCGCGCCAGGCCGGCTCGGCATGGGCCCAGATGCGGGCGTTGAATTCGGACAGCCGCGCCTCGTTGGCGGCGATCCAGTCGAGCGCGGTCGCGCGGACGGTGGCGTTCTCGGGCATCAGGCGCGCCTCACATTCCAGAAGGTGGCAAATCCGTCGAGCACGCCGGCCAGGCTGCTGCGCCAGGCGGTCGGCTGCAGGTACTGGCCGAGCGGGTAGTAGGCGGCCTCGCGGAAGGCCTCTTCCTGGATCTCCCGGCAGATCGCCTGCTGCGCCGCCAGGTCGGGCGCGCGGAACCAGGCCTCCCGCAACTCCTCGATGCGGGGCATCTGCGCCCAACCGGCATAGCCGGCATCGCCATTGCCGCGCAGCGCGATATGGCCGGCGGGGTTCAGCCAGTCGGAGCCCGACCAGTTCGTCACGAACAGGCTCCAGCCGCCCTCGGCGACCGGGCCGCGGCGGTTGCGCCGCTGCAGCATGGCGTTGAACTCGACCGCATAGACCTCCACCGCCATGCCGATGCGCTTCAGCATGTCCTCGAACACCGCGCCCAGGCCCATGAGCACGGCGGAGTTGGACGGCACCATCAGCACCACCGGTTCGCCGCGATAGCCGGCGGCGCGCAGCGCATCGCGCGCCTTCGCCGGGTCGCGCGGCGCGGTCAGCCAGCCGAAGCCGGCCTCGGAGGCCATGGGCGTGCCCGGCGCGAAGAAGCCGAGCGGGGTGGTGTAGAGGCTGGTCTCGGCCGGGCCGACCACCGCCTGCATATGCGCGGTCTGGTCCAGCGCATGCCACAGCGCCTGGCGCACCGCGCGGTTGTCGAAGGGCGACTGGGCGTGGTTCATCCGCACCATGCAGACGAAGCCGGTGCGGTCCAGCACCCGCAGCTGCACGCCGCGCGCCCGCCGCAGCAGCGGCAACTGGTCGTGATAGGCGTATTCCTGCCAGTCCTGCTCGCCGGCGATCAGCGCAGAGGTGGCGGTGGCCGGGTCCGGCATGCTGCGCCATTCCACCCGGTCGAAATGCACGGCCTTGGGGCCGGAGGTCCAGCCGAGCGCGCCGTCCTTGCGCGGGACGTAGCGCTCGAATTTCGAGTAGACGGTGAGCGATCCCGGCACGCGCTCATCCGCCTTGAAGCGGAAGGGGCCGCTGCCGATCAGCTCGGGCACCTGGCGGAAGGGATCGGTCGCGGCCAGGCGTTCCGGCATCATGGCGCAGACCGGCACGCTGGCCTTGCCGAGCGCGATGGGCAGCAGCGGGAAGGGCCGCTTCAGCCGGAAGCGGATGGTGCGGTCATCGGGCGCCGAGAGCTCGTCGGTGGTGTCGAGCAGGGTGGCGCCGAAGGGATCGCGCTTCGCCCAGCGGCGGATGCTGGCGACGCAGTCGCGCGCCAGCACCCTCTCCCCGTCATGCCACCACAGGCCCTCCCGCAGGGTCAGGTCCCAGCGGCGGCCATCCTCCTCGACCCGGTGTCCGTCCACCATCTGCGGCGTCGCCTGGAAGCTGGCGTCCATGCCGTAGAGCGTGTCGAAGACCATGTAGCCGTGGTTGCGGCTGATATAGGCGGTGGTGGTGACGGGATCGAGCGTCACCAGATCCTGCTGCGGCGTGAAGCGCAGGGTGGTGGCGGATTGCGCGCGAAGGGCGGCGGGCGCGGCGAAGGCCGCGGCGGTGGCGGCCTGGAACAGGCTGCGGCGCTGCATGGCGGGGGATCTCCTGCGGACAGGACCGGCGTCTTTGCGCCGATGCTATCGCGGGATCCCCCAGCCGTAAGGGGGGTGGGCGGGCATTCGCCCGCCCCGGCGGGTCAGGCGTTTTCCTGGGCGGCGCCGCGCGGCAGGCGGGCGGTGGCGAGGCGGAGGCTCGCCTGCTCCATCGCGCCGCGCACCGCCTCGCCATAGACGACGAGGGCGCTGCCGAGGATGACGGTGAGAAGGGCCCCGAATGCGGAGACCATGATGGCGTGTCCTTGCTGGCCGCGGCGGGGCCGGCGCCCCATGCGCCGGTGTCGTGCGGCCTGTCAGGAGAAGAGATGGGGCGGGATCCGCCGGCTGGCCGCGGCATGGCGGCGGCGCAGCCATGCGCGGGAAGCGTGCCTTGGGGCGGGGCCGCGCGGCCTCGCCCCAGGCGTCGTGGATCATGCGTCGTGGATCAGGCGTCGTGGAACAGCAGGGCGCGGATCTCGATGCTCTGCCGCGGCGGCGCATCCGCCGGCGCGGTCGGGTCGGCGAAGGCGGTGTGCGGCATGAAGCGCGCCACGCCGTCGCGCGCGCTGTCGTAGCATTTCAGCAGCAGCGCCTCCTCCGGCAGCATCTCCGGCAGCCAATACCAACGATGCGCCGGGTTGAAGCGCACCTGGTAGGTCTCGCCGGTGCGGTCGGGGTAGATCAGGTCGCTCGCCACCAGATCCTCCGGCGCCACCGTCGCGGCGTCGCAGACCGCCAGCGGCATGTCCCGCACCGGGCCCACCAGCGGCCGCCACAGGTTCACGATCTGCACGCGGCCGCGCAGCAGCCCCTCGGCCTCCTCCGGCAGCAGGTCGCGCACGCGCTGCGGCCCGGACCGCTCGGTGTGGTCCACATGCACCCGCGACACCGGCTGGCGCGGCACGGCGCCGCGGTCCTCGGCGCCCGGGACGCGGCGGCGGATGGTGTGGTCGAAGACATGCACCCGCGCCGCGCCGGTCGCCGCCTGCAGGATGCGCGCGCTTTCCGGGTAGTAGATGGCGCGGATCGCCGCCTCGTCGTCGAAATTGCGCAGGGCGCTGGCGCCCCGGGCCACCGCGAAACCCTCGCGGTCCAGCGTCGCGGCCGCGGCACGCGGCCGCAGGTCATGGATCGGGACGCGGTGCGGCTCGGCCAGGATGTTGCTGCGCGGACCGCCCTCGGGCGGCGCATAGGTCCAGGTGAAGGGCCGGCCCTCGACCGGGCCCAGGTAGTTCAGCTCGGCCTCGATGGCGGCGGGGCGCGCCGCGGCGGGGCGTTCGGCAAGGCTCAGGCTCATCCTGCGTCTCCTCGGATTGCGGTGATCAGCGCGGCCGGCGCCGCCAGGCCAGCGCCCGCGCCTCGGCCGCGGTCAGGCCGATGTCGCGCAGGTCCCGCTCCTCGAGCGCGAGAAGCTGGCGGCGCTCCTCCCCCCGGGCGAGCATGCCGGCCAGCCAGGCCGGCCAGAGGCCGTGGGCGGCGGCGGCGCGCGGCGGGGTCACCGGCGTCCAGTCGGGAAGGGCGGGCGGCGGCACAGGGGCGATATGCATGGTCTCACCTCCGGCGGTGCGGCCGGCCCGTGCGGGTCGGCCTGGCGCGTCGGAGGGAAGATTGGATCTGGCCTGTCCTGGCGATAATCGGGCATGATGGACCGATACTGGTGAATGACAGGCACTAATGTCTCAGCCGGGCGACATGGCGGCCTTCGTGCGGATCGTCGAGTCCGGCGGCCTCGCGCCGGCCGCCCGCGACCTCGGCGTCACGCCCTCGGCGATGTCGAAGCAACTCGCCCGGCTGGAGGCGCGGCTGGGCGTGCGGCTGCTGACCCGCACGACGCGGCGCATCGCCCTGACCCCGGAAGGCGAGACCTACCTGGCCCGCGCCCGGGACATCCTGGCGATGGTGGAAGCCGCGGAGCAGGACGTCACCGCCGGCCGCGGCCAGCCGGGCGGCCTGCTGCGGGTGAACACCGGCACCGCCTTCGCCCGCCACCGGCTGATCCCGCTGCTGCCGGACTTCTTCGCCCGCTATCCCGGCATCACGCTCGACCTGGGGGTGACCGACCGGCAGGTGGACCTGGTGGGGGACCAGCTGGACGTTCTGCTGCGCACCGGGCCGCTGGGCGATTCGGCGCTGCTGGCGCGCCGGCTGGCGGCGGGAAGGCGGATGGTCTGCGCCGCCCCCGCCTATCTGGACCGGCGCGGCCGGCCGACCGCGCCCGAGGACCTTCTGGCGCATGACTGCCTGGTGCTGCGCGGCCAGGCGCGGCTGACCGCCTGGCCCTTCCGCGGCGCCGCCGGGCTGCAGACCCTGACGGTGCGCGGCGTCGCCACCACCGACAGCGCGGAGGCGCTGCGCGACATGGCGCTGGCCGGCCTCGGCATCATCCGTGTCAGCGGCTTCATCGTCGCGCGCGACATCGCCGAAGGCCGGCTGGTGCCGCTGCTGGAGGCCGAGCATGTCTCCGAGGAGGTGCCGGTCTGGGCGGTGACCGCCCCCGGCCGGCACCGGCTGCCGCGGGTGCAGGCCTTCGTGGAATTCCTCGCAGCCCGGGCGGCGGCTTGGTGAGGCCGGCGCCGCGCGCCGTCGCCGGCAGGCCGCGGCGGGGAGCCGGCCTGCCGCCGGTACGGCACCGGACGGGGCGGTGCCGCCAGCCGGGCCGGTGACCGGCCGGTGGCGGATGCCGGGCCGCGTCGCCAGCGCCCATCCGCGGCGGCCAGGGGCGCGGCTCCCCGGCCCGCCCCGCCATGCCGGGGCGCTCGCATCAGGCGCCCGATGCGACGCATCCGCGCGCATCGCTGGATCGCCCCGGCAGGGCCCGGCAACCCGGCGCGGGGCACCGTTCGCTACGGCGGATTGCGTTCCATCCTGAACGCCGACTCGCTGCGGCCCCCCGATGCCGGGGCCGATCCAGGCCTCGGGCCGTTCACTCCCATCCGCGCTCCCGGTCCGTCAGACCGAATCGAGCCAGCGGCGGATGGCCGCCTCGGCCGCCGGCGCCGCCAGGGCGCGGTCGCGGGCCTCGGCCGCCTCCGGCAGGTCCACCGCCTCCGCCACCCGGAAGGCGCCGCCATAGCGGCCGAGCAGCAGGCGCCGCTGACCCGGCCGCGGCGCCACCGGGCTGCCGGATTCGACCGGCAGGCCGAAGCCGGAGAGATGGTAGCCCGGCGCGCCCGGGTTCGGCGCCAGCACGCCCTCCACCGCCAGGGCGGAGACGCGGTTGGAGAAGACCGCCCGCGCCGGCACCTCCGCCGCCCAGGCGGCGAGGCCGCCGCGCCAGGGCTCGCCGCGCAGCACCACGAAGCTGCCGGGCGGCGGCGTTTCCGGCCCCGCCGCGACCACGCGCGTGCCGCCCACCCGCACCACGCCATTCGGATCGGTGCGGACCTGGCCGCGAAGCTCCGCCAAGCCACCCGGTGGCAGCAGGCGGACGGCGCTGGCCAGCAGGGTGGCGCCGTTCCAGATGCCGCTGGCCGCCACGCGCTGGCCCGGCTGCAGCGCCGCGACCGGCGTCGGCCGGCCCTCGGCGTCGCGCAGCGGCGCGTCCTCCCAGCCCTCCAGCCGGGTGCCGAGGATGCCGAACCCGCCCCCCGGCAGGGCCTCCAGCGGACCGACCAGCGGCAGGAAGGCGGCGATGCGGCGCGCCCGCAGGCCCTCGCGGCCCCGCACCGCCTCCGCCACCACGGTCTCGCCGGGCAGCGGCGGCAGCCCGGCACGGACCGGCCGCAGGGCGCCCGGCGCAAGGCCGAGCGGCACGCCGGCGACCGCCAGACGTCCGTCCGCCATCGCCAGGGTGCCGAACAGCCCGGCGGCGAAGAGGCCGGTGCCGCCGATCCCGCCTTCCTTCTCCTCCCCCTCCTTGCCGTCGCCACCGGCGATCCCGCCGGTACCGCCGATCCCGCCCTCGTCGCCGGGCAGCCGGGCGCAGCCCGCCAACAGGCCGGCGAGCAGGAGGCCGCGCCGCGACGTCATGGCGCATCCCGCCGCTTCGCCGCGGCCTCGCGCCAGAAGAAGACGCCGAAGCGGAACCGTTCGCGCGGCGCATCCGGCGGCTTCGCCGCGTCCTGCCGTTCCATCGCCAGGCCGTTCAGGTGGCGCAGCGTGGCGAGCGAGAGGGTGCGCGCCTCCGCCTCCAGCGCATCCACATCGGCCTCGGCCAAGCCGTTGTAGTAGACCGCGCGCTCGAGGTGGCGGCGGCCGCCGGGCTCCGCCAGCAGGTTGGTCACCGCGGCCGAGAGGTGGTCGCCGCAGTTGTGGCCGAGGAAGCCCAGCGCCTCCCCCCCCGCGCCTGCGGGCACATAGCCATCGGCCAGCAGCCGCACGCGATCCTCCTCGTCCAGCTCGGCGAGGCCGAGTCGCAGCAATTCGTCGAGCACGGTCCGGGGCCGCAAGTCGGTGCTGACCGAGCCGACCAGCGCATCGAAGCCCGTCTGGCCGGCGCGCGGCAGCGGCAGGGGCCGGCCGGCGGCATCGGTGGTGTCCCGCCCGGCCAGCCAGCGGCCGACCACCGTCGCCGCCAGGTTCCGCGGCGTGGGGGTGGAAATCGGGCCGCCCGAGGCCCGGATCGCCTTCACGTCCTTCCGGTGCACGCCGGTGAGCATGCTGACGCGGCTGTCCGATGGGGCCCGGCCGTCGAGCCGGAAGTCACGCTCAGCCACCTCGACCATCACTTCCTTCAAGGCGGCGACAGCCGCGGGCAGGCCGACGCCGCGGGCGATCAGCAGCCGGGCGACCGGGCGCAGCACCGCCTTCAGCGCGGCCAGCAGGGCCTCGTCCGGCGGTGTCACGGCGACACCACGGGGGTGGAGGGGCGCCGCAAACCGTCGGAAAGGCCAATGGTTGACGGATAATTTATCACACGAAAGACAATGCCGCAGCGGCTCGCGAAAGGCAAGACCCTTGATTCCGCAGGGTCTTGGCTGCGGATGGCCTGGGCCAGAAGGCGAATTCTGTCATGCGCTTTTCTCTCGCCAAAACGGATTTGTGGGATTAATTCCCACATATTGCCAACCCTTCAGGAAACGCCCATGACCCTGGCTGCCCACCCCCCCAGCCTCGACGGCCTCCTCGCCGCTTCGGGCACCGGCTTCGATGCCAATGGCAACGATTTCGACATCCTGAACCAGGCGCTCAGCGCGACCGGGCTCACCGCGGCCCTGGCCGACCCCGACGCCCACCTCACCCTGCTCGCGCCCACCGACGCCGCCTTCATCCGGCTGGCCCAGGGCTTCGGCTTCACCGGCACCGATGAAGCCGGTGCCTTCGGGGCGATCGCCACCACCCTGGCCGGCCTGGCCCCCGATGGCGACCCGCTGCCGCTGCTGGCCAATGTCCTGCGCTACCACGTGCTGGGGGAGAGCCTGAGCCGCACCGAGCTGCTGGGCCGCCAGTCCGTCCAGACCCTGCTGGAGGGCAGCACGATCAGCCCCTTCGGCAGCCGGCTGGAGGATGCCGATCCCTCCTTCGCCGACCCGGTCGTCCAGCCGGGCGGCACCGCGGCGTCCAACGGCACGCTGCTCACCCTCAACGGCGTGCTGCTGCCCGCGGACCTGCCGGGCAACGGCCCGGCGCCGGCGCCGCTGCCGACCCTGGCCGAGCGCCTCGCGGCGTCCGGCACCGGCCTCGATGCCAATGGCCGCGACTTCGACATCCTGAACCTGGCGATCTCGGCCGCCGGCCTGACCGAGGCGCTGGACCCCGCCACCGGGGCGAAGACCCTGCTGGCGCCGACCGACGCGGCCTTCATCCGGCTCGCCCAGACCCTGGGCTTCGACGGCACGGACGAGCAGGGCGCGGTGGATGCCATCCTCGGCGCGCTGGGATCGCTTGCGCCGGATGGCGACCCGCTGCCGCTGCTGCGGCAGGTGCTGAGCTACCACCTGATCGACGGCAAGTTCAGCGTCGAGCAGCTGCGCGCGGAAGGCAGCTTCGAACCCGGCGGCCTCGGCGTGCCGCTCACCATCCGCGGCAACCTGCTGCAGGACGCCGACCCGGCGCAGCCCGATGCGCGCTTCGCGCCCGGCCAGACCAATATCGAGGCGGCGGACGGCGCGCTGCAGGCCATCGACCGCGTGCTGCTGCCCATCGCGCTCGACCTTCCGCCGCCCAGCATCGCCGACGTCATCGCCGGCAGCGGCAACGGCTTCGACTTCAACCGGGAGGATTTCGACATCCTCAAGGCGGCGCTCGGGGTCGCCGGCCTGACCGCGGCGCTGGACGATCCGGAAGCCAGCCTGACGCTCTTCGCGCCGACCGACGCCGCCTTCCTCCGACTCGCCCACGACCTCGGCTATACGGGCCGGGACGAGGCCGAGGCGCTGGACACGATCGTGCAGGGCCTGGCGGCGCTGGACCCGAACGGCGACCCGCTGCCGCTGCTGACCACGGTGCTGACCTACCACGTGGCGCCTGAGGCGCTGACCGCGAAGGAGATCCGGGAGGCGCCGGAGATCACCACCCTGTCCGGCCTGACCATCGAGCCCTTCGGCAGCCGGCTCGTCGACCTCGACCCCACCCTGCCGGATGCGCAGCTGCTGCGCGGCCGGGCCGACCTGGCCGCCGGCAACGGCTTCATCCAGGCGATCGACCGCGTGCTGCTGCCGGCGAACATCCCGGAAGCGGCCGGCACCGCCGCGCCGGCGCCGACCATCAGTGGCCTGCTCGCCGCCTCCGGCACCGGCTTCGACAGCAACGGCAACGACTTCGACCTGCTGAACGCCGCCCTGCAGGCGACCGGGCTGGACACGGTGCTGGCGGACCCGGCGGCGGAGCTGACGCTGCTGGCGCCGACCGACGCCGCCTTCGGCCGGCTGGCCAAGGCGCTGGGCGACACCAGCGGGACGGAGGAAGGGGCGCTGTCCACCATCCTCGGCGCGCTCGGCACCCTCGGCGGCGGCGACCCGCTGCCGCTGCTGGGCGACATCCTCCGCTTCCACGTGATCGATGGCCGCTCTTCCCGCGAGCAGCTCTTCGCCGAGGGCAGCGCGCAGCCCCTGTTCGGGCCGGAACTGGAGTTCCGCGGCGTGCAGATCATCGATGCGGAGCCGCGGGCGACCTCCCGCTTCATCGCCGAGGGGTCGGACCAGTTCGCCGCCAACGGCGCGCTACACGCCATCACCGGCGTGCTGCTGCCGATCGACGTGCCGCTGATCTGACGGCCGCCGGGGCCGGCGGCGGGGCGGGCAAGGCCCCGCCGCCGGCCTCCCTATTCCAGCCGGATCCCGGTGGCCTGCGCCAGCTCGGCATAGCGCGCGACCTCCGCGCCGATGAAGCGGCCGAGCGCCGCCGGCGAGGAGGGCGCGACGAGCGTGCCCAGCACCCGCAGCCGCGCCGCGATCTCCGGCTGCGCCAGCACCGCATGGACCGCGGCGGCGAGCCGCTCCACGCGCTCGGCCGGCAGGCCGGGCGGGCCGGCCAGGGCGTACCAGTCCATGGCCTGGAAGCCGGGCAAGGGCACCGCCTCCGCCACCGTCGGCAGGTCCGGCCATTCCGGGGAGCGGTCCGGCCCGGTCACCGCCAGCCCGCGCAGCGACCCCGCCTGCAGCAGGGCGTGCACGGAGGGCGGCGTGGCGAAGCTGAACCCGACCTCCCCGGCCAGCAGCGCCTGCACGGAGGGACCGCCGCCCCGATACGGCACATGCACCAGGCCGAGGCCGAGCCGCCGGCCGAATTCCACGACGCCGAATTGCTGCCAGCCGCCGGGGCCCGAGGTGGAATAGCTGAGGCCGCCATGCGTCTCCCGCGCCAGGGCGATGAGCCCCGGCAGCGACCGCGCCGGGGAGGCGGCGGGCACCGCCACCACGGCGGGCAGCTGCGCGACCATGGTGATGGGCGTGATGTCCCGCACCGCGTCATAGGGCATGGCGCGACCCTGGATGGCGGCGATGCCGGCATGTGCGCTGACCAGCCAGCCGAGCGTATGGCCATCCGGCGCGGCGCGGATCATCTCCTGCGTCGCGATCATGCCGCTGGCGCCCGCCCGGTTCTCCACCAGCACGGGCTGGCCGAGCTGCTCGGACAGGGATTGCTGCATCGTGCGCGCGATGATGTCGGTGGCGCCGCCCGGGGCGAAGCCGACCAGCATGCGGATGGGGCGGCTGGGGAAGCCGCCCGCCCCCTGCGCCAGGGCCGGCGCCGAAAGGCCGGCCAGCCCAACCGCCAGGATCCCTCGCCGGCCGGTCCGGCGCGCCTCGCCTGCGGGCATCCTCGGTTCCCTTCCCTGTGCCGGCCGGTCTCCGCCGGCCGCGCCGCGGATGATCGCCAGCGCCGGGCCGCCATGGCAACAAGGGGATGTCCAAGGATGGGAAATCACCCCATGACCGACAGCATCGGCTTCATCGGCCTCGGCTCCATGGGCGGGCCCATCGTGGCCCGCCTGGCCGCCTGGGCGCGCGGCGCCGGCCGCCGCATCCTGGTGCATGACGTGCGGGCCGACGCCATGGCGCAGGCCGCGGCGGCCGGGGCGGAACCGGTCGCCAGCGGCCCGCGCGAGCTCGGGGCGCGCTGCCCGCTCGTGCTCGCCTGCCTGCCGGCGCCGGCGATCTCCGAGGCGGTGGCGCTGGGCGAGGACGGCGTCGCCGCGGCGCCCGGCGCCGCGCTGCGCAGCTATGTCGAGCTGTCCACCATCGGCGGCGAGGCGATGCGGCGGATCGCGGCGGGCCTCGCCAGCCGCGGCGTGGACCTGGTGGACAGCCCGATCAGCGGCGGCGCCATCGGGGCGCAGACCGGCGTGCTGGCGGTGATGGCGGCCGGCCCGCCGCAGGCCGTGGCCATGGCCCGCCCGGTGCTGGAGGTGGTGGGCAACCGTGTCTTCGTGCTGGGCGAGGCGCCGGGGCTTGGCCAGGCGATGAAGCTGGCCAACAACCTGCTGTCCCTGGCCGGGATGGTGCTGACGGCGGAGGCGCTGTCGCTGGGCGCCAAGGCCGGGCTGGACCCCGCCCTGATGTGCGAGGTGATCAATGCCGGCACCGGCCGCAACAGCTCGACCGATTCGAAATACCCGCGGGCGGTGCTGACCGGCCGCTTCGATGTCGGCTCCACCAACCGCATCGCGCACAAGGACATGGCGCTGGCCATGGCGGAATTCGCCGCGCAGGGCGTGCCGGCGCCGCTGACCGGCCTGGCGCGCGAGATCTGGGCGATGACCGAGGCGGCGCAGGGCCCGCAATCCGACATGACCACGGTGGCGCGGCTGTACGAGGGCTGGACCGGCGTGCCGCTGCGCGCCCGCGGCGCCGGATGAGCGACGCGCGTCAGGCGTCGAGGGCGAGGACGGCGAAGCTCGCCAGCCAGTGTTCCCCCATGTAGTCGCCGGCGACATGCGGCAGGCTGGCCGCGAGGTGGCGTGCCGCCGCATCCTCCGCCAGGGCGCGCCGCGCATCGCCGGCCGGCCAGGCCGCGGCCAGCGCGCGCCAGCACCAGGCCCGGCTGAGGTTGAGCCCGTCGAGATGCACGATGCGGCCATCGCTGCGGTCGCTGACGACGGCCGGGCGGAACAGCGTCGCCGGATCGCCGGCGCCGAGCCGCGGCAGGAAGCGGCCGAACCAGGGGCCGAACTCCGCGGCCGGCAGCAGCCGCCGCATGCACTCCGCCTGCATCAGCGCGGGGGAGAGGAAATCCTCCCCGCCCGGTTCCCAGGCCTGGCAATCCGCATCCGCGGCGTACCAGGCGCGGGCTTTCTCCCGCAGCAGGTCCAGCAGCGGCGCGTCCCGCGCCGCCGCATAGTCCGCGGCGAGCGCCAGGGCGAAGGCGGTGCAGGCATGGGTGCCGCTGCGGATCGGGTAGGTCGCCTTCGGCAGCCAGGCGCGGAACCGGTCGGCGAAGGCTTGCGCCAGCGGATCGAGCGCGGCGGCCCAGCCGGCCTCGTGCCGCCCCAGTTCCTCCGCCAGCAGTAGCAGCCAGGCCCAGCCATAGGGCCGTTCGAACCCGCCGGCCTGCGGCCGGGCGAGATAGGCGCATTCCGCCGCCACCGCCGCCGTGGTGTAGCGCGCATCGAACAGCGCCCGCACATCCGCCGCCGCCGGCATGGCGGGATGCCGCCGCAGCAGCCGCGCCAGCAGCCAATGGCCATGGACGCAGGAATGCCAATCGAAGCTGCCGAAGAAGACCGGGTGCAGCGCCCGCGGGCCGAGCAGGTCCTCCGGCCCGGCGAGCACATGGTCGAGCTTGTTCGGGTATTCGCGCGAAACATGCCCGAGGGCGATTCGCGCCAGGCGGTCGGCCATGGCCCCGGTCAGCCTGCTGCGCATCCTTCCCCCTTGCCGGTGCGACGCGTCAGGCGATGGCCGGCGGCGTCCCCGCCCAGACCGCATCGAGACCGAGAGGCCGCGGCAGCAGCCCCTGCTCCGCAGCGTAGCGGCTGGCGAGGCCGATCGCCGGTGCCAGCGCGTCGCGGCCCGGCACCGGCACGCCGGCCACCGCCAGCAGCCGCAGCAATTCCTGCAAGGCACCCGGCCTTTCCCGCGCCACGTCGCCGCGCGCCACCAGCAGGTGGTTCACCGGGACGAAGCCATGCGCCGCCTGGAACTCCGCCCCGGCCGCCGCCGGGTCGGCGAAGACGGGCCGCAGCGCCGGATCATCCGGCACCTCGCTGCCGAAGATGGCAGCGTCCAGCGCGCCGTCCCGCAGCATGGCCGCCATGTCGGCGCCGGCCGGGGCGCGCTCCGCCCAGGGCGGATCGCGGTACTCGGCGAGATGCGCGTCCTCGAAGGTCACCCAACGCATGGCCTCCGGCCGCAGCCCCAAGCGGTCCTGCAGGGTGCCGCGCAGCCACAGGCCGGTGGTCTGGCTGTAGGCGCGCACGCCGATGCGTCGTCCCGCGAGGTCCGCCGCCCCCCGCACCGCGCCACCCGCACGGCAGAGCAGCGCGGCTTCCTGGAAGCGGGAGGAGAGGACCGCCGGCAGCATCACCAGGTCTTTCCCCGCCGCCTTCGCCATCAGGAAGGTGGCGATCGCCAACTCGCTGGCCTCATAGCGCCCTTCGCGCACCATGGGGGCGAAGGCGCGGGTGATGACGGGAACCGGCGCCAGGTCCAGTCGCAGATCCGCCGCGGCGACGGCGCCGGCGAACAGCGCCTCGGTCCGCGGCGTCCGGCCGATGGCCAGGGACAGCGTCCCGGTCACTGTTCCCGTGCCTTGAGGGCGCGGTCCAGCCGCGGATAGACCCGCCGCGCATTGGTCTCGTAGACCTTCCGCCGGTCCTCCTCCGACAGGTTGGCGGTGGCGTCGATGTAGCGCCTGGTGTCGTCGTAATGATGCCCCGTCTCCGGGTCCACGCCGCGCACGGCGCCGATCATCTCGGACGCGAAGAGGATGTTGTCCACCGGGATCACCCGCGTCAGCAGGTCGATGCCCGGCTGGTGGTAGACGCAGGTGTCGAAGAAGACGTTGCGCAGCAGGTGGTCGCGCAGCAGCGGCTTCTTCATTTCCTGCGCCAAGCCGCGATAGCGTCCCCAGTGATAGGGCGCGGCGCCCCCGCCATGCGGGATGACGACGCGCAGCGTCGGGAAGTCGCGGAACAGGTCGCCCTGGATCAGCTGCATCACCGCGGTCGTGTCGGCATTGATGTAATGCGCGCCGGTGGTGTGGAAGCAGGCATTGCAGCTGGTCGAGACATGGACCATCGCCGGGATGTCGTACTCGACCAGCGCTTCGTACAGCGGATACCAGTGCCGGTCGGTCAGCGGCGGGCTGGTCCAGTGCCCGCCGGCGGGATCGGGGTTCAGGTTGATCCCGACGAAGCCGTAGTCCTCGACGCAGCGGCGCAGCTCGGGCAGGCAGGTGGCGGGGTCCACGCCCGGGCTTTGCGGCAGCATGGCGACGCCGGCGAACTGCCCGGGGAACAGGGTGGCGACGCGGTGGCACATCTCGTTGCAGATCGACGCCCAGGCGCTGCTGACGGCGAAGTCGCCGATATGGTGCGCCATGAAGCTGGCGCGTGGCGAGAAGATGGTCAGGTCGATGCCGCGTTCCCGCATGAAGCGGAGCTGGTTCGCCTCGATGCTCTCGCGGATCTCGTCGTCCGAGATGTGGAGTTCCGCCCGCGTCGGCATGGTCCCGCTGCCGATGGCGGCCACCTGGCGGTTGCGCCAGTCCTCCAGCGCCTTCGGCGCGGTGGTGTAGTGGCCATGGATGTCGATGATCATGCCCTGCCCCCGTCAGCCCCGGCCCGGCAGCGGCGGCGTGCCGCGGGTATGGAAGCTCTCGATCGTCTTCAGGCCCCAGGCCTGGCCCTTCCGCCGCTCCGCCTCGGTCCAGGTGATGGTCTTCCAGTCGGGCGCCAGGATCAGGCGGGCGCCGGCATGCGCCACCTCCACCCGGTTGCCGCCGGGCTCGAAGACATAGAGGAAGAAGGTCTGCTGCACGGCATGCTTGTGCGGCCCGGTCTCGATCGGCACCCCAGCCTCGAGGAAGGTATCGGCCGCCTGCAGGACCGCCTCCCGGCTGTCCAGGGCGAAGGTGACGTGGTGGAAGCGGCCGGCAACGCCATGCGCCTCCTTCGTGAAGGCGAAGTCGTAGCTCTTGTTGTTGGAGGTGAGCCACATGCCCGCCTCCTCGCCGCTGTCCAGCTCGATCCGCTCGCTGCATCGCAGGCCGAGGGTCCGTTCGAAGAATTCCCGGCAGCCGCGCACATCCACGGCGAGGCAGTTGAAATGATCGATGCGCCGGACATTGACGCCGCGCGCCGGGTAGCGTTCCGCCTGGTTCTTGAGGGAGGGGCGGCGGTCCGCCGGCGCCTCGTACCACTCGGTCTCCCAGTACAGCTCGAAGACATGCCCATCCGGGTCGCGGAAGCGCCAGGCGGGGCCGGGGCCGAGCTCGCCGTCATGCCGCCAGACCTCGACGCCTGCCGCGCGCAGTGCGGCCAGCCGCCGTTCCAGCGCCGGGGCGCTGCGAGTGCGCAAGGCGGCATGCCCCAGGCCGGAGGTGTCCGATGCCGTGAGCTGGAGCGAGTAGCGCTCATAGTCGTCCCAGCCGCGGAGATAGACGCTGCCGCCGCGCTCGCCGCTCACGCTCATGCCCATCACGTGGCGGAAGAACCGCAGCGATTCCTCCGGCTTCGGCGTCAGCAGCTCGACATGTCCGAGATGGGCGATGTCGAGGATCGGTTCCTCCTCCATGGCCTACTCCGCCGCCCGCTGCGCCCGGCGCGCCGCGGCATGGCGGTTCACATGCGGGGCCAGGCCGAGATTCTCCCGCAGCGTCGTGCCCTCATAGGCCGTGCGGAACAGGCCGCGGCGCTGCAATTCGGGCGTGACATGCTCGACGAAATCCTCGCAGGCCACGGGCAGGTGGGTGGGCAGGATGTTGAAGCCGTCGCAGGCCCCGACCTCGAACCATTCCTGCATGCCGTCCACGATGTCCGCTGGCGTGCCGATCAGCAGGAAGCCGCCGGCGACGATGTGGTTGTAGAGTTCGCGGATGGTCATGTTGTCGCGCCGGGCGCGGGCCAGGATGCGGTCGGCGATGCTCTTCACCCGCGGGGCGTAGTCGAGGTCCGGCATCGGACCGTCCACGTCATACCCGCTGAGGTCGCCGAAGGTGTTGTACACGCGCGCGAGGCCGACCAGCGGGTCGAGCAGCGCCTGAAGCTCATCCCACTTCGCCTGCGCCTCGGCCCGGGTGCGGCCGACCACGGTGCGAAGGCCGGGCATGATCTTCATCTGCTCCGGGTCGCGGCCGTATTTCGCCATGCGCGACTTCAGGTCGTCGTAATAGGCCTTCGCAGACTCGATGCTGTCGGTGGCGGCATAGACCACCTCGGCCGACTCCGCCGCGATCTCCCGCCCCTGGTCGGAGGCGCCGGCCTGCACCAGCACCGGCCGCCCCTGTGGCATGCCGGCGACATTCAGCGGGCCGCGCACCCGGAAATGCTTGCCGCGGTGGTCGAGGACATGCAGCCGGCTCTCGTCGAAGAAGATGCCGCCGGCCTTGTCGTAAGGAAAGGCGTCGGGCTCCCACCCGTCCCACAGGCCCTTCACCACCTCGACGAACTCGGCCGCGCGCGCGTAGCGCGTGTCGTAGTCCAGGTGCTCTTCGCGGTTGAAGTTCTGGGCCTCGGCCTCGGACCAGCTGGTGACGATGTTCCAGCCGGCGCGACCACCGCTGATGAGGTCCAGCGTCGCGAACTTCCGCGCGACGTGGTAGGGCTCGTTGTAGGTGGTGGACGCCGTCGTCACCAGGCCGATATGCCTGGTGACGGCGGCCAGTGCCGGCAACAGGGTCATCGGCTCCATCTCGACGAT
Organism: Paracraurococcus ruber; assembly: GCF_004353985.1. Taxonomy (GTDB): domain Bacteria; phylum Pseudomonadota; class Alphaproteobacteria; order Acetobacterales; family Acetobacteraceae; genus Paracraurococcus; species Paracraurococcus ruber. The sequence continues at coordinate 160,047 of NZ_SMOA01000001.1, read as the reverse complement.
CTCGTAGCCCGAGCGGGCGAGCGACCCGCGCGGCTCGTCCTTCTCCCGGATCCCGATGCCGTCGGCGAAGAAGATCATGTCGAACAGGCCGCGCTCGGCGGCCTGGGCGTTGCGGACATAATGTTCGAAGCGCAAGGTGCCGTCGGCCGGCACCTGGGGGTGCCGCCAGGCGGCCGGGTGGTAGCCGAGGCCCCGCATGGACATGCCGAGCCGCATCTTCGCCTTGCGTGCCATGGCGGCGCCCCCTTCCCCGTTCAGTACTTGTACCCGGCCTTCTCCATGTATTGCCGGGCGAGGTCGAGATCATAGGCGATGGGCTTCAGCGCGTCCCGGTCATATTCCGGCGCCGAGAAGGGCATGGGCACGGTGCCCGGGCGGCCATAGCCGTCCGCGATCTCCTTCACGATCTGCTCCCGCGGCATCGCGTGGCTGATGGCCTTGCGGATATAGGCCGCGGCCTCGGCCGCACGCGACGGGTCCTGCTTGCCGAGCGGCGTGTCCACGCCGGTGCCGAAGACCGGATGCTTCAGGTTGTAGCAGATATGCTGCCACTTGAAGCTGTCGAAGGTCTGCACCCGACCCCAGGATGGATCGATGGTCTTGGCCAAGGGGCCGATGTCGTACATCGGGTCATGCGCGTCGATCGAGCCGTCCTTCAAGGCGCTGAGCACGCTGTCCGTGCCCTGGATGTTGACGATGAGGAAGGTGGTGACGTTGCCGCGATGCGGCTTCCAGTAATTGGGGTTGCGGGCGAAGCGGTAGGCCTTGCGGGACGGGTCGTAGCCCTGCGGGATCCAGGGCCCGGTGCCGATACCGCCGCGTGCCGCGACGCTGCGCCCGTCCGACGTGCGGACGGTGTAGGTGCCCAGCCAGGTGCTGGCAGTGTGGCCGCGCAGCGCTTCCGGCCTGATGTCCTTGTAGGCATGCTCCGGCATGATCGCCATGCAGCCCAGCACCCAGTCGAGGAAGAGCATGTTGTAGTCGGGCAGCGTCACCGTGATCTCATGCTTCCCGGTGACGCGGTAGGCTTCCTCCCCGCCCAGCACGCTGCGCAGCCCGGCCTGCAGCGCAGAGCCATAGGCGCGGTTCAGGATCACGTCCCAGGTGAACTTGACATCCGCCGCGGTGAACTCCTCCCCGCTGTGCCACTTCACGCCCTGCCGCAGCGTGATGACCCAGGTCTTCCCGTCGGCGGAGACGGTGTGGCCGGTGGCAAGGCCAGGGACGAGCTTCTTCGTGGCCCAGTCCTCGTACTCGTAGAGCGTGTCGTAGGCCGGGCCGAAGATGTTCGATTCGTGGTAGCCCGTGGTGTACATGGGAATGAGGCTGGACGGCGGCGCCCAGGATGCGAAGGCGGCCGTGGCGTTGTTCCCCGCGCCCTCGATCGTCCAGCGTTCCGGCCGCGGGAAGAAGACCGGATTGAAGGTGGTGGCGTCGAAGCCCTTCAGCTTCGGGTTCACGGCGATGACATCCTCCGGGTAGAAAAGGATGGTCATCGGCTCCGTCTCGATCCAGCGGCGCTGGAAGTCCTTGTAGGCCTGCAGCCGCTTCGCATCGTCCAGGGTGTTGCTGACCACATCCAGCGCCGCATCGAATTGCGGGTCGTTGACATAGTAGAAATTCTGCCCGCCTGGCGGCATGAGCCGGCTGTGGAACAGCGTGTTCGGCGTCGGCTTGATGGCGTTGTAGTAGTAGCGTTCCAGGTAGCAGTCCCAGCCGCCCTCGACATGCGGCTTGCCGTCGCCGCGGCTGCGACGCGGGGAGATGACGCTGAAGGGCACGAAGCTGCTGGTGACGTCGATGCCGATGCGCGTCATCTGCTGCGCCGCGAGCGTGCCCCAGATCATCCGCGACGGCTGGTTGTTCGGGATCATCATGTAGAGCTTGAAGAAGGGCGCCGCCGCGCGGGCGGGACCGGCCGCGGCGGTGACGGCGGCGGCGGCCGCGGCCTGGATGGCGGCCCGGCGGGTGACCTGGGTCATGCTCTCCCTCCTCTCTCTCATGGTGGTCAGTTGAAGAAGCGCGCGGGCCGGAAGGGCTCCAGCGCCGCGCTGATGCGATCCAAGGCCACCTCCTCCGCCACCAGGCGGCCGAGGATGGCGGAGAGCGTGACGCCGCTATGGGTCACGGCAAGGTAGTAGCCCTCCATCCGCGGCATGGGCCCGACGGCGGAAAGCCCGTCCTTCGGCATGGGCCGCGCGCCGATGCGCACCGCCTCCGCCTCCACACCGCGCAGCGCCAGGAACAGCCGCGCCGCGCCCGCCATCATGTCCCGTACCGGCTGCATGCGTGGGTCGGGATCCTCGGCGATGGCGTCCGCCCAGCGCCCTGCGCAGTTCACCACGCGGTCGGCCGGGATGCGCGTGCCGTCGGCCAGGCGCACGCCGCCAACCCGGCCGCCGGACGCCTCGATGGCCAGGACCCGGGCATCTTCCCGCAGGACCGCGCCCAGCGCGCGCGCGGCACGCAGCATGGCGCCGGCGCAGGGCACCGGGTCCAGCCAGCCTTCGTCCGGAAACCAGGCGACAGGCGCGTCACCGATGGCGGCGGGGTCGAGGTCCGGCTCCCGCGCCAGCGCCGCCTCGCGCGTGATCCACTCCACCGCATAGCCGCGCGCCAGCAGCCGGGCGATATTGCCTGCCTGCGCCGCACGCTTCTCCGGCGCGACCCATTCCAGGCTGCCGCTGGGGTGGAACCAGGCGGGGCGGCCGAAGGCTTCCCAGGTCTCGCGGTGCGCCACCATGCTGGCGATCCGCAGCGCATGATAAGCCTCGGGCACATGGCCGCTGGCGGAATTCAGCCAGGCGAAGCTGACGGAGGAGGTGCCGCCGCCGATCCGCCCCGCGTCGAGCACCGTCACCTCGGCGCCGGCCTGCGCCAGCCGGAAGGCGATGGACGCTCCCACCACACCGGCCCCGATGACGACGACCCGCATGGCGCGCTCCCTCCTCAGGCAGGGTTGTGACAGGCGAGGCGATGTCCGAACTCATCCTCCTCAAGCCGCGGTTCCACCTCCCGGCAGACGGTCCGGGCGGCGGGGCAGCGCGGATGGAAGGGGCAGCCGGCGGGGCGGCGCAGCGCGCTCGGCACCTCCCCCTGCAGGGCGATGCGCGGCTGCGTCGAATCGGGGTCCGGCACCGGGATGGCCGAGAGCAGGGCGCGCGTGTAGTGGTGCCGCGGCCGGGCGAAGATCGCGTCCACCTCCGCCATCTCCACCAGCTTGCCGAGATACATCACCGCGACATGGCTGCTGACGAAGCGCACCGAGGCAAGGTCGTGCGAGATGTAGAGATAGCCGAGCCCCAGCCGCTGCTGCAGCGACACGAGCAGGTTGAGGATCTGGGCCCGGACGGAGATGTCGAGCGAGGAGACCGGCTCGTCCAGGATCAGCAGCCTCGGTTCCACCGCCAGGGCGCGCGCGATGCCCACGCGCTGACGCTGGCCGCCGCTGAACTCATGCGGGTAGCGCCAGGCATGCTGCGGCTCCAGCCCCACCAGCCCCAGCAACTCGGCGATGCGCGCCTCCCACTGGTCCCGCCGCCCTGGCCAGTGGATTCGCAGCGGTTCGCGCAGCGTCTCGCCGATGGTCCAGCGCGGGTTCAGCGCCAGGGTCGGGTCCTGGAAGACGTATTGCAGCCGGCTGCGGATGCGCAGCACGTCGGGCCGCGCGCCGGCGGCGAAGACGGGCAGGATGTCCTCGCCCTCGAACCGCACCGTCCCGCCGGTGGGCTGCACCAGGTGCAAGATGCTGCGGGCCGTGGTGGTCTTGCCGCAGCCGCTCTCCCCGACCAGCCCCAGCGTCTCCCCCACCCGCAGGTGGAAGGAGACGTCGTCCACGGCACGGATGGTGCCGCCGCTGCGACGGAACAGGCCGCGCGACCCGACGGAGTAGTGCTTGGAAAGCTTCTCCACCTGCAGCAGCGGGCCGGCGGTGCTCATGCCGCCATCCCCTGGCTCCCGCGGCGGAGGCAGGCGACCATGTGGTCCGGCCCGACCGCGACCTGCACCGGCAGCACGCGGCGGCACTCCGCGGTGGCTTCGGGGCAGCGTGCCGCGAAGCGGCAACCCGCCGGGGGGTTCAGCAGGCCGGGCGGGCGGCCGGCGATGGCAGGCAGCAATTGCCGGCCGCCGCTGCGATAGCTGCGATCCAGCCGCGGCATGCTGTCCAGCAGCGCGCGGGTATAGGGATGCTGCGGGCTGTGGAAGATCGTGCGGGCGCTGCCGCTCTCGCAGACGCGGCCCGCATACATGACGGTGATGCGGTCGGCCATGCGCGCGACCACGCCCATGTCATGCGTGACCAGCACCATGGACATGCCCAGGCGTGCGCGTAGTTCCGCCAGAAGGTCGAGGATCTGCGCCTGGATCGTGACGTCCAGCGCCGTGGTCGGCTCGTCCGCCAGCACCAGCGACGGGTCGCAGAGCAGGGCGCGGGCGATGCCGACGCGCTGGCGCATGCCGCCGGACAGTTCATGCGGATATTGCCGCAGCCGCGCGGCCGGGTCGGTCAGCCCAACCAGGCGCAGCAATTCGGCAATGCGTTCCGGCGCCTCCCGCTTCGTCGCCATCCCGTGCCAGACCAGGATCTCGGACAGTTGCGCGCCGACGGACAGGATGGGGTTCAGCGAGGTCGCCGGGTTCTGGAAGATCATGGAAATGCGCCGACCGCGGACACGCGTCATGGCCGTCTCGGGCAGCGCCAGCAGATCCTCACCCTCGAACAGGACCCGCCCAGCCTCGATCCGCGCCGGCGGCGGCACCAGGCGCAGCAGGGCAAGCGAGGAGATGGTCTTGCCGCTGCCGCTTTCCCCCACGATGCCCAGCGTCTCGCCGCGCCCGACCTCGAAATCCACCCCGTCCACCGCCCGCACCACGCCGTCCCGCGTGTGGAAATGCACCACCAGCCCTTCGGCGCGGAGCAGCGGCGGGCTACTGGCGGAGACGGGGATTGAAGGCATCGGTCAGGCCATCCGCCAGCAGGTTGAAGCCGAGCACGGTGAGGAAGATTGCAACGCCGGGCGCAAGCGAGCCCCAGGGCGCGACCTTCAGCGCCTCGTAGTTGAAGTACAGCATCTGCCCCCAGGAGATCGCCTTGGGGTCGCCGAAGCCGAGGAAGCTGACCATCGCCTCCGCCAGCACCGCCCCGCCGATGCCGAGCGCGACCAGCACGATGAGGGAGGGCAGCGCATTGGGCAGGATGTGCCGCAGCAGGATGTCCCGCTTCGTCGCGCCGATGCAGATCGCCGCTTCGACGAATTCCGCCTGCTTCAGGCGCAGGAATTCCGCCCGCGCCATGCGGGCGATGGGAGGCCAGCCGAACAGGCCCAGCAGGGCAATGATGGTCAGCAGGTTCAGGTGCGGCACCTTCTCCAGCGGGGTGCCGACCACGATGATGCCGAACAGCCGCACCACCGCCAGGATCACCACGAAGACCGGGATCACCAGGAAGAACTCGGCGAAGCGCATCAGCACCTCGTCCAGCAGCCCCCCGACATAGCCGGCGATGCCGCCGATGACGATGCCGACGAGGGAGGCGATGGCCATGGCGCCGAGGCCGACCGCCAGCGCCGTGGGCGCGCCGTAGAGCACGCGGCTGAGCACGTCATAGCCCATGCGGTCGGTGCCCAGCGGGTGCAGCCAGCTTGGCGCGGCGCGGGCGCCGCCGCGCAGCATGGCGGACTGGTCCCCGGGATCATGCGGCGCGAGGAACGGGCAGGCCAGCGCGACCAGTACCACCAGCAGCACGAGGCCCAGGCCCACCATGCCGCCGCGGTTGCGCCGGAAGCGGTACCAGCCCTGCCGCCAGATGCCGGGCGGCTTCACGGGGGGCGCCGGGAGCGGCGCGGGAATGGCGGCATCCATCAGCCGAGCCGGATCCGCGGGTCGATCAGGACGTAGGCGATGTCGGTCAGCAGCGTCGCGGCCACCAGCATCACCGTGATGACCATGGTCGTGCCCATGATCAGCGGGTAGTCCAGTTGCTGGATGGCCATGATGTAGAGCGCGCCGAGACCCGGCCAAGTGAACACCGTCTCGGTCACCGGCGCGGTGCCGAGCATGAGGCCGAACAGGATGCCGAGATAGGTCAGCACCGGGATGAAGGCATTGCGTAGCGCATGGCCCAGTACCACGCGGCGTTCCGGCAGGCCGGCGGCGCGGGCGGCCGTGATGTAGTCCTGCCGCAGCGTGTCCACCAGCGAGGCGCGCAGCAGCAGGGTCAGCGTCGCCGTGTTGAAGAAGGCCAGCATGGAGACCGGCAGCACCATGTGCCAGAGGCCGTCGATGATCTCGCTGTCCATCAGCATGCTGCGGGTGGAATACGCGCCGTAGGAAGGCAGGATGCCGAGCCAGTAGGCGAAGACCAGGATCAGCAGGATGCCGACGAAGAAGCCCGGCAGGGAATGGCCCAGCATGGCGGCGGAAATCACCCCGAAATCCACCCGGCTGTATTGCCGCGTCGCCGCCAGGACGGACGCGCCGACCGAGGCCAGGAGCGCGATAAGGATCCCGGGCACCTGGATCTTCAGAGTCTCCAGCCCGAAGGTCACCAGCATCCCGCCGACCGGCTGGTTGTAGATGATGCTGGTGCCGAAATCGCCCTGGAGCATGGCGCCCGCCCAGGTCAGGTAGCGGTCGGTCACGCTGCCATCCAGCCCGTAGTAGCGGCTGATCTCGGCGACGATCTCGTCCGTCATGCCCGGGCGCTCGGCCAGCAGGATCTCGATCGGGTTGCCGATGGCGTTGATCAGCGCGAAAAGGATGAGGCTGACGCCCACGACCAGGCAGGCGCAGAAGAACAGCCGCCGCAGGATGTAGCGCAGCGTGCCCATCAGGCGGCGCACCAGCCGTCGCGGCACAGCGCCTGCAGTCGCGGCAGGGACAGGTCGTCGAAACCGATGCCGGGCAGCAGGTCGTTCGCCGCCGCCAGGTCGCGGCCATACAGCGCCGAGAGCAGCGCGATCCCCGCCTCATGCAGCGGGGCAGGCCGGCCCACCAGGCGGCCGAGTCGTGCAGTCGGCATCAGGCCGAAGGGCACGTCCTCCAGCACGTAGCGCGTGTCGAGCGTCGCCGGCGCCTGCGGGTTGTCGCCGCGCGCGGCCATGGCGCGCGCCATCTCGCCCAAAGGTGCCTCCGGCACATGGAAGGAGAGGGCGAAATGCTGCCGCAGCGTGCGGACCCCCAGCCCGAGCGCTCCGGCGATGGCCAGGCGTTCCGCGTCGAGCGCTTCCAGCAGGCGCCCGACCGCATCGGTGATATTGTCGTTCTGCCGCCAGTCCTCGCTGCGCTCCATGCGCGTGAGGTTGCACAACGCGATGCCCATGTGGTTCTGCGGGTTCACGTTGGACAGCGCGATGGCCAGCAGCCCGTCCCGCAGCCGGAACCGGTCGCCGCAGAGCGCGCGGCAGAGGGCAAGGCCGGCCTCGGCCTGCGCCACCGGCAGCGTTGCCAGGTCCACCTGCGCGCGGATGCTGCCGATGCGCACCGCGCCCGGCCCGGTGCGGCGCCCCGTCACCACGGTGGTGCCCAAGGCGATGATCGGCAGCATCACGCCCCGCGCCGCAAGCAGCCGCGCCAGGTAGAGCGCGCCGAAGGAGAGATGGCCGCTGAGGATCACCGCCTGCCCGGCGCCCAGATGCGGCGCGACGGCGTCCAGCACGGCGCGGTGGTGGTTCGCCGGCAGCGCCAGCACCACCGCCTCGGCCTGCGTCACCGCGGCCGCCGGGCCGGGCGCTACCTCCAGCGGCACATGGCCGGTCAGCGCGCCCGCGACCTCGAGAACCGCAGGTGCGCCGGAGCGAGACCAGACCACGGGGCGGTGGCCATTCTCCGCTAGGAAGGCCGCCATGCCCAGGCCGATCGCGCCGCCGCCCAGCACCGCCACGCGCATCGCCGCCCCCTACCCGGCCGGTTGCAGCAGCGCGCCGCCCGGCGCCGCAGCCGTGGCGAAGCGGTCCGGCGCGAAGGCGGCGATCGGCCAGTTGGTCGCGCCGTCCAGCGCAAGCTGCGCGACGATGCCGCCCATGATCGGGCCCAGTTCGAAGCCATGGCCGCAGAAGCCGAAGGCATGCACCAGGCCAGGCTGCGTGCGGGAGAGGCCGATGACCGGAATCTCGTCCGGCAAAACGCCCTCGATCCCCGCCCAGGCATGGACCAGGCGGGCCTCGCGCAGGATGGGAAAGACATCCAGCGCGGTCCGGGCGGAGAAGGCCAGCCGTTCCACATCCAGCTGCACCCGCCCGCTGTCGAGATCGGCGACGCCCTTGTGCCCGCCGCCAATCATCACATGGCCGGTCGGCGCCTGCTTGAAGGACATCGGTCGTCCCGTCAGCCCCACCACCGGCGTGACGAATGCCGGCAGGGCGGAGGTGTAGATCATCATGAAGGCGTTGAAGCCGAGCGGAATCTCCTCCCCTACGCTGCGCGCCAGCCGCGCGCCCCAGGCGCCAGCGGTGTTCACCAGCACCGGCGCGCGATGCGTGCTGCCATCGGCGCAGCGCACCTCCCACAGCGCGTCGCGGCGGTCCAGCCCCAGCACAGCAGCGCCCTCGCGGATCTCGGCGCCCGCGGCTTCGGCGGCGCGGCGGAAGGCCTGCGCGGTCTGGTAGGGCCGGGCGAAGCCGTTGTCGCGCGCCACCAGGCCGCCCACCGCATGATCCGCCACCGCCGGCAGCAGGCGGCGCAACCCGGCGCGGTCCACCACCTCCTCATGCGTCCAGCCGGCGGCGCGCATGGCGGTGGCGCGGGCTTCCAGCTCCGCCAGTTCCGCGGCGCTCTCCGCCACCTTCACATGGCCGGTGGCGTGGAAGTCGCAGTCGTCGCCGACCAAGTCCCCGATGCGGTGCCAGAGCGCCAAGGATTCCACCGCCAGCGGCACCTCCGCCATGTGGCGGCCCAGCGTCCGCACACCGCCCGCGGAGTAGGAGGAGGCATGCGCCGCCACCCGGTCCTTCTCCAGCACCAGCACACGCTTGCCGCGGCGGGCGATGTGCAGCGCGGCCGACAGCCCGTGCAGCCCACCGCCGACGACGATGACCTCCGGGGTCATCACAGGCGCTCCGCATCCGGCTGCGCGCCGCGCGGCGTCAGCACGGCGGGCGCCAGCGCCGCCAGCGCGGCGAAGCCGGCATTGCGCGCGGGCGCGACCACGCTGGTCAGGCGGCCGCCGCGCAGCCCGGCCTGGGCCAGCGCCGCCGCGCTGCGTTCCGTGCCGGGCGGCGATTCCAGCAATTGCGCAACGGCCAGCGGGTCCAGCCGCGCCACCTCCGGCAGCGGGCGCGGCGGCGGGGTTGCGATCGCGCCCTCCGGCGGCAGCCCTGCCAAGACGCGGGCGGCAATGGCGCCCTGGCGCGCCGCCTCCTCTGCCGTGGTCGCGCCCAGCACCACGCCCGCGGCGAAGATGCCGGCCTGGGAGGTCTCGCCCGAGGGCCCGACCACCGGACGCCCGTCGGCGAAGGCGCAGTCCAGCGCCAGCAAAAGCAGGGGTTCGTCGGCCGCCAGCAGCAGCCGCGCGAAGGGCACGGCGCGGATGCCCGCGGCATCCTCCACCCAGACCAGACCCGGCTCCGCATGCCAGGCGGTGGCGTCGGGCCGCGCGATCACCACCGCCTGCGGCAGCACCGAAGCCGCCGCGCGCCCGGCCGGGCCGGTGCCGATGATGACGATGCTCATGCGCCGCGCGCCGTGGTGTGGCGGTTGGGCGGCATCGGCACGCCCAGGTTCTCCCGCAAGGTCGCGCCTTCGTACTCGGTACGGAACATGCCGCGGCGGCGCAGTTCCGGCATCACCAGCTCGACGAACTCGTCGAGGCCGAGCGGCAGCACGGGCGGGCAGATATTGAATCCGTCCGCCGCGCCGGCCTCCACCCAGGCTTCCATGTCGTCCACGATCTGCTCGGGCGTGCCGACCAGAATACGCCCGCCGAAGCCCGCGGCGATGGTGGTGTAGAGCTGGCGGATGGTCAGGTTGTCCTTGCGCGCCAGCGCCAGCAGGTTCTTGGCGATGCTCTTCACCGGCCCACCCGGCGGGTCCGGCACCGGGCCATCCAGGTCATGGCCGCGCAGGTCGCCCAACTGGCCATAGAGGTAGGACAGCCCGATCTCCGGCGCGACCAGCGCATTCAGCAGGTCGTACTTCTCCCGCGCCTCGGCTTCCGTCCGACCGATGAACAGCGTGATGCCGGGCATGATCTTCATGTGGTCCCAGTCCCGGCCATGCTTCGCCAGGCGGGACTTGAGGTTCTGGTAGTAGTCGCGGGCGCTGTCGACGTCGTGGGAGGCGGAATAGACCACCTCCGCGCTTCGGGCGGCGATCTCCAGCCCCTGCTCCGAGGCGCCGGCCTGCACCAGGATCGGCCGCCCCTGCGGCGTGCGCTTCACGGACAGCGGGCCACGGACCTTGAAATGCGTCCCCTTGTGGTTCAGCACATGCAGCCTGTCGGGATTGAAGAAGAGGCCGCTCTCCTTGTCATGGAGCATGGCGTCCGCTTCCCAGGAATCCCACAGGCCCTTCACCACCTCCACGAACTCGGCGGCGCGGTCGTAGCGCGTCTCGTAGTCCAGGTGCTCGTCGCGGTTGAAGTTCCAGGCCTCGGCCTGCGACCAGCTGGTCACGATGTTCCAGCCGGCGCGGCCGCCGCTGATATGGTCCAGCGAGGCCCATTTCCGCGCGATGTGGAAGGGCTCGTTGTAGGTGGTCGATGCCGTGGAGACGAGACCGATGCGCGAGGTCATCGGCGCCAGCGCCGAGAGCAGGGTCAGCGGCTCCAGCTCCGCGGTCTGGTGGCTGCGGCACAGCGCGCCCGGCGGCTCGTCCTTGGTGCGGATGCCGATGCCGTCGGCCAGGAACACCATGTCGAATTTCGCCGCCTCGGCGGCCTGCGCGATGTACAGGAAATGCCGGTAGTTGGACGCGGCGCCGGGATCGGCCAGCGGATGGCGCCAGGCCGCGGCATGGTAGCCGAGGTAGCGCATGGAAAGGCCAAGCCTGATCTGCCTGCGGGCGGCCATGCACGGGTCCCTGCCAGCGGGGCGGCCGGATCCCCGGCGCGCCGTCCCGCACACCGCACCATGATCGCGCGCCGCCTGCAAGGCGCCTCCGCCCGTTGACCGCGCCCGCGGGGGCATCCGGCCGCCGCATTTTTCGGCAGCCGGGGCTGCGGCATGCCCCGCATCGCCTCGCCGAGCCGTCCCACCGCCTTGCCTGTGCCCGAGGGCTTGGGCAGGCTGCACCCGACATGATCCCGCCGGCCCTGGACATCATCGGGCTTCGCACGGAGTTCCGCGTCGGCGGCGCCTGGCACCCGGCCGTGCGCGACGTCTCGCTGCGCCTGCAGCCGGATGAGGTGCTGGCGCTGGTGGGTGAGAGCGGCTGCGGGAAGAGCGTGACCGCGCTGTCCGTCATGGGCCTGGTGCGGCCGCCGGCCGGCCGCGTGGCTGCCGGCCGCATCCTGCTGGACGGGCAGGATCTGGCGGCGCTGCCGGAGCGCGACCTGGAACGCCTGCGCGGCGATCGCCTGGCCATGATCTTTCAGGAACCGATGACCAGCCTGAACCCGCTGATGACCGTGGGCGACCAGGTCGCGGAGGCGCTGCGCATCCATCGCGGCCTGTCGCGTCGCGCCGCTCTGGACCGCACGCGGGCGCTGTTCGAGGAGGTGAAGATCCCCTCCGCCGCGCAGCGGCTGCGGGACCATCCGCATCAGTTCAGCGGCGGGATGCGCCAGCGGGTGATGATCGCCATGGCGCTGGCCTGTGACCCGGCGGTGCTCCTGGCGGACGAGCCGACGACGGCGCTGGACGTCACCATCCAGGCGCAGGTGCTGGGACTGCTGGCCGATCTTCGGGCGCGGCATGGCATGGCGGTGCTCTTCATCACCCACAACCTGGGCGTGGTGGCGCAGATCGCCGACCGCGTGGCGGTGATGTATGCCGGGGAAATCGTGGAGCAGGGGCCCGTCGCGGAGATCTTCGCCCGGCCGCTGCACCCCTACACGCGGGCGCTGCTGGCGGCGCTGCCGCGGCTCGACACGCCGGACCAGGCGCTGGCCGCCATCCCCGGGCGGGTGCCGCCGCTGGATGCCATGCCGCCGGGTTGCCGCTTCGCCCCCCGCTGTCCCCTGACGCGCCAGGGCTGCGAGGGGGAGCAGAGCCTCACCGAAGCGGCGCCGGATCATGCGGCGCGCTGCCATGTCGTGACCGGGGGCTTCGCCCATGCATGACGCCGATGTCCTGATCATCGGCGGCGGCGGCGCCGGCTGTTCCGCCGCGCTGCATCTGGCGAAGCGCGGCGCGCGGGTGGTGGTGCTGGAGCGTGGCTTGGTCGGGGGGCAGGCCTCGGGCGTCAACCATGGCGGCGTGCGGCAGCAGGGACGGCATCCGGCCGAACTGCCGCTCGCGCGCCGGTCCCGTGCCATCTGGGCGCGGATGAAGGAGTTGATCGGGACCGATGCCGAGTTCGATCCCTCCGGCCACCTGAAGCTGGCGCGCAGCGAGGCTGAGGAGGCCGACCTGCTGCGCTGGAACGCCATGGCCGCCGAGCATGGCCTGGCGCCGCGTATGCTGGGCCGCAACGCCATCCGCGCCCAGCACCCCTATTTCGGCGAGCAGGTGATCGCCGGCAGCCTGCTGGAGGAGGATGGCTCGGCCAATCCTCGCCTGCTGGTGCCGGCCCTGGCCCGCACCGCCCGGGCGGCCGGCGCCACGCTGCTGGAACAGCATGCGGTGACCGACCTGGCGCATGACGGCGCGCGGTTCCGCATCACCGCGAACGGCACGGAATTCCGCGCGCCCGTCCTGCTGAACTGCGCCGGCTTCTGGGGCGCCGACGTGGCGAAGGCCTTCGGCGAAACCGTGCCGATCGAGCCGCTGCATCCCAACATGCTGGTGACGGAGCCGCTGCAATTCTTCTGCCCGCTGAACATCGGCGTGGTCGGCGGCGATGTCTATCTGCGGCAGATTGCCCGCGGCAATGTCATCCTGGGCGGCGGCCGGGGGGAAGGCGATGCCAGCCTGCCGATGTCCCGCCCCCGGCCGGAATCGGCGCTGACGGCCATGAACCGCGCGATCCGCCTGATTCCCCGGCTGGAAGGCGCGCTGATCATCCGCAGCTGGACGGGCATCGACGGGCTGACCCCGGACGTCATCCCGGTGCTGGGCCCCAGCCGCACCACGCCCGGCCTGATCCACGCCTTCGGCTTCTCCGGCCACGGCTTCATGCTCGGGCCGGCGGTGGGGGAAGTGCTGTCGGAATTGGTGCTGGATGGCCGGACGGATGTCCCGCTGGCGCCCTTCGATATCGGCCGCTTCGCGCGGCCCGACGGTGTGGGCGAGGATCTCTGGAAGTCACGCTTGTAGCCGGGGGAGAAGGGCGATGGCGGGTTGGCGGGCGGCGCTGCTGGGCGCGGCATGGTTGGTCGGGCTGGCCTGGGACGCGACGGCGCAGCCGGTGCTGCGCGTCGGCATGGCGGCGCAGGACGTGGGACGGCTGGACCCGCATTTCGCCACCTCCACCATCGACCGCGTCGTGGTCGGCTGGATGTTCAACGGGCTGGTGCGCTTCGCCCCCGGGTCTGCCGACCCCGCGACCATCGAGCCCGACCTGGCAGAGCGCTGGGACAGCAGCGCGGACGGCAAGACCTGGACATTCCACCTGCGCCGCGGCGTGCGCTTCCACGGCAATTACGGGGAGCTGACCGCCGAGGACGTGGCGTTCAGCCTGAAGAAGGCCGGCACCGCTGCCAGCTCCGCCTTCTCCGCCGATTTCCGTTCCATCGGCAGCGTTGAGGCGGTGGATCCCTACACCGTCCGCATTGTGTTGCGGGAGAATGTGCCCAGCCTGCTCGGCATCCTCACCAACTATTCCGGCGGCTACATCGTCTCGAAGCGCGCGGCGGAGGAGCGCGGCGACGGCTTCACCCGTGCGCCCATCGGCACAGGCCCCTTCGCGCTGGACCGCGTCACGCCGAGCCAGAGTGCCGAGCTGGTCGCGCACGCCGAATACTTCCGGGAGGCGCCGCAGATCGGCCGGATCAGCTACCGCTTCATCCCCTCCGACGCGTCGCGCGACCTGGCCTTCCAGAACCGGGAGCTGGACCTGAATTACGGCCGGTCCGACCAGACCTGGGTGAACCGGATGCGGCAGCAGCCGGGCGTGACGGTGGACATCTTCGAACCGGCCGAGCTGGCAATCCTGAACCTCAACATCACCCAGCCCCCCTTCAACGACCTCCGCGTGCGGCAGGCGCTGGCCCATGCGGTGAACCGGGCGGAGCTGGTCCGCTGGCGCGGCACGGATGTGAGCCGCGAGGGACAGAGCCTGGTGCCGCGCGGCTATCTCGGCTTCATCGAGGCGGGGGTGCTGCCGCACGACCCGGTCCGGGCGCGGGCGTTGCTGGCGGAAGCGGGGCATGGCAGCGGCCTGACCGTGAAGGTCATCCATACCCAGCTGCCAGAGATGCTGAACATGATGCAGGTGGTGCAGCAGCAGCTGCGCCGCGCCGGCATCACGCTGGACCTGCAGGTGGTGGAGCATGCCACCTTCCACCAGCAGATCCGCCAGGATCTTTCGCCGCTGGTCTACTACTCGGCGGCGCGCTTTCCGGTGGCCGACATCTACCTGACGCAGTTCTGGCATGGCCGTTCCATCGTGAAGACGCCGACGGCGGTGACCAATTTCTCGCATTGCAGCCAGGCGGATGCGCAGATCGACGCGGCACGGGTGAGCACTGACCGGGAGGAGCAGTTGAAGCTGTGGGGTGAGGCGCAGCGCATCCTGGTGCAGCAGGTCTGCGGCGTGCCGCTGGTGGAGACGCTGCTGGTCTTCGCCCGGCGCGATGCGCTCGACTACGGTTATCCGCTGCGCGGCTCGATGAGCCTGGGCCCGCCGATCACCGAGCGGACACGGCTGCGCTGAATGCTGTTCTTCCTGGCCCGCCGCCTGCTGGCGGCCGTGCCGACCCTGCTGGCGGTGCTGACGCTGGTTTTCGTCATCGTCCGCATCGTCCCGGGCGACCCGGCTCTGGTCATCCTGGGCGATCAGGCGACGCCGGATGCGGCGGCGGCGCTGCGCGCCAAGCTGGGCACGGATCGGCCGCTCTGGGACCAGTATGCCGGCTTCATGGGCCGCGCCCTGACCGGCGACATCGGCACCTCCATGGTCACCGGCCGGCCGATCGCCGCGGAGATCGCCGCGGTGCTGCCGCATACGCTGGACCTGACGCTGGCGGCGATGGTGTTCGGCATCCTGCTCGGCCTGCCCGCCGGCATCTGGGCGGCGCTGCACCGCAACCGCGCGATCGATGTCGCCGCAAGGCTGCTCTCGCTGCTCGGCCTGTCCTTTCCCGTCTTCGTCTCCGGCATCTTCCTGCTGCTGGCTTTTGCGCTGCACTGGCGCATCTTCCCGGTGATCGGCAGTGCCGACCTGGCGGATCCCCTCGACCGGCTGCACAAGCTGCTGCTGCCGGCCATGACCCTCGGCCTGGTCATGGCGGCCTACATCACGCGCGTCACGCGCAGCGCCATGCTGCAGAGCCTGGGGGAGGATTTCATCCGCACAGCGCGCGCCAAGGGCGTGCCGCACCGGCGGATCGTCTGGGTGCATGGGCTGCGGAATGCATCCCTGCCGATCGTCACCGTCGTCGGCCTCTATGTCGGCATCCTGCTCGGCAACTCGGTCCTGACCGAGATCGTCTTCAACCGCCCGGGCCTCGGCAAGCTCATCGTCGGGGCGCTGAACCAGCGCGACTACACCATGCTGCAGGGTCTGATGGTGATCTACTGCGTCCTGATCGTGGCGGTGAACACGGCGACGGACCTGCTCTATGGCGTGCTGGACCCGCGGGTGCGGGCGGCATGAGGGCGGATGGCGCCGCGTCGCTCACCTGGATCGGCGGCCTGCTGTGCCTCGCGGTCCTGCTTGCCGCCCTGCTTGCCCCCTGGATCGCGCCCTTCGACCCGGCGGAGCAGAGCATCCTCGACCGGCTGCAGCCGCCCGGCGGCGACCACTGGCTGGGCACCGACCAGTTCGGGCGGGACATCCTCTCCCGCCTGCTCTGGGGCGCGCGCATCTCGTTGACGGTCTCGCTCGGCGCCATCGGGCTGGCGATGGTGGTGGGCGGCACCATCGGCCTCGTCTCCGGCTATATCGGCGGGCGGCTGGACCTGTTCACTATGCAGGTGATGGACGTGCTGCTGTCCTTCCCCTCGCTCATCCTCGGCCTGATCGTGGTGGCGCTGCTCGGGCCGGACTTGGTCAACCTGGTCATCGCCATCGCGCTGACCGCGATCGCGCCCTTCGCCCGCATCGCCCGCGCGCCGACGCTGTCCCTGAAGGAACGCGCCTTCGTCGAGGCAGGGCGCGCTCTGGGGTACTCGCATGCCCGCATCCTGTTCGGCCACATCCTGCCGAACATCCTGCCGGAGGTGCTGGTGATGGCCACGCTCTGGCTGGCGACGGCCGTGCGGGTGGAGGCCTCGCTGGCCTTCGTCGGCCTGGGCCCCAAGCCGCCCACGCCGACCTGGGGCGGCATGACCCGCGACGGGTTCGAGACCATCCTCGATGCGCCCTGGCTGGCGGTCTTCCCCGGCCTCGCCATCCTGTTGCTGGTGCTCGGCCTCAACATGGTCGGTGACGGGCTGCGCGACGCCACCGACCCGAAGCTGCGGCATGAGTGAGCCGCTGCTGGAGGTCGAGGGCCTCCGCAAGCATTTCGTGACCACGAAGGGGCTGCTGCGCCGCCGGCGCGTCACGGTGCGGGCGGTGGAGGATGTGTCCTTCGCCATCGGCGCCGGCGAGGCCTTCGGCCTGGTGGGCGAGAGCGGCTGCGGCAAGTCCACCGCCGCCCGCGCCCTGCTGCGGCTGATCGAGCCCGATGCCGGGGGCGTGCGTTGGCGCGGTGAAGATGTGCTGGCCGCGCGCGGTGCACGCCTGAAGGCATTGCGCCGGCGCATGCAGATCATCTTCCAGGACCCCTATTCTGCCCTGGACCCGCGGCAGCGCATCGGGGCGGCGCTGACGGAACCCATGCGCGTCCACGCCATTGCCAGCGGCGCGGAGGCACGCCGCCGCGCCGCCGCCCTGCTTGACGAGGTGGGCCTGCCACCCGCCGTGCTGGACCGCTATCCGCATGAGTTCAGCGGCGGCCAGCGCCAGCGCATCGGCATCGCCCGCGCCCTGACGCTGGAGCCCGAGCTGATCGTGGCGGATGAGCCGGTCTCGGCCCTCGATGTCTCGGTCCAGGCGCAGGTTCTGCTGCTGCTGCGGGAGTTGCGCCGGCGGCGCGGCCTCGCCTTCCTCTTCGTCTCGCACGATCTGTCGGTGGTGCGCTGGTTCTGCGACCGTGTCGCCGTCATGTATCTCGGCCGCATCGTGGAGGAAGGGCCCGCGGCACGCGTGCTGGCGCAGCCGCTGCACCCCTATGCGCAGATGCTGCGGGATGCGTCCCCTGTTCCGGATCCGGCCCGGCGGGGCACGCTGCCGCGCATCCGGGGAGAGATCCCTTCCGCCGCCGCGCCGCCGCCCGGCTGTCCCTTTCATCCCCGGTGCCCGCAGGCGATCGCCCGCTGCACGGGCAGCCTGCCGCGCTGGACGGCACTGCCCGCCGGCCAGGGGGGCGTCGCCTGTCACCTGCACGGCTGAAGCCGGTTGCGCCACCAGTGTGTGCATGGAACACTTTTGCGGCTGCGGTGCAGGAGATGGCGGCGGATGGCCTGGCGCGTGGGCGTGGATTCCGGCGGCACCTTCACCGATGTCTGCCTGTTCGAGGACACGACCGGCCGCGTCGAGGTCTGGAAGGTGTCCTCAACGCCCGACGACCCGTCCCGCGCCATCGCCCAGGGCGTGGAGGAAGGCCTGGGCCGGCTCGGCCGCCTGCCCTCGGACGTCGCCTATTTCGGCCACGGCACGACGGTCGCCACCAATGCGCTGATCCAGCACCGCGGCGTGCGCACGGGGCTGATCACGACCGACGGCTTCCGCGACCTGCTGGAGATCGGAAGGCAGAAGCGACCCGACCTCTATGACCTGCAGGTGGAGAAGCCGGAGATCCTCGTCTCCCGCGATCTGCGGCTGGAAGTGCCGGAACGCGTGCGGCATGACGGCAGCATCGAGACGGCACTCGACGAGCAGGCGGTGCGGGAGGCGGCGCGCGCCCTGAAGGCAGCCGGCGTGCAGGCGGTGGCGGTATGCTTCCTCTATGCCTTCGTCCGGCCGGAGCATGAGGCGACGGCGCGCCGCATCCTGACGGAGGAGTTCCCCGAGGCCTTCCTGACCACCAGCCACGAGATCGCGCCGGAATTCCGCGAATACGAACGGCTCTCGACCGCCGTCGTGAACAGCTATCTCGGCCCGGTGATGCAGGGCTATATCCGCCGACTGGCGGAACGGCTGGCGCAGCTTGGCGTGGCGGCGACGCCGCATCTCACGCAGTCCAATGGCGGCGTGATCGGGTTCGAGGCGGCGGCGTCCATGCCGGTGCGCATGGTGCTGTCGGGGCCCTCCACCGGCGTGGTCGGCGCGCAGGCGATCGGGCGCCTCGCCGGCTTCCCCGACCTGGTCACCTTCGACATGGGCGGCACCAGCACCGATGTGGCGCTGCTGCAGGATGGCGAGCCGCGGCTGGCGGGCGAGGCCGTCGTGCATGGCTACCCCATCAAGGCGCCGATGCTGGACATCCATACGGTGGGCGCCGGCGGCGGCTCCATCGCCTATGTGGACAGCGGCGGGCTGCTGAAGGTTGGGCCGCGCAGCGCCGGCGCCGCGCCCGGGCCGGTCTGCTACGCCAAGGGCAACCAGGAGCCGACCGTCACCGACGCCAATGTCGTGCTCGGCAATCTGCATCCCACGCATCTGCTGGGCGGCCGCATGCCGATCCGACGGGACCTCGCCCTGGCCGCCATCGAGGGGCTGGCGCAGCGCCTCGGCATGGAAACCATGGCGACGGCACAGGGCATCCTGTCCGTCGTCACCGCCAACATGGCGAAGGCCATCCGCGTCATCAGCGTGCAGCGCGGCCATGATCCGCGCGACTACACGCTCATGGCCTTCGGCGGCGCCGGCCCGCTGCATGCGGCGCGGCTGGCCAAGGAACTCGACATGCCGCGCGTGCTGGTCCCGCGCAGCCCGGGCATCCTCTGCGCCATGGGATTGCTGCTGACCGATCTGCGGGCGGATTTCGCCAGCACGCGGCTGACCGCCCTGGGGGAGGCGGCGATCGCGCCCATGCAGGCGGCCTTCGCGGCGCTGCAGGACCAGGCGGCACGCTGGTTCGAGGCGGAGGGCATTGCCGCCGGGGCGCGCCGGGTCAACCGCACCGCCGACATGCGCTATGCCGGCCAGAACTACGAATTGCCGATTGCCGTGCCGGAGGGGCCCGTCACGCCTTCCACGCTGGCGGCAATGGGCGAGGCCTTCGCCGCCGCGCATCGCCGCGCCTATGGCTTCGTGGCGGAGGAGGAGCCGGTGCAGCTCGTCACCTTCCGGATCGAGGCGATCGGCCAGGTGCGGAAGGCGGAGTTCCGGCCGAAGCCGCTCGCCGGCCCGGACCCCGCCGCGGCGCTGGAGGGCAAGCGCGATGTCTGGCTGCCGGAGGCCGGCGGCTGGGTGAGCGTGCCGGTCTATGCGCGGGACCGGCTGCTGCCCGGCAACCGCATCCCCGGCCCCGCGATCGCCGAGCAGATGGACAGCACCACCGTGGTGCTGCCGGGCATGGCGGCGCGCGTGGACCCCTATGACAACCTGATCCTGGAGGCCGCCGCGTGAGCGCTGCCCTGGACCTCTCCCGCCCGCAGGTGGACCCGATCACGGTCGAGGTGATCGGCTCCGCCCTCTCCTCCATCGCCGAGGAGATGGGGGAGGCGCTCGTCCGCGCCTCCTACTCCACCAACATCAAGGAGCGGCGGGACTGCTCAACCGCGCTGTTCGACCTTCAGGGCCGCACGCTTTGCCAGGCGGAGCACATCCCGATCCATCTCGGCAGCTTCATCGGCATCGTCGAGCACATCCTGAAGCGCCATCCCATGTCCGGCATGCGGCCGGGCGACGTGTTCTGCGGCAACGATGCCTATGAGGGCGGCGGCACCCATCTGCCCGACATCGTGCTGGCCGAGCCGATCTTCGTCGGGGAGAGGATGATCGGCTGGGCGGTGAACCTCGCGCACCACTCCGACTTCGCCGATCGCGGCCATGCGCATATCTTCCAGGAAGGCCTGCGCATCCCGCCCATCCGGCTCTACCGCGCCGGCGAGTTGCAGACCGATGTGCAGGAGCTGATCCTGCTGAACTGCCAGGTGCCGCGCGAGCGCCTCTCGGACCTCCGTGCCCAGATGGCGGCCAACCGGCTGGGCGTGCAGCGGATGCAGGCGCTCTGCGCGAAATACGGCACCGACACCGTGCTGGCGGCCGGCGAGGCGCTGCTGGACTATGCCGAGCGGAAGATGCGCGCCGGCATCGCCGCCATCCCGGACGGCACCTACCGCTTCGCGGACCGCCACGACAGCCCGGAGATCGAGGGCGAGTTGCCGCTCTCGGTCGAGATCACGGTGCAAGGCGATGCCATGCGCCTGCATTTCGACGGCCCGCCGCAGGTCCGCGCCGGGATCAACATGGTGATGACGGCGCTGCTGGCGACCGTCTACTACGCGGTGAAGACCGTGGTGGACCCGACGCTGCTGCCCAATGCCGGCCTGGCACGGCCGCTGACCGTGACGGCGACCGAGGGCAGCGTGGTGAACTGCACGCATCCGGCGGCGGTCAATGCGCGGCTGTCCACCTGCCAGCGCGTGGTGGATTTGATCCATGGAGCGCTGGCCCAGGCGGTGCCGGACCGCGTGACGGCCGCGCATAACGGCGCCTGCGTGGTCGCCAGCTTCGTCGGCCGGCAGCCGGGCAGCGGCGAGCCCTGGGTGTATCTGGAAACCATCGGCGGCGGCTTCGGCGCGCGCGCGACGAAGGATGGCCTCGACGGCGTGCATGTCCACACCACCAACACCTCCAACCTGCCGGTGGAGGCGCTGGAGATCGAGTATCCGCTGACCCTCATGCGCTACGAGCTGGTGGATGGCTCCGGCGGCGCCGGCACCCGGCGCGGCGGCATGGGGCTGCGGCGTGTCTACCGGGCGGAAGCGGATTGCCGCCTCCGCCTGGATGGCTCGCGGCTGAAATCGGCGCCCTGGGGCCTGCAGGGCGGCTTGCCCGGCGGGATGGGCCGCTTCGTCTTCGGCCCCGGCGTCGCGCCCTTCGCGCTGGGCAATGGCGACCTGAAGGCCGGGCAATGGGTGGAGATCGTCACGCCCGGCGCCGGCGGCTTTGGCCCGCCCGCCGGTCGCGCGAAGGATGCCGTGGCGCGCGACATCGCCGAAGGCCGCATGACCGCCGAGGACGCAGCCCGCCTCTACGGCGAGACCTGAGGAGGATTCCGCCCATGCGCGCGACCCGCCGCAGCCTGATCGCCGGCCTGCCCTTCCTGACGCTGGCGGATGCGCGGGCGCAGCGCGCGCCGGGACAATTCCGCTTCGGCCTCTCGGCCTTCCCGCCCAGCGTGCAGGCCTGGGCCAATACCGGCACCGCCGCGGCGACGGTGAAGCTGCTGATCCATCGCGGCCTGCTGTCCTACGACACCGCCGGCAAGTTGCGCGGCGAATTGGCGGAGGCCTGGTCGAACGAGGGTGCCGCGACATGGGTCTTCCGCCTGCGGCCGAACGCGGTGTTCCAGAACGGCGATCCCGTCACCGCGGCCGATATCCGCTGGAACCTCGAGCAGATGGCGGCGGAACGCTCCACCGCCTTCTACCGGAACGAGATGCAGGGGATCGAGCGGATCGAGACGCCCGACGAGCGCACGGTGCGGATCACGATGAAAACGCCGGTGGCGACCTTGCCCTACTGGATGGCCAGCTACCACATGGGCATGGTCTCCCGCCGCTCCACCCCGCAGCAGCAGATCGGTGCGGGGCCCTTCATCCTGCGCGGGCAGGAACGCGGCACCTTCATGGATCTCGCAGCCTTCGACCGGTACTACAAGCCGGGCCTGCCGCGGCTGAAGGACATCCGCATCATCGCCTATGCCGACGAGACGCTGCGGGTTGCGGCGCTGCAGGCCGGCGATGTCGACCTCATCGAATACGTCCCATGGCAGTCCATGGCGGGGATCGAGGCGGATTCGCGCCTGACGCTGGACGCGGTCTTCGGTCCCTTCATGTATCTGGTCTTCAACGCCACGCGCGGGCCGCTGGCGGATGCGCGGGTGCGGCGCGCCATCGCCCACGCCATTCGGCGCGACGACATCGTGAAGGCCGCCTTCTTCGGTCGCGGCGCCCCCCTCGAAGGTCTGCCGATCGCGCCGCAATCGGAGTTCTTCGACGCCGAACTGGCGCGCGGCTGGCATTTCGACCCCGCACTGGCGCGTCGCCTGCTGGCTGAGGCAGGCGTCGCCGGCGGCTTCACCACCTCCATCCTCGCCACCGCGCAATACGGCATGCACAAGGACACCGCCGAGGTGGTGCAGCAGAGCCTCGCCGCCATCGGCATCCAGGCGGAGTTGCGCCTGCCGGACTGGGCGACGCGGGTGAACCTCGGCAACCGGGGCCAGTACGAGATCGCGGTGCAGGGCACCGCCACCGACAACAACGACCCCGACGGCATCTCCAACCTGGTGGATGGCTCGCTCTCGCCCAGCTACGTCCGCAGCCTCGGGCTGCGCGTGCCGGCGCTGGAGGAGGCGATGGCCGCGGCGCGGGCCGAGTTCGACCCGGCGAGGCGCAAGGTGCTGTACCGCGACGCGCAGCGGATCGCCCTGCAGGAGGTGCCGATCTGCGGCCTCGCCTGGCGCAGCCAGGGCTATGCCATGCCGAAGACGGTGACGGGCTTCAGGAACATGCCCGGCGCGCTCTCCTTCTTCTCGGGCATCACGCTCGAGGAGACGGCGATCGCCGGATGATCTGGGCGGCGCAGCGCCTCGCGGTCAGCCTGCTGCTGGTCTGGTGCGTCGCCAGCATCGTCTTCCTCGCCATCCATCTCGTCCCGGGTGATCCGGCGGAGTTGCTGCTGTCCTCCGGCGGGGTGGCGCCCGACCCGGCGGCGGTGGCGGAGCTGCGGGAGAGGCTGGGCCTCGACCGCCCGCTGCTCGACCAGTATGTCGCCTTCCTCGCGGGCCTGCCGCGCGGCGATCTCGGCGCCTCCCTGGTGGACGACTACCCCGTGCTGGACGAGATCCTGCTGCGCCTGCCCCGCACGCTGGAACTGATCGGCGCCGGCGCGCTGCTGGCGGTGCTGATCGGCATCCCTGCCGGCACCCGCGCCGCGCTGCATCGCGGCGGGGCCTTCGACCGCTTTGCCTCGGCGCTCGCGGCGCTGCTGCTGGCGGTGCCGGTCTTCGTCGTCGGGACGCTGCTGGTGCTGGTCTTCGCGCAAATGCTGCGGTGGATGCCGGCGGGCGGCTATGTCCCGCTGGCGCAGGACCCCGGGCGGCACCTGCTGCTGCTGTCCCTGCCCGCGCTCGCCATCGGCAAGGGGCTGGTGGCGGTGGTGTTCCGCATGACGCGCACGGCGGTGCTGGACATGCTGGCGCGCGACCATGTCCGCACCGCCCGCGCCAAGGGCCTCCCGCCCGGCCGCATCCTGCGCCGCCATGTGGTGCGCAACGCGCTGACGCCGGTGCTGACCGTGCTGGCGTTGCAGATGGGCTCGCTGCTCGGCGGCACGGTGCTCGTGGAATACGTGTTCAACTGGCCGGGCCTCTCCACGCCCTTGCTGCGGGCGGTGGAGGCGCGCGACTACCCCATGGTGGTCGGCATCGTGCTGGTCATCTCGGCGCTGTTCGTGCTGCTGAACCTGGTGATGGACCTGATCTATGCGCTGCTCGATCCACGGGTGCGCAGGGCATGAGGCGGCTCTGGCTGCCGGGCGGGCTTGTCCTGCTGGTGGTGCTGGTCGCGCTGGCGGCGCCGCTGCTCGGCCTGCCCGACCCGATCCGGCAGGATGTCGCGCGGCGACTGGCGGGGCCGATGCCGGGGAGCCCGCTGGGACGGGACGAATTCGGCCGCGACGTCCTCTCGCGCCTCGTCTGGGGCGCACGGGCCAGCCTGACCGTCGCCTTCGCCTCGGCGGCCATCGCCTGCGTGGTCGGCACGCTGCTGGGGCTGCTCGGCGGCTGGTTCCGCGGCCTTGGCGAGTTCTTCGCCGTGCGGAGCATGGATGTGCTGCTCTGCTTCCCGCCGGTGCTGCTGGCGCTGCTGGTGGTGACGCTGCTCGGGCCCGGCTCCGGCACGCTCATCCTGGTGCTCGCCGCGCTCTACCTGCCGGGCTTCGTGCGCGTGACCTGGGCCGAGGTGCTGTCGGCCCGCAGCCATGACTATGTGGAAGCGGTGCGGGCGCTGGGCGCCCCCACCCACCGCATCCTGCTGCGCACCGTGCTGCCGAACATCGCCGGGCCGGTGCTGGTGCAGCTTTCGCTGGCGGTGGCCTCGGCGGTGGTGCTGGAAAGCGGGCTGTCCTTCCTCGGCCTCGGCGTGGTGCCGCCGGAACCTTCCTGGGGGCTGATGATCCGCGGCGCGCGCGGCACCATGGCGCAGGCGCCGCTGTTGCTGCTCTGGCCCTGCCTCGCGCTGTCGCTGACCATCCTGGCGATGAACCTGCTCTGCGATGCGCTGCGCGATGCGGCGGACCCGCGCACGGCGCCCGCCGCACCGCCGCGCTGGGTGGACCGGCTGCTGCCCGGCCTGCTGCCACCGCCACGGGCCGATGCCGTGCTTTCGATGCAGGGCCTCACCATCGAGATCGTCACGCCGCGCGGCACCATCCGGCCGGTGGAGGATGTCTCGCTGTCCGTCCGCGCCGGGGAGACCCTGGCGGTGGTGGGGGAAAGCGGGTCCGGCAAGTCGCTCACGGCACTCGCCGCCATGGGGCTGCTGCCGCCGGCGGCGCGGCCGGTGGCGGGCGCCGCCTGGTTCCAGGGGCGCGACCTGCTGCGACTGGAGGAGGCGGAGCATCGCCGGCTGCGCGGCAGCGCCATCGCCATGGTCTTCCAGGACCCGATGAGCAGCCTGAACCCGGTGCACCGCATCGGCGACCAGGTGGCGGAGGCGATCCGCGCGCATCAGCCCCTCTCCGCCCGGGCGGCCAGGGCGCGCGCCGTCGACCTGCTGCGCCGCACCGGCATCGCCGACCCGGACCGCCGGGCGCGCGCCTTCCCGCATGAACTCTCCGGCGGCATGCGCCAGCGGGTGATGATCGCCATGGCCATCGCCAACCGCCCCGCCCTGCTGATCGCCGACGAACCGACCACGGCGCTGGACGTGACGGTGCAGGCGCAGATCCTGGACCTGCTCGCCGGCCTGCAGCGGGAGACCGGCATGGCGCTGGTCTTCATCACCCACAATCTCGGCGTGGTGGCGGAGATCGCCGATCGCGTCACGGTCCTCTATGCCGGCCAGGTGGTGGAGGAGGGGACGGTCGCCGAGGTCTTCGGGGCGCCGCTGCATCCCTATACCGCCGCGCTGCTGGCGGCCGTGCCGGAAGGCGACGGCATGGCGGCCGGCATCCCCGGCACCGTGCCGCCACCGCAGGACCTGCCGCCGGGCTGCCGCTTCGCGCCGCGCTGCCCGCATGCCGCGCCCGCCTGCGACGCGCCGCAGTTGCTGGCGGAACGCGCTGGCCGTGCCGTGCGCTGCACCCGCGCGGATGAACTGGCGCTGGCCGCATGACCGCGCTCGTGCAGGCCCAAGGGCTCGCGAGGAGCTTCGGTGGCGGCTGGCTGCACCGCCCGCCGGTTCAGGCGCTGCGCGGCGTGGACCTGACCGTGGCGCGTGGCGAGGCGCTGGGCGTGGTGGGCGAGTCCGGATCGGGCAAGAGCACGCTCGGGCGGCTGCTGCTCGGGCTGCTGCCGCCCTCCGCCGGCACGGTGCGCTTCGACGGGCAGGATGTCGGCGCGGCCTCGCGCGCGGAATGGCGGCGGCTGCGGCAACGCATGCAGATCGTCTTCCAGGACCCCTTCGGCAGCCTCGATCCGCGCCGGCGCGTCGGGCCGCAGATCTTGGATGGCATCGCCATCCATGGCCTGATGCCGCCGGCCGAGCGGGGCGACAGGCTGGCGGCGCTGCTGGCCCAGGTCGGGCTGGACCCGGCGCATGCCGTCCGCTTTCCGCATGAATTCTCTGGCGGCCAGCGGCAGCGCATCGGCATTGCCCGGGCGCTCGCCACCGGCCCGGAATTCCTGGTGGCGGATGAGCCGGTCAGCGCCCTCGACGTCTCGATCCAGGCGCAGGTCATGGCCCTTCTGGCCGATCTGCGGCGGCAGCTCGGCCTCGCCCTGCTGTTCATCAGCCATGACCTGCCGGTGGTGCGGCA
Organism: Paracraurococcus ruber; assembly: GCF_004353985.1. Lineage (GTDB taxonomy): Bacteria > Pseudomonadota > Alphaproteobacteria > Acetobacterales > Acetobacteraceae > Paracraurococcus > Paracraurococcus ruber. The sequence continues at coordinate 133,710 of NZ_SMOA01000001.1, read as the reverse complement.
GCTCTGCGACCGGGTGGTGGTGCTGTATCTGGGCCGGGTGATGGAGGAAGGCCCGGCCGAAGCGGTGTTCCGCGCGCCGGCGCATCCCTACACCCGGGCGCTGCTGTCGGCCACGCCGCGGCTGGACCCGCGCCGGCGCCTGCCGCGCATCCCGCTGCCGGGGGAGCCGCCCAGCCCCGCCAACCCGCCCTCCGGCTGCGTCTTCCGCACGCGCTGCCCACAGGCAGCGGCGGATTGTGCGGCGGCGGTGCCGGCGCTGCAGCCCGTCGGTGCGGCGCATCGCGTCGCCTGCCTGCGTGCCGCGGAGGCCGCATGATGCGAAAGGAAGGACCGTGAGGCTGCACCGCCTGCTGGACCAGGACCGGCCGGAGATCCGCTTCCGCCTGGATGGGGCGGAGATGACGGCGCGCCAGGGCGACACGCTGCTGACCGCCATCCTCGCCGCCGGCGGCGGCTGGCTGCGGCGCAGCGAGTTCGGCGACGGCAACCGCGCCGGCTTCTGCCTCATGGGCGCCTGCCAGGACTGCTGGGTGACTGTGGAAGGCCTGGGCCGCCGCCGCGCCTGCGGCACGCTGCTGGCGCCCGGCATGGAGGTGCGGCGCGGATGAAGGTCGTGGTGGTCGGCGCCGGCCCGGCCGGCGTGCGGGCGGTGGAGCAGCTGGTGCGCTCCGGGTTGTCGCCCACCTGGCTGGACGAAGCGGCGGATGGCGGCGGCCGCATCTACCAGCGCCCGCCCGCCGGCTTCCGCCGCGACGCCCGCGCGCTGTACGGGTTCGAGGCGACTCGCGCCGCGGCGCTGCATGCGACATTCGATGCCCTGGCGCCCCGCACGGATTGGCGGCCGGGAACGCTGGCCTGGCACATCCGGCCGCAGGCACGGCGGCTCTACGCCATGCAGGACGGGGCGCAGCAGGAAATCGGCTACGACGCGCTGCTGCTCTGCACCGGCGCGATGGACCGCGTCATCCCGCTGCCGGGCTGGACGCGGCCGGGGGCGGCGACCTTGGGCGCGGCGCAGATCGCGCTGAAGGCGCAGGGCTGCGCCATCGGCCGGCGCGTCGCCTTCCTCGGCACCGGGCCGCTGCTCTGGCTGGCGGCCTACCAGTATGCCAGGGCGGGGGTGGAGGTTGCGGCGGTGCTGGACACCACGCGCTTCGCCGGCAAGCTCGCCGCCGCGCCGGGCCTGTGGCATGCGCCCGCCACGCTGGCCACGGGGCTGTACTACACCGCGTGGCTGCGCGCCCGCCGGCTGCCGGTCACGGAAGGGATCGTGCCGCTGGCGATCGAGGGCGATGCGGATGGCGTGACCGGGCTGCGCTGGCGTGACTCGGCCGGGCGGGATCGGGCCACGCAATGCGACGCGGTGGCGATGGGCTGGGGCCTGAAGCCGGAAGCGCAGCTGGCCGACCTGGCCGGGCTGCCCTTCGACTTCGACGCGCTGCAGCACAACTGGGTGCCGCGGCGCGACGCGGCGGGGCGCGCGCCGGTGCCGGGGATCTACCTGGCGGGCGACGGCGCCGGGATCGCCGGGGCCGAAGTGGCGGAAATCGCCGGCGCCCGGGCCGCGCTGGCGCTGCTGGAGGATGCCGGGCAGGGCGTGGATGCGGCGCTGGTCACGCATCTCGACCGGGCGCTGCGGCGGCAGGCCCGCTTCCGCGCCGCGCTGGACCGCGCCTTCCCCTTCCCCTCCGCCCTCGCCGCCGGGCTGGCGGACGACACCATCCTTTGCCGCTGCGAGGCGATCACCGCCGGCGAGTTGCGCGCGGCCGCGGCGGAGGAAAGCGCCCTGGTGCCGGCGCCGGAGGTGAACCGCGCCAAGGCCTATAGCCGCGTCGGCATGGGCCGCTGCCAGGGTCGCGTCTGCGGCCCGGCGGGGGCGGAGGTGCTGGCCGCCGCCCTGGGGTGCACGGTGGCGGAGGTCGGCCGGCTGCGCGGCCAGCCACCGGTGAAGCCCATCCCCATCACGGCGATGGAGAGGGTCGCGGGATAGCGGCGGTGACGGCAGGGAAAGCCCGTCCGCGCGCCGCGCCCCAGCCTACCGCCCGGCGTGGTCCAGCCGGTGGCGATGCGCGCGGTAGGTGCCCAGCACCTTCAGCTCGCGCGAGAAATAGGCCAGCTCCTCCAGCGCCCGCTGCACCGGCGGGTGGTGCGGGTGGCCATCCACATCGGCCAGGAACTGGGTGGCGGTGAACTCGCCATCCAGCATGTAGCTTTCCAGCTTGGTCATGTTCACGCCGTTGGTGGCGAAGCCGCCCAGCGCCTTGTAGAGCGCGGCCGGGATGTTGCGGACGCGGAAGACGAAAGTGGTCACGCAATCCGGCGTCGCGGCCGGCGGCCAAGCCGGGTCCAGGGCGCAGACATAGAAGCGCGTGGTGTTGTGCGCCGCATCCTCGACGTTGCGGCGGAGGATCTCAAGCCCATAGGTCTCGGCCGCCAGGGCGCTGGCGATGGCGGCGTCCTCCACCCCGCCCCGCTCGGCGATCAGCGCCGCGGCACCGGCGGTGTCGGCCTCGATCACCGCCGCAAGGCCGAGTTCCTTCAGGATGTTCCGCACCTGGCCGAGCGCGACCGGATGGCTATGGGCGCGGCGGAGGGTGGCCAGGGTGGCGCCCTTGGGCGCCAGCAGGCAGTGCTCCACCCGCTCGAAATGCTCGCCGACGACCGAAAGGCCGCTTTCCGGCAGCAGGCGATGGATGTCGGGCACCCGGCCGGCCAGGGAGTTCTCGCAGGGCAGCATGGCGAGGCGCGCCTGGCCGGCGCGGACGGCGTCCATCGCCGCCTCGAAGCTAGGGCAGGGCAGGGTCCGCCAGCCCGGATAGGCGGCACGGCAGGCCAGGTCGGAATAGGCCCCGGGCAGGCCCTGGAAGGCGATCATATCGGTCATGCGGCCCGCCATGGACAGGATGGTCGGCGGCTTCTAAGCGGCCTCACCCGGCGGTGCAAAGGGGCGCCGCCCGCACGCCCGGGGCTGCCCGCACCGGGGCAGGGCGGGCGGAGCAGCGAGGCAGCGGGCATGAGCAGCATCGACCAGGCCTTCATCCAGGCGGCGGAGGACGCGGCCGAGGCCGCCGGGCGGGTGATCCGGCCGCTCTTCCGCTCCGCCCTGCTGGTGGAGGCGAAGGGCGATGCCAGCCCGGTGACCGAAGCCGACCGCAACGCCGAACTGGCCATCCGCGCCCTAGTGCGGGAACGCTTCCCGGACCACGGGATCTGGGGCGAGGAATTCGGGCCGGAGCGGGCGGAGGCCGAATGGCTCTGGGTGCTCGACCCGATCGACGGTACCCGCGCCTTCGTCACCGGACGGCCGCTGTTCGGCACGCTGATCAGCCTGCTGCATCGCGGCCGGCCGGTGCTGGGCCTGATCGACCAGCCCGGCATCGGGGAACGCTGGATCGGCGTGGCGGGGGAGAAGACGCGCTTCCGCTCCCCGCTCGGCGGCGCGCCGGGCTGCCGGCCCTGCGCCCGGCTGGCCGAAGCCGAGCTGTCCTGCACCAGCCCCGACATGTTCGAGCCGGCGGACCGCCCGGGCTTCGAGCGGCTGCGCGGCGCGGCGCGGCGCGTGACCTGGGGCGGCGACTGCTACGCCTATGGGCTGCTGGCCCTCGGGCTGGTGGATGTGGTGGCGGAATGCACCATGAAGCCCTGGGACTGGGCAGCGCTGGTGCCGGTGGTGGAGGGCGCCGGCGGCCGGATGACGGGCTGGGCGGGCGAGCCCCTGACGCTGGAGAGCGATGGACGGGTCCTGGCGGTGGGCGACCCGGCTCTGCTGGGAGAGGCGGTGGGCCTGCTGCAGGGCTGAGGCGCCGGGGGCGTCGCCCCCCCCCCCGCGGACCCCCGCCGCGCCGCCCGACAGCGGCGGCGGACCGGCGGGCGAGCGATCCGCCCCCGCCGGCGGTTGCCGCGACGGGGCCGAACCCCCATCCTTCCCCGCCATGAACCGCCGCGCCCTCATCGCCAGCACCGCGTCCCTGGGCTTCGCCCTTCCCGCCCTGCTGCCGGCACGCCAGGCCGGGGCGGCAACCGCCGCCGGCCAGCCCGGGCCGGACGGCACCATCCGCACCCATGCGCTGTCCCTGCTGGGGGAGCCGGCGCTGCCGGCGGATTTCCAGCACTGGCCCTGGGTGAACCCGAATGCCCCGAAGGGCGGCGAGATCGCGCTGACCGCGCTGGGCAGCTTCGACAGCTTCAACCAGTACATCCTGCGCGGCACGCCGGCGGTCGGCATGGGCAATCTCTACGACACGCTGCTGAAGGAAAGCGCGGACGAGGCCAGCACGGAATACTGCCACCTGGCCGGGATGATCGAGGTGCCGCCCGACCGCCTGGGCGTGACCTTCGAGATCCGGCCCGAGGCGAAGTGGCATGACGGCCGGCCGGTCTCGGCCGAGGACGTGGTCTGGACCTTCAACACGCTGCGCAGCAGCGGCCGCCCCTTCTACCGTGCCTATTGGGGCGATGTGGCGAGCGTGACGGCGGAAGGCGCCCGCCGCGTGGTCTTCCGCTTCAAGACGAACGAGAACCGCGAACTCGCCCTCATCCTCGGCCAGATGCCGGTGCTGCCGAAGCATTTCTGGGAAACGCGGGACTTCACCCGGCCGATGCTCGACATCCCGCTGGGGTCCGGCCCCTACCGGATCGAGCGATTCGAGGCCGGGCGCAGCCTGGTCTATCGCCGGGTGGATGGATATTGGGCGCGCGACCTGCCGACGGCGAAGGGCACGGCCAATTTCGACACCATGCGCTACGAGTATTTCCGCGACAACACGGTGGCGCTGGAAGCATTCAAGGCCGGGCAGATCGACTTCCGCACGGAGAACGTGGCGAAGGACTGGGCCACCGCCTACGACTTCCCCGCCGTCCGCCGCGGCCTGGTGAAGCGCGACGAGATCCGCCACGAGTTGCCGACCGGGATGCAGGGCTTCGCCATGAACCTGCGCCGGCCGCTGTTCCAGGATGCGCGGGTGCGCCGCGCGCTGATCGAGGTCTTCGACTTCGAATGGATGAACGCCAACCTGTTCTACGGCAGCTACGCGCGCACCACCTCCTACTTCTCCAACTCGGAACTGGCGTCGGGCGGCGTGCCGCAGGGGCGGGAGCTGGAGATCCTGCAGAAGTACCGCGGCAAGGTGCCGGACCGGCTGTTCGCCGAGGAATACAAGCTGCCGGTCACCGACGGCAGCGGCAACAACCGCGAAGGGCTGCGCCGCGGGCTGGACCTGCTGCGCCAGGCCGGCTGGACGGTCCGCGACCGCAAGCTGGTGAATGCGAAGGGCGAGGGCTTCGCCTTCGAGATCCTGCTGAACGGCCCGAGCTTCGAGCGCATAGCCCTGCCCTATGTGCAGACGCTGCAGCGCCTGGGGATGGAGCCGCGGGTGCGCACGGTGGACCCGGCGCAGTACCAGGTGCGGCTGGACGCCTTCGACTACGACGTGACGGTGGATGTCATCGGCCAGAGCCTGTCGCCCGGCAACGAGCAACGCGACTACTTCACCTGCGCCAAGGCGCAGGAGCAGGGCAGCCAGAACATCGCCGGCATCTGCGACCCGGTGGTGGACGAGCTGGTCGAGATGGTGATCGCCGCGCCGGACCGGGAGGAGCTGGTGGCCCGCACCCGGGCGTTGGACCGCGTGCTTCTTTGGAACGACTACCTGATCCCCAACTGGCACAGCCGCACCTTCCGGGTGGCCTACTGGGACAAGCTGGGCCGGCCGGCCCGCAACCCGAAATACGCCCTGGCGCTCGACAGCTGGTGGGTGGTGCCGGACCGCGTCGGCGCCGTGGAACAGGCGAAGCGCGAGGCGCAGCAGCCGGCGCAGCCCACCAGGCCATGATCCCTGCCTGCCCGCAGGCGGGCCCTGGCCTGGTGATCGTCGGGCGACCGATCGACCACATCGGGCGCCGGTAGCGTGGGCGCCTATCTCCTCCGTCGCCTGGCGCTGGTGGTGCCGACGCTGCTCGGCATCATCCTCATCAATTTCGCCGTGGTGCAATTCGCCCCCGGCGGCCCGGTGGAGCAGATGCTGGCCGAGCTGAAGGGCGAGGGCGGCAGCACGCTCGGGCGCCTCTCGGGCGAGCAGGGCGAGACAAGGGCGCCGCAGAACACCGGCGGCGAAGGCAGCCGCTACCGCGGCGCCCGCGGCCTGGACCCCGCCGTGGTGGCCGAGATCGAGCGCGCCTTCGGCTTCGACAAGCCCTGGTACACCCGCCTGGGGGAGATGCTGGCCGGCTATGCCCGCTTCGACCTCGGCCGCAGCCTCTTCCGCGACAAGCCGGTGGTGGAGCTGATCGTCGAGAAGATGCCGGTCTCCATCTCCCTCGGCCTCTGGTCCACGCTGATCATCTACCTCGTCTCCATCCCGCTCGGCATCCGCAAGGCGGTGCGGGACGGCTCGCGCTTCGACCTCTGGACCAGCGCCGTGGTGCTGGTGGGCTATGCCATTCCCGGCTTCCTCTTCGCCGTCATGCTGGTGGTGGTCTTCGCCGGCGGCAGCTTCCTGCAGTGGTTCCCGTTGCGCGGCCTGCTCTCCCCCGGGATGGAAGCGGCCCCCTTCTGGGACCGGGCGCTGGACTATGCCTGGCACATGGTGCTGCCCACCATCGCGCTGGTCATCGGCGGCTTCGCCACCCTGACCATGCTGACCAAGAACTCCTTCCTCGACGAGATCCACAAGCAGTACACGGTGACCGCGCGGGCCAAGGGCGCGACCGAGACGCGCGTGCTGTATGGCCATGTGTTCCGCAACGCCATGCTGCTGATCATCGCCGGCTTCCCCAGCGCCTTCATCGGCATCCTGTTCACCGGGGCGCTGCTGGTGGAGATCATCTTCTCGCTCGACGGGCTCGGCCTGCTGGGCTTCGAATCGGCGATCCGGCGCGACTACCCCGTGATGTTCGGCACGCTCTACATCTTCACCCTGCTCGGCCTGGTCATGCAGATCGTCGGCGACTTTACCTACACGCTGGTCGACCCGCGGATCGACTTCGAGGCGCGGCGGTGAGGGTGAGGGGTCGCGGGTTGCCGCAGAAAGGGCTCCGCCCTCCCTGCACCCTCCCTCCCGGAGGCCGGGCGGCCCCCCGGACCCCGGCGGGGGGTGCAGGGGGACAGCGTCCCCCTGCAGGCCACCCCCGATGACCCTCTCCCCCCTCACCCGCCGCCGCCTGGCGAATTTCCGCGCCAATCGCCGCGGGTACTGGTCGCTGTGGATCTTCCTGGCGCTGTTCCTCGTGACGCTCTTCGCCGAGTTCATCGCCAATGACCGCCCCCTGGTCGCGCAGGTGAACGGCCGCTGGTACGTGCCGGTATTGGTGGACTATGCCGAGAGCGACATCCTCGAGGACGGCCTGCCGACCGAGGCCGACTGGCACGACCCGGCCCTGGTGGAGGAGGTGGCGCAGAAGGGCTGGATCCTCTGGCCCCCCATTCCCTATGCCTACAACACGGTGGTGAAGGGGCTGGACCGGCCGGCACCCTCCCCGCCCTCGGCCCGCAACTGGCTGGGCACCGACGACCAGGCGCGCGACGTGCTGGCGCGGGTGATCTACGGCTTCCGCATCTCCGTCCTGTTCGGCTTCACGCTCACCCTCCTCTCATCCGCCATCGGCATCGCCGCCGGCGCGGTGCAGGGCTTCTATGGCGGGCTGACCGACCTGCTCTTCCAGCGCTTCATCGAGATCTGGTCGGGCATGCCGCAATTGTTCCTGCTGATCATCCTGGCCAGCATCATCGAACCGGGGTTCTGGACCCTGCTGGGCTTCCTGCTGCTGTTCTCCTGGATGGGGCTGATCGGCGTGGTGCGGGCGGAATTCCTGCGCGGGCGGAATCTCGACTACGTCCGCGCCGCGCGGGCGCTCGGCGTCTCCGACACGCGCCTCATGGCGCGGCACATCCTGCCGAACGCCATGGTGGCGACGCTGACCTTCCTGCCCTTCATCCTGTCGGGCTCGGTCACCGTCCTCGCCTCCCTCGACTTCCTCGGCTTCGGCCTGCCGCCGGGCTCGCCCTCGCTCGGCGAGTTGCTGTCGCAGGGCAAGAACAACCTGCAGGCGCCCTGGCTTGCCTTCACCGGCTTCGTCGTCCTGGGCGGCGTGCTGACGCTGCTGATCTTCGTCGGCGAGGCGGTGCGCGATGCCTTCGACCCGCGCAAGCTGCCGGGGGGCGGGCGATGAGCCGCCCGGCTGCCGAACCGCGCCGGGCCCCGGCCGCGCCGGCCAGCGGGGGTCGCGCATGACCGCCCCGTTGCTAGAGGTCGAGGACCTTTCCGTCGCCTTCGGCGGCCGCCGCGTCGTCCAGGGCGTCGGCTTCCGCGTCATGCCGGGGGAGACGGTGGCGCTGGTGGGGGAGAGCGGGTCGGGCAAGAGCGTCACCGCCCTGTCCTGCCTGCGGCTGCTGCCAGGGGCCGGGCACAACCCGGCAGGCCGGATCCGGCTGGACGGGGTGGAGGTGCTGGACGCCACCGACGCCGAGTTGCGCCGGCTGCGCGGCGGCGTGGCGGGCATGGTGTTCCAGGAGCCCATGACCTCGCTGAACCCGCTGCACACCATCATCCGGCAGGTGGGGGAGGCATTGACGCTGCATCGCCCCATGCCCGCCGGCGCGCTGCGGGACCGCGTGCTGCACCTGCTGCACCGCGCCGGGCTGCCGAATGCCGAGGCGCGGCTCAACGCCTATCCGCACCAGTTGTCGGGCGGGCAGCGCCAGCGGGTGATGATCGCCGCGGCGCTGGCCAACGACCCGAAGCTGCTGATCGCCGACGAACCGACCACCGCGCTCGACGTCACCATCCAGGCGCAGATCCTCGACCTGCTGGGCGACCTGAAGCGCCGGCTCTCCATGGCCATGCTGCTGATCACGCATGACCTGCAGATCGTCCGCCGCCATGCCGACCGGGTGGTGGTGATGAAGGATGGCGCGGCGGTGGAGCAGGGCGCGACCGCCGCCGTCTTCGCCGACCCGAAGCACCCCTACACCCGCATGCTGCTGGCGACCGAGCCGCGCGGCCGCCCCGCCCCGGTCCCCGCCGGCGCGGCGCAGGTCATCCAGGCCGAACGGGTCAAGGTCCACTTCCCCATCCGCCGCGGCGTCCTGCGCCGCACGGTGGGCCATGTGAAGGCGGTGGACGGCGTCAGCCTGACCCTGCGGGAAGGCGAGACGGTTGGCCTCGTCGGCGAATCCGGCAGCGGCAAGACCACGCTCGGCCTCGCCCTGCTGCGGCTCGAATCCAGCCAGGGGCAGGTCCTGTTCGAGGGGCGGGACATCCAGCCGCTGTCGCGCGCCGCGCTGCGGCCGCTGCGCCGGCGCATGCAGATCGTCTTCCAGGACCCCTATGGCTCGCTCTCGCCCCGCCTTTCCGCCGGGGAGATCGTCGGCGAGGGGCTTGAGGTGCATGAGCCCGGCCTGACGCGGGCGCAGCGCGATCAGGCGGTGGCGGACGCCCTGGCCGAGGTCGGGCTCGACCCCGCCATGGCCGAGCGCTACCCGCACGAGTTCAGCGGCGGCCAGCGCCAGCGCATCGCCATCGCCCGCGCCCTGGTCCTGAAGCCGCGGCTGGTGGTGCTGGACGAGCCGACCAGCGCGCTCGACGTCTCGGTGCAGGCCCAGGTGGTGGAATTGCTGCGCGGCCTGCAGGCGAAGCATCGCCTGGCCTACCTGTTCATCAGCCACGACCTGCGGGTGGTGCGGGCGCTGGCCCACCGCATCATCGTGCTGAAGGACGGCCAGGTGGTGGAGGAAGGCGAGGCGGAGGCGCTGACAGCCGCCCCGCAACAACCCTATACCCGTGCCCTCATGGCTGCGGCGTTTGACCTCCGCGCCGATGCGGGGGCGCAGGCGACGTGACCGAACTCGAGAGGCTGAGGGAGCTGCTGGACCGCGACCAGGTCAAGCTCGGCGTCCATATCCGCAAGATGAACAGCCCCGGCACGCCCGTGTACCGCGCCATGGAGAATGTGCTGCCGGCCGGCGCCATCCTCGTCGGATCCTTCGGGGCGACGGCGCTGGTGCATTTCTATCTCGGCGCCGCCATCCTCGCGGTGGGCTGCTGGTGGTGGCTGGCGAAGCACCTGCCCCGGGTGAAGGACGGTGTCTTCGACCGCACCGCGGCGCTGGTCCTGTCCTCTGAGCCGCAATTCGACTTCTGGTGGTCGCGCGGCGTGCTCAGCCTCTATGCCAAGCTGCCGGATGGCGAGGAGCGCGCCGCGACCCGCCGCAATGACTGGCGCGCCTGGGTGCGCGACCTTCCGCTGACGCTGGAGACGCTTCCGGCCGGCCACATGATGCAGGAGCAGTGATGGCGATCCTCCTCTCGACCAAGGCCGGCACGATGGCGGACTGGCGCGATGCGCTGCTGGAGGTCGAGCCGGGCCTCGACATCCGCCTCTTTCCCGATGCCGGCGATCCCGCGGCGATCGAGGCCGCGGTCTGCTGGACCCAGCACGACATGGCGGAGCTGCGGCGCTACCCGAACCTGAAGCTGCTGGTGTCCATGGGGGCCGGGGTGGACCACCTGCTGCGCCCGCCCGGGCCGCCGCCGGGCGTGCCGGTGGCGCGGCTGGTGGACCGGCGCCTGACCACCGGCATGACCGAATGGGTCCTGCTGAACGTCCTGCGCTTCCACCGGCAGGACCCGGAGTACCGCGCCCAGCAGGCCGCCCGCATCTGGGACGAATTGCCGGCGCCGGAGACGGAAGGCCGGCGCATCGGCATCCTGGGCCTCGGCGAACTCGGGACCGCGTCGGCCCGCGCGCTGCTCGGGCTCGGCTTTCCCGTCATGGGCTGGTCGCGCCGCCCGAAATCCATCGGGGGCGTGCAGGGCTTCCACGGGCCGGACGGCCTGGATGCGATGCTGGCGCGGACCGATATCCTGGTCTGCCTGCTGCCGCTGACGCCGGACACCCGCGGGGTGCTGAACGCCCGCACGCTCGCCCTGCTGCCGCGCGGCGCCTTCCTGGTCAACGGCGCCCGGGGTGGGCATGTGGCGCAGCCGGACCTGCTGGCGGCGCTGGAGTCCGGGCAGGTCGCCGGCGCGGCGCTCGACGTGTTCGAGCCGGAGCCGCTGCCGCAGGACCATCCCTTCTGGGGACATCCGAAGGTGTTCCTGACGCCGCATGCGGCCAGCATCACCATCCCGCGCAGCGCGGCACCGCAGGTGGTGGAGAATATCCGCCGTGTCCGTGACGGACGGCCGCTGATCAACTTGGTGGATTTCGCCGCCGGCTACTGACCGGGCCGGGACATCGCGGCGCGGGCCAGCATCTTCCGCGACCGTCTTCGTCAGGCACTTCTGTCGGCCAAGCCGCCGCGCCGTGGCGCGCAGGACCGGCCGACAGGCCGGGCACGCGCAGGCACGCCCGCCCGCGCCGCGGGCGGGGCTGCGTCGCGCTCAGCCGGCCCGGCGGGTTTCCCGCGCCGGGTCGTTGCCCGCTGTCTCGCCGGTGGCCGGCATGTCGCGCAGATGCGTCTCCGCCTCCGACATGATCTGCCGCATGTCACGCAGGAAGGCCGTGCCCTTCAGCGTGCGCTGCACGATGACGCTGCGGCGATCCATCGGGTCCACCTTGCGGCGGGCCAGATCCAGTTCCCCCAGGCGATCCAGCGCCCGGGTGATCGCCGGCTTCGACACGTTCAGCTCCGCCGCCAAGCCCCGCACCGTGTGGGGCCCATCCGTCAGGTACACCGTCAGGAACACGCCAAGCTGGCGCGCCGACAGGTCCGGCCCGTCGCGCCGTACCAGCGCGACCACCGTGTCGCGCAGGATGCCGACCAACTGGTCGGGGTTGCTCTGTACCGCCATGGCTTCAATCCCCTCGCCCGCTCGGGGCTTCCGTTCTTGCTGGTGCGGGACCCTTACCCCCGCCCGGCACAATCAGTGTCGCAGGCACTACAGGCGGGACCATCAATCCCGCACTAGTGAGAGCCGCGCGCGCCGAAAAGTTTCCCCGGCATCTCATTATCGTTACCGGCCCGGCCCCGGTCTGCCACCGAACATATTCTCGATGGCGCCGAAGATGGCGCGCATGCCCTGCGCCTCACCGCCCTCAGGACGCCCGGGCCGGGAACCATCGTTCCAGGCGTAAACATCCATGTGAGCCCAAGCGGTACCTGTGGGTACAAACCGGCGCAAGAACAAACCGCCTATGATCGCACCTGCCATGGTTCGAGTTGACACATTGTTTATATCGGCAACCGCACTATCGAGCCAGGCATCGTATCCGGCGTGTAACGGCAGCCGCCAGACCGGATCATGGCCTTGTTCGCCGGCCTCCAGCAGCGTTGCCGCCAGTGAATCCTGCGGCGTGAACAGGGCCGGCAGGTCCGGCCCCAGCGCCGTCCGCGCCGCCCCCGTCAGGGTCGCCGCGTCCAGGATCAGCGCCGGGTCGTGTTCCGCGGCGAAGGCCAGGAGATCGGCCAGGACCAGCCTGCCTTCGGCATCGGTGTTCCCCACCTCCACCGTCAGACCGGCGCGCGTCCGCAGCACGTCGCCGGGCCGGAAGGCGTTGCCGGCGACCGCATTCTCCACCGCGCCGACCAGCAGCAGCAGGCGCACGGGCAGGCCGGCCCGCATCACCATCTCCGCCACGCCCAGCAGGATGGCGGCGCCGCCCATGTCCTTCTTCATGCGCAGCATGCCGCTGGCCGGCTTCAGGTCCAGCCCGCCGGAATCGAAGCAGACACCCTTGCCGCAGAGCGCGACCAGCGGCGCCCCCGGCGCACCCCATTCCAACATGGCGACGCGCGGCGCCCGAATGCTGGCCTGCCCCACCGCGGCCAGCGCCGGGAAGCCTTCCTGCAAGGCGACGCCGTCGAGGATGCGGCAGCGGGCGCCATGCATGGTGGCCAGGTCCTGCACCGCCTGCGCCAGCTCGGCCGGGCCCAGGTGGTTGGCTGGGGCATTGATGAGGTCCCGAACCCGCCAGGCCGCTTCCGCGGCCTGCAGGGCACGGCCGGCGCCCGCGGGCGGCCGCAGCTGCGCCGGCGCCCGGCCCGGCGCCTTGAAGCGGCTGTAGCGATAGGCGCCCAGGCACCAGCCCAGCGCTGCCTCCGGCCCCGGCGCGGGATCCGCCAGGTGCCAGGCGCTGCCCGACGGCAGCGCCTGCGACAGCCCCCCGAAGGCCCAGGGCGTCACCTCGCCCTCCCCCAGGCCGAGCACCGCGCCGGCGATGCCGGTGCCGCCGGGCAGCAGCCGCAGGTCCTGGGCCCGGGCGGCGAAGCCGGAGGCGTCGAGGAACCCGGCCGCTTCCGGTGCCAGCCGCGCCCGCAGCGCGGCCAGGTCGGCCGGCGCAACGCAGTGCAGTGGCAAGGTGGCCGCATCCGGCGCGGCAAGGCAGTCGAGCGTCATGCGGCTTCCTGGCGTGGCGCGCCCGACCCATCCGGACCCATGGCCGGCAGTCGATCGCGGACCCGCAATACTTCCGGAATTTTCATGCAGTCTGCCACGAGTCTTGTCCAGCCATGTCGCGGTCGAGCGGGACCAGCGCGGCCTGCGCGTTCCGGTGAGCGGCCGCGGCCGCCCGACGCCAGGGCGCGCATGGCGGGCTCGTGCCGACGGGCGCACGCCCCTCCCGCGCCCCGCCCCGATGCCGGGCGCTCGGTGGCTCGGCGCCGTCCGCCGCTCCCGCCACGGGCCCTGTCGTTCTGTGCGGCGCGGCTGCCGGTTTCCGGCCTCCTCGGCGGTCCCGCGATCGGCCCCGATGTCCTGCGCTGAGCAGCGTCACGCCGCCGGTCGGTCGCGCCCCGCCGCATCCGCTACAGGGTGGCGAGATGCGCCTCGATCACCGGCACCGGGCACGGGGCGTCGGGCGGCACCAGGTCGCGCCAGCCAGCGATGCCCGGCAGCCGGCCGGGATTGCGGCGGATCAGCTCGGTCTTCAAGAAGGGGAAGCCCAGCCGGCGCCGCTGCGCCAGCCAGAAATGATGCGTCGGGTTCAGCGGCTGGGTCAGCAGCAGCGCCTCCCGCGCCGCCGGCGACAGCGCCTCGAGCCCCGCCAGCGCCGGGTGCATCGCGGCCAGCGCCGCCCGCTCCGCCGGGTCGGCCAGCGTCGCCTCGACCAGCCGGCGATAGCCGAACAGCGCCGCGACGCGGTGGCCCCGGTCCCGCATCCAGCGGGCCAGCCGCAGCTCCCCGCGGTTCACCACCAGCCATTTGGAATGGCTCATCCGCATGCCGAGCAGAAACTCCTGCAGATCCGCCACGGCCGCGGCGCCGCGGGCCAGCAGGAAGTAGCTCTGCAGATGCGGCCCGCCCTGGATGCTCTCGGTCAGGCCGAACAGCCCTGCCCCGCCGGCCCGCAGCGCCGCCAGGACCGGGCCGAAGGGGAGGATGGGTCCGAGCACGCTGTCATTCGCCAGCAGCCATTCGGTGGCGCCGGGCCAGCGCCGCCGCGCCTCCCCCGCCAGATCCTGCCAGGCGCCGAAGTCGCGGGCGAAGTTCCGCCGCTGCACCACCAGGGCGCAGTGCCGCCGCGCCGCCTGCCAGTCCGGCTCCGGCACCGTCGGCGCCATGGTGACGAAGACCACAGCGAAGCCGGCCTCGGCCAAGGCCTCAAGCTGGCGGCGAACCATCTCCGACACCTGACCGCTGCCGGAGTAGTGGACATAGAGGGCGACGGCGGCGGCGCCCGGCCGCGGATCCGCGCCCTCCGCCAGCCGGATCAGCGGCGGAGCGCCACGGCGCTGGCGCAGCGCGTCGCGCGGCAGGGCGCCGGCCACCTCCAGCAGCACCTGTCCCACCCGCCAGGCCAGGCGGCGCCAGGTGCCGGCGGTGCTGTAGCCATGCAGGGCGCGGCGGACCCCGGGGCGCTCGGAAGTCAGCTCGGTCAGGCGGTAGGGTTCGGGGGACGGCGCGGTCATGCGGGACCGCACGGGCTGGTCATTCAGGCACCCTGCATGGGGAAGGGCCGGCCCGGGCGGCGGCCCTGTACCGGTGCGGCCGGCGCTTAGCATGGCGGGGTCCGCCGCGACACCCGCCCCCGGGGATCGCCGGGTCCCTGCAACAGCGCGTGATCCCTCCGAAATGAAATCCTTTTCCATCAACGGTTTGGCCGACAGGACACCGCGCGGTGAACCGGCCGTGACCCCACGGAACCCGCCCGCTGCCGCAGGAAGTCGCGGATGGTGTCTCCCCGCCCCCTGCTCAGGCGCGCCTGGCGCGGCCTGTGGTCCGCGCTGCCGGCCGAATGGCTCCCCCTCCGCCTCCGCCTCGGTGGCCTCGGCCGCCGCCTGCTCGGCTCGCCCGCGACCGGCGGCGCCGATCCCGACGACCCGCGCGCCTATGCCGCCTGGGTCGCCCGCTGCGACACGCTGACCGACGCCGACCGGGCGGCGATCGCCCGGCATATCCGCGCCATGCCGCGCCGGCCGCTGATCTCCGTGGTCATGCCGGCCCATGACACGCCGGAACCGCTGCTGCGCGCCGCCATCGCCTCGGTGCGGGCGCAGCTCTGGCCGCGCTGGGAGCTGTGCGTGGCCGACGACGCCTCTCCCGGACCGCAGGTCGCCCGGGTCCTGGCCGAAGCCGCCGCCGCCGACCCCCGCATCCGCTGGGTGCGGCGGGAGAGCAACGGCCACATCGCCGCCGCCACCAACAGCGCTCTGGCGCTGGCCCGCGGCGACTATGTCGCCCTGATGGACCATGACGACCTGCTGCCGGAGCATGCCCTGTACCGGGTGGCGGCGGAGATCGAGGCGCATCCGGACTGCGCCCTGATCTATTCCGACGAGGACAAGCTGGATGCCGCCGGCCGTCGCTTCGGCCCCTATTTCAAGCCGGATTTCGACCCCGACCTGCTGCTGGGACAGAACCTGGTCAGCCATCTCGGCGTCTTTCGCCGCGACCTGATCGCGGCGATCGGCGGCCTGCGGGAGGGGCTGGAGGGCAGCCAGGACCACGACCTGGCGCTGCGCGCCGCCGCGGCCGCCGGCCCCCGCCGCATCCGGCACATCCCGGCCATTCTCTATCACTGGCGCCAGGCAGGCGGACGGCGGAGCTTCTCCGAGGCGCAGCTGGCCCGATGCGTCGCCGCCGGGCGGCGGGCCACGGCGGATGCCCTGGCGGCACAAGGCGTCGCCGCGCGGCTGGAGCCGGCGCCGCTGGCCCCTGCCTGGACACGGGTGGTGCGGCCGCTGCCGGACCCGGCGCCGCTCGTCTCCGTCATCGTGCCGACGCGCGACCGGGCGGCGCTGCTGGCCGCCTGCGCCGAGGGGGTGCTGCAGCGCACCGACTATCCGGCGCTGGAATTCCTGGTGGTCGACAACGGCAGCGAGGAGCCGGAGACCCTGGCGCTGTTCGACCGCCTGCGGCAGGACGCGCGCGTCCGCATCATCGCCGCGCCCGGGCCCTTCAACTATTCCGCCCTGAACAACCAGGCGGCGGCCGAGGCGCGGGGCGAGATCCTGCTGCTGCTCAACAACGACGTCGAGGTGATCGAGCCGGGCTGGCTGCGGGAGATGGCCAGCCAGGCGATGCGGCCGGGGGTGGGGGCGGTCGGCGCGCGCCTTCTCTATGCCGATGGCAGGCTGCAGCATGGCGGCGTGGTGCTGGGCGCCGGCGGCGTCGCCAACCACTACCGGCTGCTGGCCGAGCGCGAGGATGCCGGCCATGCCGGCTCCCTCGCCCTGGTGCGGGAAGTCGCGGCCGTCACCGGCGCCTGCCTGGCGCTGCGCGCGGCGGTGTACCAGGAGGTAGGCGGGCTCGATGCGGCGCATCTCGCCGTCGCCTTCAACGATGTCGATCTCTGCCTGCGCATCCGGCAGGCCGGCTACCGGATCCTCTGGACCCCCTTCGCCGAGCTCTACCATCTGGAAAGCGCGTCCCGCGGGTCGGATTTGCGGCCGGACCAGGCGCGGCGCTTCGCCGCCGAGATCGCCACCATGGAACGGCGCTGGGGCGCGGCGCTGACGCGCGACCCCTTCTACAATCCAAATTTCAGCCTGGAGGATGCGCAGGGCCGCCTGGCCGAAACGCCGCGCATGCCACCACCCTGGGCGCCCTGGCTGGAGAGTCCGATCAGCGTCGCCCGGCCAGCCAGGCCGCCGCGGCGCGGACCGATGGCAGCACCAGCGTCCCCGGCGGCAGCGGTCCCTTCGCCGCGGCGCTGACCAGCAGGTTGGTGCCGACCCCGGCACGGTGCCCCGCCTCCACATCGCGCGGCGAATCGCCGATGAGGAGGGAGCCGGCGAGGTCCAGGCCGAGCGCGGCGGCGGCATCGTGGATCATGCCCGGCCCGGGCTTGCGCCGGTCGCTCTCGCGCCGGTAGCGGCCGATGCCCTCGGTCGGGTGGTCCGGGCAGAATTCGATGCGGGCGAGCGGCGTGCCGCGGGCGGCGAATTCCGCCGCCATCCACGCCATCAGCATGTGGAACTCGGCTTCCGTGTAGAGGCCGCGGCCGATGCCGGACTGGTTGGTGACGACGACGAGCCGCAGGTCCTGCCGCGTGGCCGCGGCGGCGAGGTCGAAGATGCCGGGCACCCAGGCCACGTCCTCCCGCCGATGGACGTAGCCGCGGTCCTCGTTGACGATGCCGTCGCGGTCGAGGAAGAGGGCGGCGGGAGCCATGGCGGGCGCGCCGGGGTCAGGCGGAAGGCGGGAACATCCGCCGCTCGACCATGGCGCAGATGATGTGGCCCGCCACCTCATGCGCCTCCTGGATCCGCGGCGTGGCGTCGGAGGGCGCGCGCAGCAGGATGTCGCAGAGCGCCGGCATCTCCCCGCCGCCGGCGCCGGTGAAGCCGACCGTGGCCAGCCCCTTCGCCCGCGCCGCCCGGAGCGCCGCCAGCACATTGTCGGAGCGGCCGGAGGTCGACAGGGCGAAGAGCACGTCGCCGGGCGCGCCCAGCGCCTCCACCTGCCGGGCGAAGACCCGGTCGTAGCCGTAGTCGTTGCCGATGCCGGTCAGGATGGAGCTGTCGGTGGTCAGGGCGATCGCCGCCAGGCCCGGCCGGTCGTAATGGAAGCGGGAGACGAGTTCGGCCGCCCAGTGCTGCGCATCGGCGGCGCTGCCGCCATTGCCGCAGAGCAGCAGCTTGCGGCCGGCCGACAGGGCTTCGACGCAGAGGTCCACGATGCCGCCGATCGCGGCAAGCGCCGCCGCGTCCTCGGCCAGTCGCCGCAGCGTGGCGGCGGCGTCCAGCACGGCCTCGCGGATCGCCTCGGACATGGGCAGCCTATCGGTTGACGGCCCCCTTTAGCGCCTCGCGCGCGGCAGGGGAACGCGAAGCCGGGAGGGACGGGGCGCGGCGCGGCAATGGGTGGTCGGCGCCTGGCGGCGGTTCGCGGCCGAGGGGGACTGTCGCACCGGCCTGGCCGGCCAGCGGCCCGAGGCGATGGCGGCGGCTTGCGGCCCGCCGGCCCCGGTCGTCGGACGGCGGCTGCGGGAGCCCGAGCGTGCGGCAGGGCATGCGGCAGCGTGCCCGGGATGCCGCGGAAGGCGACGAGGCCCGAGCCAGGGGCCCTGGTTCCCCCCTGCGGGCAATCCCGATGGTTATCCCGGATGATGACTCCTGGCGCCGGGCCGCGACCGGCAGCGGCGGCGCGGCCGCCGGCAGGATGGCGCGGGACAGCCTGCGGGCCGGGATCCCGGCCTCAGGACAGGCCTTCGGCCAGGTCGGAGACGGCGCGAAGGTTCACCATCTCGACCCGGTGGTGCACCGGCTCCCGGATCCAGCCGCGCTTGCGGAAGGCGGTCAGGCTGCGGCTCACCGTCTCCAGCGTCAGGCCGAGGAAATCGGCGATGTCCGCCCGGGTCATCGGCATCTCGAGCACCGTGCAGGGCTTGCCGCGGCGCCGGCTCGCCTCCACCAGGGAGAGCAGGAAGGCGGCCACCCGCGCTTCGGCCGAGCGGCGGCCGACGGTGACCAGCTGTTCCTGCGTCGCCGTCAGTTCCTGCACGCAGAGATCGAGCATCCGCCGCTCCAGCACCGGGTAGCGGCGCAGCAGCGCGTCGAGCTGCCCGCGTTCGAGCCGGCAGATCCGGCTGTCGGTCAGCAGCTCGGCATCGAAGGGGTAGGTCGGGAGGGTGGTATAGCCGATCACGTCGCCGGCGAAGCGGAAGCCGACCACCTGCTGCTTGCCGTCGGGCAGCAGCCGGGTGAGCTTCGCGAAACCCTCGACCAGCGTGAAGATCCGGCCGGCGGGATCGCCTTCCCGGAAGACCATGCTGTGGGCGGTGAGGCTGGTCTGCTGCGATTCGCTCGACACCTCGTCCAGCGCGGCCGAATCCAGCGGCTGGCACAGCCCGGCGATGCGGCTGCCGCAGCGGTCGCAGACGGGCACCGTGGCAAGAGCTTCGGGCGAGCGGACGGCGTCGAACGGGTTCAAGGCGGTCTCCCGTGCTTGCCGGAGAGGCTAGCCGAGTGGCGAGGCCGGATACAAGACGCGGTATGGGGTCGCGGGTGACCCGCAACCCGCGCGATAGGCGCATGGCAGGACGGTGTCCAGCCCCAAGGCGGCGCGGCCATTCGCCTGGCCGCGCCGCCTGCCCTGCGGGCCGGGAGGGGTCAGGTGGGCGTGACGACCAGGGCGGCCGCGTTGATCGTCACCGTGCCGGCGCCGGTCACCGCCGCCGGCGCGGCCAGCGCCGCCCAGGTGAGCGGGTTGCCGCCACTGGCGGCGTCGAACAACCCGGCATGGGTCAGCGTGCCCGCGGCGGCGGTGAAGGTGAAGCGAACCGCATCGGTATTCTGCTGCGTGCCGGTGCCGGTGAAGGTGACGCGCTGGCGGGCATAGCCGTTGCCCGCCGGCTCGCCGGTCAGGCCGGTGGGGTCGCTGCCGCCGGTGCCGAGGCCGAGGAAGACCTGGCTGGGCAGGGCGGGCGACCGGGCGCAGAGGGCACGGCCGAGCAGGTTCTTGGCATAGTCGGTCAGGTCGGGCATGCGGCTATCCTCGGAACGATGGGGATGGGGCTGGCCGATGGCCGCGCCGACGCACCCGGGGACCGGGCGCGGAACCGGCGCGGGCGGCAGGCGGCAGGACCGGGCGAAGGGGCCGGCCTCGGGGGGCGTGGGGCGCCGGCGTCAGGCGTCGGTCGCGTCCGCGAACCAGACGGTGCCGTCCTCGGCCGGCAGGGTCCGCGCCGCGGCATAGAGCGTGGCGGTGCCGACCTGATGCAGGCCGAGCAGGCCGAGCGCCTCCGCGGTCGCGCGGTAGGTGATGCCGGGCAGCGGCAGCTTCCCGGCGTCCCGCGCCGCGCGGTCGGGGTAGCCATGCAGGCGGAACTCGGCGAGGCCGGCCTGGTGGTCCAGCAGGCAATGGGTCAGCCGCCAGTAGCTGGCGACAAGGCCGGTGTTGCGGATCTCGATCGGCTTGAGCAGGGCCATTGGGGGTCTCCGTGGCGATGGGGCGGACGGGCCGGATCAGGCGCGGCGGGCGATGCCGATGGGCGAGCCGGGGCTGGTGGCCGCGCGGGTCAGGTCGGTGGCGGCGATGGTCGCGGGCAGGGTCACCGCGCCGCCGCTCCAGGTCAGCGCGGCGGTGCGCGCCAGCCGCGCGAAGCCGCCATTCGTGGTGAGCACGCTGGCATTCGGCGCCCCGGCGGTTTCGTCCTGCGCGATGAAGGTCTGGAATCCGCCGCCATTCGCCGCGGCCGCGCTCCAGGTCGTCACCGTCGGCGTGGCATCGAAGGTGCTGGCGATCCAGAGCAGCGTCGGCTGGGTCAGGACGATGCTGGTGCCCGGCGTGCCGACGATGACGGCCGCCGTGTTGGTCAGCACCACGCCGGTCTCGCTGCCGGCGACCAGCGCGAATTGCTGGTTCGTCGCATCCCAGCGATAGGCGCCGAGCTTGCAGTTCCCCGCCACGCCGGTGGAGACCCGCAGGCCGAGGCGGTCGAGCGTCATCGCCTCCCACACCGGCAGGGGCGAGAGATAGAGCGTGTTCGCGGCAACCGCCGCGGTGGCGATGGCGCTGACCGGCGGGACCAGCCATTTCCCGCTCTGCACCACCGGTGCCGGCAACGTGCCGGCGCCGCCCGTGCCGTAGCCCTGGCCGCGCACCCAGGCGGTGGTGGCGATGGCGGTGCTGGTGTCGGCCAGCGCCACCGTGGGCGCGGTGGGCGTGCCGGTGAAGGCGGGGGAGGCAAGCGGCGCGGCCCCCGCGACATCCGCGACCGCGAGCGTCACCGTGCCGGTCCGCCCGGCCACCGATTGCACCGGCGCCGCCGCCGCCGCCGCCGTGGCGAAGCCGCCGACATCCGTCGTGGTCAGCGTCACCGTGCCGGTCCGCCCAGCCACAGATTGGACCGGCGCCGCCGCCGCCGCCGCCGTGGCGAAGCCGCCGACATCCGCCGTGGTCAGCGTCACCGTGCCGGTGCGGCCGGCCACAGATTGGACCGGCGCCGCCGCCGACGCCGCCGTGGCGAAGCCGCCGACATCCGTCGTGCTCAGCGTCACGTCGCCGGTGCGGCCGGCCACGCTGGAGACCGCGCCCCCGCCGCCGCCCAGGCCCTGCAGCCGCACCCAGGCAGTGGTGGCGACCGCGGTGGAGTTGTCCGCCGTCGCCGGCGTGGCGGTCCGCAGCAGGCCGCTGCCCTTGCCGGTCACTGTCAGGTCGATGTTGGTGTCGAGCCCCTGGGCCTGCAGCGTCACCGCGCTGCCGGTGCCGGCGCCGCTGACCAGCAGGCGGTTGGCGGCGGCGGCGGGCGTCGCGACTTCCAGCGCATGGCTGCCGGGCGCGGCGCCCAGCGTCACCGCGCCGGCCGAGGTGGCGCGCAGCACCTCCGCCCCGCCGGCCGCGGCCGCCAGGGCGCCGGTGGCGGGCTGGAACAGGCCGCTGTTGGTGGCGCCGACCGACAGGCCCGGCCGGGCCGCGACACCCGCCGGCGCGCCGAGCGCCAGGATGGCGTTGCCGCCCGCGTTCACCACCGGCGCGTTGTTCGACTGCTCGAGCAATGGCGGGCTGCCGAGATAGACCGCGTTCGGCGCCTGCGCGCCGCTGTTGCCCAGCAGCAGCGCCGGGGAGGCGTTGTTGTTGACGTTGAAGCGCACGCAGCGCAGCGCGAAGATGTCGAGCCGGTTGTTGAAGCCGTTCACCCGGATGGGCGAATTCTCGACCGAGTCGATGCGCAGGTTGGCGATCTGCACCCGGGTGTTGGAGGCGTTGATGTAGACGCCGATGCCGCCGGCGATCGGCCCGATGTTGTCAAGCGTGTCGCCGTGATGCGTCAGGTTGGCGACCTGGCCATCGGTGCCGTTCGCCTCGATCAGCAGGCCGTACAGCGTGAAGTCGGTATAGGCCTGGCCGATGTAGAATTTCTGGGTGAACCCGGCCGCCGAGGAGGCGAAGCGGAACATGCTGCGGTAGCCGAGGGCGAAGGCCTGGTCGATGAAGACGCCGTCGCAGCGGCGGAAGATCATCGTGTCGCCATTCGCCTGCTGCCAGCGGATGACGTTGATGTTGCTGGTCCAGAAGGTCCAGAAATGCACGTTGTGCAGGCGCGGGACGTCGTAGCACTCGTCGATCTCGACGCCGACGGTGAAGACTTGGCCGCGCAGCCGGCGGATATCCACCCGGCCGGAGTTGCGGGCGTAGATGCCGCGGTTGACGGCGCAGAGATAGACATTGTCGAAGTCGACGCCGCCGAAGCAGTCCTCCACCCGGAAGACGTAGTCGTAGTTGGTGGGTGCCCAGCCCGGGACCTGCGACGCGGTGTGGGACTGCTGCACCGCGATGTCGGCGACCGCCGAACCGCGCGCGAGCACGCCGGTGAAGGTGAAGGGCGTGAAGCCGGTGGTGGTGATGCGCAGCCAGGTGCCCTGGCCGGGCGCCGGACCCTCGGTGAAGCCCTGGCCCTGGAAGCGGATGGTGACGCCGTTCACCACGATGGGGCTGGCGATGCGGTACACCCGCGGGCCGAACTGCAGCGTGCCGCCGCCCTTCAGCTTCAGGTCGTTCACCGCCGCCTGGATGGCGGGGCCGTCATCGGTGGTGCCGTCGCCGACGGCGCCATAGTCGCGCACATGCGCGGCGCGGTCGGCCAGCACGGCGCCGCGCAGCTGCGCCACGGTGGCGCGGCGGGTTTCGAGGGATGTGCCGTTGGACTGCACCAGGGGTGCGAGGTCGGCATCGCCGGGCGTGCCGGCGGCGGGCAACTCGCTGATCCTTACGTCGGGCATCGGGCTCCGGTCCGGATGGGCGCGCGCGCGGCCGGCCGGCGGGGCCGGCCGGGCGCGGGCGGATGGCGGGAAGGGGGGCGGGGACGCGGGCGGCGGTCAGAAGCTCAGGCGGTCACCGGCCTCGGTCACCAGCGTGTCGCCGGTCTCCAGCAGGATCAGGCCTTGGCCGGGCGCGACGCTGAAGCTGCGGGTGCTGGCGGAGATGGAGGGGTCGGAGGCGTCCTCGACCCGGATCCGGTAGCCGCTGCCCACCGGCGGCACCGGGAAGCTGGCGGCGGCGGTGCCGCCGGTGACGGCCACGGTCTGCGCCGGCGGGATGACGCTGCCGGTGGCGTCGCGCAGGCTGAACACCACCTGGGCGACCGGGCCGGTGACCGTGGCGGAGACGGGGATGCTGCCGCCCACCAGGAAGCCCGCCGCCAGCGGCGCCAGCACCAGGGTGCGGACGATGGCCGACGCCGCCTGGCTGGCGCGCAGCCCGAAGGCGACGCTGCGCAGCAGGCTGACCGGGGTGACCGCGCCATCCAGCGTCACGCCGGTGCCGAGCACGGCATTGCTGCGCAGCGGCACCAGCGCCATGGCGTCGGCCGCCTGCAGGATCATCAGGTCGCCGGGCTTCAGGCTGGCGGCCACCGGCGCGAAATAGCCGGCGGCGCTGGCGGTCGCCCGCGTGTCGGTGGTGCGGTAGTGCCAGAGCGAGAAGTAGCCGGTCTGGATCAGGGCATTCAGGTTGGCCGGGCTGAAGGGCACGGGGGTCTCTCCGTCTCGGCGGCGGCCGGTCGCGACGATGCGCCGCGCGGCGCGGGGGCGCGGCACGGGAACACCGAAGGGGGCGGGCGCGGATGGTGCGGGGGGAGCCTCGGGCGCAATGCGGCCGTCGGCAGCCCGGTCCTAGCCCATCCTGCGCCCGCAGTCAAGGAAAATGATCCTAGTTCAGGCCCGACGCTCCGGGCGGCTCACGCCGGCGCGGGAAATGGTCTAGCCTCCCCCGCTTCGACCATGGGGGACGGGGTGTCGATGCGCCGAGGGGTCCTGTTCGCGTGCCTGCTGCTGCCCGCCGTGCTGCTGGCGCGCCTTGCCACCGCGCAGCCGGTGCTGAACGTCTACAACTGGACCGACTATATCGACCCCTATGTCGTCCAGCGCTTCCAGCAGCAGACCGGCATCCGGGTGCGCTACGACGTCTACGACAGCCTGGAGACGCTGGAAGGAAAACTGTCCGCGGGCCGGTCCGGCTACGACCTCATCGTCCCGACCAGCGAGCCGACCTTTGCCCGCCTGGTGAAGGCGGGTGCCCTCAGGCCGCTGGACCTCGCCAGGATCCCGAACTGGAAGAACCTCGACCCGCGGCTGATGGCGCGGGTGGCGCAGGTGGACCCCGGCAACCGCCACGGCGCGATCTACCTGTGGGGCACGGTCGGGCTCGGCGTCCGGCTGGACCGGGTGCGGGCGCTCTGGCCCGACGCGCCGCTCGATGGCCTCGACCTGCTGCTGAAGCCGGAGAATGCGCAGCGCCTGGCGCGCTGCGGCCTGGCGGTGATGGACAGCGCGACCGATGTGCTGCCTTCCGTGCTGAAATGGCTGGGCCGCGACCCCGACAGCGCCGACCCCACCGATGCCCGTGCCGCCGAGCAGGCGCTGCTGGCGATCCGGCCGCATCTGCGCGCCATCCCCGGGTCCGGCGCCCTGCTGGACATGCTGGCGACCGGCGAGGTCTGCGCCGCGCTGACCTATAGCGGCGACGTCATCCAGGCGGCGGCGCGGGCGCGGGAGGCGGGGCGGGGCGTCGAGATCGGCTATGTCGCGCCGAAGACCGGCGCGCATCTCTGGTTCGACATGCTGGCGGTGCCGGCGGATGCGCCGAACCCCGAGGCCGCCATGGCCTTCATCGACTTCCTGCTGCAGCCGGACAGCATGGCCGCCATCACCAGCCAGGTGCGCTACCCCAATGCCGTGCCGGCCAGCCGGCCGCTGGTGGCGCAGGCGGTGCGCGACGACGCGAATGTCTATCCGCCGGAGGAGGCACTGTCCCGCGCCTTCGTCCCGGCGACGCTGCCGCAAGCGGCGGAGCGGCTGCGAACGCGGCTCTGGAGCCGCTTCAAGGCCGGCCGCTGAGCGCCTTGGCCACGCCCTTGCTGCGCCTGGCGGGCGTGACCAAGCGCTTCGGCGGCGTGCCGGCCCTGGATGCGCTGGACCTGACCGTGGCGCCGGGCGAATTCCTGGCGCTGCTGGGCGGCAGCGGGTCGGGCAAGTCCACCCTGCTGCGGATCGTCGCGGGCTTCGAGAGCGCCGATGCGGGCCAGGTGCTGCTGCAGGGGCGCGACATCGGCGCGCTGCCGCCGCATCGACGGCCGGTGAGCATGGTGTTCCAGAGCTATGCCCTGTTCCCGCATCTGAGCGTCTTCGACAACGTCGCCTATGGGCTGCGCCGGGACGGCGTGCCGAAGGCCGAGATCGCGCGCCGCGTGGCCGAGGCGCTGGCGCTGGTCGGGCTGGAAGGGCTGGCGGCGCGGAGGCCGGCGCAGCTTTCGGGCGGGCAAAGGCAGCGCGTGGCGCTGGTGCGCAGCCTGGTGAAGCGCCCGCCCCTGCTGCTGCTGGACGAACCGCTGGGCGCGCTGGATGCGGGCCTGCGCGAGCGCACGGGGTTCGAGCTGCGCGCGCTTCAGCGCGCCACCGGCGCCGGCTTCGTCATGGTGACCCATGACCAGGCAGAGGCGCTCGCGCTGGCCGACCGGGTGGCGGTGCTGGAGACGGGGCGGCTGGCGCAGGTGGGGCCGCCGCGCGAGTTGTATGAGCGGCCGGCGACCCGCAGCGTGGCGGCGTTCCTCGGCGCGGCCAACATCCTGGAAGGACGGGTGCGCGCCGATGGCGCGGTGGAATGCGGGGCCGGCTGCCTGCTGCGCCCCGCGCATGTGGCGCCCGCCTTCGCCCTGCGGCCGGAGCGCATCCGGCTGGTGGCGGGTGATCCGCCGGCGGAGAACGGCATCGCGGCGCGGGTCCGGGACCTTGCCTTCCGCGGCGATGGCTGGATGGCGGTGGTGGCGCTCCCGAACGGTGGCGAATGGCGTGTGACGCTGCCCGCCGACGCCGCGCCGCCGGCGCCGGGCGACCCTGTTGCGCTGGCCTGGGCGCCCGAGGCGCTGGCGCCGCTTTCCGCCTGATGCGCCGCGCCCTGGTCCTGCTGCCGCCCTTCCTCTGGCTGCTGCTGCTGGTGGCGGCGCCGGTGGTGATTCTGCTCGGCATCGCGGTGAGCGAGGGCGCGCCCGGCGTGCCGCCCTTCACGCCGGCGATCTCCCTGCAGGATGGCTGGCGGGGGACCGCGCAGAACCTGCTGACCCTGGCGCAGGATGGCTATTATGCCGCAGCCCTGCTGCGATCGGTGCTGGTGGCGGGGGTGACGGCCACGCTCTGCCTGCTGCTGGCCTATCCCATGGCACTCGGCATCGCGGCCGCGGGGGAGCGATGGCGGGTGCTGCTGCTGGCGCTGGTGCTGCTGCCCTTCTGCACCGGCTTCCTGCCGCGCTTGGGCGCCTGGATCGGTCTGCTGCGCGATGGCGGCTGGGTGAATGGCGTGCTGATCGCGCTGGGCGTGACCACGGAACCGCTGCCGCTGCTCTACAGCGATGGTGCCATGTATCTCGGCATGGTGCATGCGTATCTGCCCTTCGCCGTGCTGCCGCTGGCGGCGACGCTGCTGCGGCGCGATATGAGCGTGGAGGAAGCGGCGGCGGATCTGGGGGCCAGCCCGTGGGTGGTGTTCCGCAGCGTGACCCTGCCGCTATCCCTGCCCGGTGCGGCCGCGGCTTTCCTGCTGGTGTTCATCCCGGCCGCGGGGGAGTTCGTGATCCCCGAGTTGCTGGGCCCGCCGGAGGCGCTGCTGGTGGGCCGTGCGCTGTGGGGCGAGTTCTTCCAGAACCGCGACTGGCCCCTGGCCGCCGCCCTGGCCGTGGCGCTGCTGGCGCTGCTCATTGTGCCGATCCGCGTTTTCCAGGGCCTGGACGAAGGGGGGTCTCGAAGGGGGGCTTCGCCCCCTGCGCGGGGGCCGGGGGAGCGCCCCGGGATGTCGAAGTGAGACGGGTCGGCCTGGTTCTGGGGTTGGGATTCCTGTGGCTCCCCATCCTGCTGCTGATCGGCTACGCCTTCAGCGCCGACCGCATTCCCTTCCAGTGGGGCGGCTTCTCCCTGCGCTGGTTCGCCGCGCTGGCGGCCAATGCGCGGATGCTGGATGCCGCCTGGCTGTCGCTGCGGATCGCCGCCGGCGCGGCGACGCTGGCCGTGCTGCTGGGCGGGATGACCGGTTGGGTGCTGGCACGCCATGGTCCCTTCCGCGGCCGCGCCCTGTTCGGCCTGCTGGCCGGCGCGCCGCTGGTGCTGCCGGAGGTCGTGACGGGCCTGTCCCTGCTGCTGCTCTTCGTCGTGCTGCAGGGCGCGGCGGAGGCGGCGCTGGGCTGGTCGCCGGACCGGGGCGCGCTCACCATCCTGCTGGCGCATGCGACGGTGGGGCTGGCCTATGTCGCGGTCGTGGTGCAGGCGCGGCTGGCGGGGATGGATGCCGCGCTGGAGGAAGCGGCGGCCGATCTCGGCGCGCCGCCCTTCACCGTCTTCCGCACCGTGACCCTGCCGCTGATGGCACCGGCGCTGGGTGCGGGATGGCTGCTGGCCTTCACCCTGTCGCTCGACGACGTGGTGGTGGCGAGCTTCGTCTCCGGCCCGGCCGGCACCACGCTGCCGATGCTGGTCTTCTCGCAGCTTCGCATCGGGCTGACGCCCGAGATCAATGCCCTGGCGACGATGCTGCTGGCGGTGACGGCACTGGCCCTGCTGGGGGCCGGGCTGCTGCTGCGGGGGCGGAACACGCCGCGATCCTGACTGCGGGACCGGCCCGGGCTGCGGCACGGGCATCCTGGCATGGCTCCCGTGCTCCTTGGCCGGGCGCAGCCGCCGGCCACCAGGCCGATCATCGGCCCCGAGCCAGGCTCCGACGGATTGGGTGGCGATGCCCTCCACGACCCTGCTGTCGCCGGGGATGCGCCTGGCCTGGTCCGTCCAGGCGGTGTGGCACGGCCCGCAGATCGCGCAATCCGATCGGACGGACAGCGGTGGATCGCTGGCCGTGCCGCGGGACGGCGCCGGCCGGGCCGGCGATCGCCATCCGAGCTCCGCTTGGCACGCAGCGCTGCCATGCGGCCGCGGATGCAAAAGCAGGCCTTAGGCCACGCGGGATGGATCGCGGCCGGGTTGAACCGCCTGGGCCGGGGGGCTAGGGTCCCGGCCTTTCGCAGCCCGCGCAGGCCCCCATGAAGCTGATCGCCGATCGCCTCGACCGCATTTCCCCGTCCCTGACCATCGCCATGACCAGCAAGGCGCGGGCGCTGAAGGCGGCGGGGAAGGACGTCATCGGCCTGGCCGCGGGCGAACCGGACTTCGACACCCCGCAGAACGTGAAGGATGCGGCCATCGCCGCCATCCAGCGCGGCGAGACGAAATACACCGACGTCGCCGGCACTGCGGCGCTGCGGCAGGCGGTGGCCAGCCGACTGAAGGCCGACCACGGCGTGGAGTTCAAGCCGGAGGAGATCCTGGTCGCCACCGGCGGCAAGCAGGTGATCTTCGACGCGCTGCTCGCCACCGTGCAGCAGGGCGACGAGGTCATCATCCCCTCCCCCTGCTGGGTCAGCTATCCGGACATCGTCGAGCTAGCCGAGGGCAAGCCGGTGATCGTCCGCGGCGACGAGAATATGGGCTTCAAGCTGCGGCCGGAACAGCTGGCGGCGGCGATCACGCCGCAGACCAAGTGGTTCCTGCTGAACAACCCGTCGAATCCGACCGGCGCGGCCTACAGCGCCGTGGAGTTGAAGGCGCTGACGGACGTGCTGATGAAGCACCCGCATGTCTGGGTCTTCACCGACGACATCTACAACAAGCTCGCCTATGACGGCTTCCGCCCGGCGACAGTGCTGGAGGTGGAGCCGCGGCTGCGCGACCGCACGGTCACGATGAACGGCTGTTCCAAGGCCTATGCGATGACCGGCTGGCGCATCGGCTATGCCGCGGCGCCGGTCTCGCTGATCAAGCAGATGGACAAGCTGCAGAGCCAGTCCACCAGCAACACCAGCAGCATCAGCCAGGCCGCGGCGGTCGAGGCGCTGACGGGGCCGCAGGGCTTCATCGAGGAGATGAAGGTCGCCTACAAGCGTCGCCGCGACATGGTGGTGGAGATGCTGAACGCCGCGCCCGGCCTGCGCTGCCACAAGCCGGAAGGCGCCTTCTACGTCTTCCCGTCCATGCAGGGCTGCATCGGCAAGACCACCAAGGGCGGCCGCAAGATCGAGACGGACGAGGATTTCTGCCTCGCCCTGCTCGAGGAGGAAGGGGTGGCCTGCGTGCATGGCGCGGCCTTCCTCTACCCCGGCTATTTCCGCATCAGCTACGCCACCAGCGACGACGCGCTGCGGGATGCCTGCACCCGCATCCAGCGCTTCTGCCAGGGCCTGCGGTAAGGCGATGCCGGAGCTTGCCGGGCGCCTCGCCGATGTGAGGGTCTCGCCTTCCGCCGCCATGACGGCGAAGGCGCGGGAGATGCGCGCGCGGGGCATCGACGTCATCAGCCTCTCGAATGGCGAACCCGACTTCGCCACGCCGCCCCACGCGATCGAGGCCGCGCATCAGGCTGCGCTGCGCGGCGACACCAAATACCCGCCGCAGGGCGGCACGCCTGCGCTGAAGGCGGCCATCGCGCGCAAGTTCAAGCGCGACAACGGGCTGGACTACGGGCCGGACGAGATCATCGTCGGCAATGGCGGCAAGCAGGTCATCTTCAACGCCTTCATGGCGACGCTCGATCCGGGCGACGAGGTGGTCATCCCCTCCCCCTTCTGGGTCAGCTACGCCGACATGGCGAAGGTGGCGGGCGGCGTGCCCGTCACCGTCTCCTGCCCGCAGAACAACGGCTTCAAGCCGCGGCCGGAGGACCTGGAAGCCGCCATCACCCCGCGCACCAAATGGGTGATGCTGAACTTCCCGGGCAACCCGACCGGCGCGGTGCCGACGGCGCAGGAACTGGCCGCGCTCGGGGAGGTGCTGCTGCGCCACCCGAACCTCTGGGTGCTGTCGGACGACATGTACGAGCACCTGCTCTATGACGGGCATCGGTTCAGTACCGTCGCGCAGGTCACGCCCGGGCTGAAGGACCGCACGCTGACGGTCAACGGCTGTTCCAAGACCTATGCCATGACCGGCTGGCGCATCGGCTTCGGCGGCGGGCCGGCGAAGCTGATCAAGGGCATGTTCAACATGCAGGGCCAGGCGACGGCCGGCGTCTCCACCATCAGCCAGGCCGCCGCCACGGCGGCGCTGGACGGGCCGCAGGATCTGGTGGAGGAGCGGCGCGCCGCCTACCAGCAGCGCCGCGACATGGTGGTGGAGATGCTGAATGCCGCCCCCGGCATCACCTGCCACAAGCCGGAAGGCGCCTTCTATGTCTTCCCTTCGGTCGCCGGGCTGCTTGGCCGCACCAGCAAGGGCGGCCGCCGGCTGGACACCGATACCGACGTGGTGGCGGCGCTGCTTGAGGAGAAGCACGTCGCCTGCGTGCAGGGCGCGGCCTATGGCATGTCGCCGCATATGCGCATCTCCTACGCGACCGACGCGGCCAGCCTGACCGAGGCCTGCGGCCGCATCCAGGAGTTCTGCCGGGAGCTGACCTGATGCCGTGCCGCAGGCGCCGGCGCACGCGCCGCGAGCTTGGCCTCCGCCGCACCGCCGGCATCGTGCGGACGCAGGCTCAGGCGCGATTGGCGGCTGGTCCCTGGGCATGATCCGCCCCGGCCGGGATGCCGATGCGGCGGGTTTCATCGCCCTGATCGGCGATTGCTGGGCGGAATACCCGAACTGCGTGCTCGACGTGGATGGAGAAGTGCCGGAGCTGCGGGCCCTGGCCACCTATTTCGCCGGACAGGGCGGCATGCTCTGGGCGGCGGAGCATGACGGCAAGGTGGTCGGCATGGTCGGCACCCGGCCGATGCACAGCGACCGGGCCTGGGAAATCTGCCGCATGTATGTCGCGGCGGACCAGCGCGGCAGCGGGCTCGCCGCCCGGCTGCTTGAGACGGCCGAGGCCGAGGCGCGCGCCCAGGGCGCCGCCCGCCTCGTGCTGTGGACCGATACGCGCTTCGACCGCGCGCATGGCTTCTACGAGAAGCGAGGCTATGTCCGGCAGGGCGCCATCCGCATCCTCGACGACCTCTCGAAGTCGCTGGAATTCCGCTACGCCAAGCCGGCGATCGGCCTGGTGGTGGAAGCGCTGGACGCTGCCGCGGCTGCCAGCGCGGAACGGCGCCTGGCGGAGATCCTGGCCGCCTGCGTCGCCGCCGGCCCCGGCCTGTCCTTCCGCCATCCGCTGCCGCCGGACCGGGCGCGCGCCGCCTGGCGGCGGGCCGCGGCCGATGTCGCCGCCGGTCGGCGGCTGCTGCTGGCGGCCTGGCTGGAGGGGGCGCTGGTCGGCACCGTGCAACTGCTGCTGGACATGCCGGAGAACCAGGCGCACCGCGCCGAGGTGGCGATGCTGCTGGTGGACCCGGCGACGCGGCGGCAGGGGATCGGCCGGGCATTGCTGCAGCGGGTCGAACAGGCCGCACAGCGTCTCGGCCGCCGGCTGCTGGTGCTGGATTCGCTGGCGGATGGTGCGGCCGACCGGCTTTGCCACGCCAGCGGCTGGACCGCGGCAGGCGCCGTCCCCGGCTTTGCGCTGGATGCCGAGGGAGCGGAGCATGCCGCGATCCGCTTCTGGAAACGCGTGTAGCCGCGCGGCGGGAGGGTGCGATGATCTCGCCCGACTGGTGTCGCCTGATGGCGGCATACAATGCCGAGATGAACCGCCGGCTCTATGCCGCTGCAGCGGAGCTGACCGACGCGGCACGCCGGCAGGATCGCGGCGGCTGGTTCGGCTCCATCCACGGGACGCTGTGCCACCTGCTCTGGGGCGACCGGCAATGGATGGGCCGCTTCGCCGGCTGGGACCCGCCACCACCGGGCATCGCCAACAGTCCGCGGCTGATCGAGGATTTTTCCGAGTTGCGCGCCGCCCGCGCCGAGGCGGATGCGCGCATCGAGGCCTGGGCGGCGACGCTCACGCCGGACTGGCTGACAGGCGACCTCACCTGGTTCAGCGGCGCCTCGCAGAAGGAGATGCGGGAGCGGCGCTGGATCCTGGTGACGCATCTGTTCAACCACCAGACCCATCATCGCGGGCAGGCGCATGACATGATCACCCAGGCCGGCGTGCGGCCCGCGGAGACCGACCTGCCCTGGATCGTGGACCGCGCCGCACTCGGCATCGGCTGACGCGCCAGGGCCGATCGCGGAGCGGCGTGAATGCCGCGCTACACTCATGCCGGTCAGCAAAAATGCCGACCGGCATGATCATCCCGTCTGGCGCCGGGCCGCCACAGCAACCCTGCGCGCGATGCCGGTGAGCGGACATCAGGACGTCTGTTCACCGGCATCAATGGGCGACAGCGCCTTGCGTGTTCAGGTCGACACGCAAGCCGCGGTCGTGGTCCAGGCCGCCTCGGCCCCTGCCGCACGGCGGATGAAGCCGCCGCCCAGCACCCGGTCGCCGTCATAGAGCACGCAGGCCTGGCCGGGCGCGGCAATGGCCGGTTCCTCCGGCCTTACCCGCAGCAGGCCGGCCGTCGGGTCCCAGTCCGCGGTGGCAGCACGCGGCTCCTCCCGCGCGCGCAGCTTCACCTGGCAGCGCAATGGCCCCGCCGGCGGCGGGACCAGCCAGTTCACCTCGGCAACCATCACCACCGGCTGCGGCAGCGCGGTGCGCGGGCCGACGATCACGCGGCGGCTGCGCGCCTCGACCCCCGCGACATAGAGCGGTTCCTCGCCATCCCGTGACGCCGGGCCGAGGCCGCGCCCCTGCCCGACGGTGTAGCGGGCGATGCCCTGGTGGCGGCCCAGCACGCGGCCGTCGAGATGCACGATCTCCCCGGGCTCCACCGCATCCGGCCGATGCTTCGCCACCACCTCGTGGTAGCGGCCCTGCGGGACGAAGCAGATGTCCTGGCTGTCCGGCTTCTCCGCCACCCGCAGGCCCAGCCGCGCGGCGACTGCGCGCACCGAAGCCTTGTCGGGGTAGCCGCCCAGGGGAAACCGGCAAAAATCCAGCTGCGCCCGCGTAGTGGCGAACAGGAAGTAGCTCTGGTCCCGCTGCGGGTCGGCGGCGCGGTGCAGCTCGGCGCCCCGCGGGCCGTCAACGCGACGAACGTAATGGCCGGTGGCCATCGCGTCGGCGCCCAGGTCGCGCGCCAGGTCGACCAGGTCGTGGAACTTCACCGTCTGGTTGCAGCGCACGCAGGGAATCGGCGTCTCGCCCCGGGCATAGGCATCGGCGAAGTCCTGCACCACGGCCGCGGAAAAGCGGCTTTCCTTGTCGAGGACGTAGTGCGGGATATCCAGCCGGTCGGCGACGCGGCGCGCGTCATGGATGTCCTGCCCGGCGCAGCAGGCACCCTTGCGGCTGGTCGCGGCGCCGTGGTCGTAGAGCTGCAGGGTCGCGCCGATGACCTCGTGCCCCTGTTCCTTCAGCAGGCCGGCGACGACGCTGCTGTCCACCCCGCCGGACATGGCGACAAGGATCCTCATGGTTGCACCAGGCGGGCGACGACCGGGATGCGCACCTAGCGCCGCGCCGTTTCGTAGGAGGCCATGTGGCCTTCCGCGGCATCCAGGCCCTGCTGCCAGAAGCGGGCCTCCAGCCGCGCCGCCTCGGCAAAGGTGGACCCAAGGATGGCGAAGCGGGCCTGGCCGCCATGGCTCTCGCCCAACGCGTCGATGCGCGCGGCGGCCGCCTTCGCGATGGCCTGGTAGCCAGGGTCGGCATAGGTGTCGATCCAGGACTGGTAGGGGTTGCCCTCCGTCCGGCGGTTCGGGTCGGCCAGGATGCGCAGCGCCACCTCGCCATAGCCGACCGTGCAGGGGGCAAGCGCCACTTCCAGGTCCAGGATGTCACCGGCCAGCCCGCGATCGATCACGTAGCGGGTGTAGCTGACCGTCTCCGCGCTCTCGGGCGTGGCCCGCACCTCGGCCTCCGCGATGCCCCAGCCCTCGCAGTACCGGAGATGCATGGTGGTCTCGGCCAGGATGGCGCGGATCGCCTCCGCCTTGTCGCGCATCGCCTCGACGCTCTCGGCCTTGAAGACCGCCAGCGCCTTGGCCCGGGCGAAATGGATCAGGAAGAGGTAGTCCTGGATCAGGTAGCGGCGGAAGGCCGGCAGCGGCAGGGTGCCGTCCGACAGGCCCCGGACGAAGGGGTGCCAGGTATAGGCCGCCCAGTCGGCGGCGCAGGCGGACCGTAGGGAGCGGAACAGCCCGCCCTCGGCGCCGAATTCGGTCTCCCAGGCCTGTGCCATGCTGTCCCTTCTGCGCGCGGGCGGCGCGCCCTGCTCAGCCGCCGGCGTTGCGGGTGCCGGCGGGCAGCTTCACCACCAGGCCGTCCAGCGCCTCGGTCATGATGATCTGGCAGCCCAGGCGGCTGGTCTCCTGGAGGTCGAAGGCGAGGTCGAGCATGTCCTCCTCGTCCTCGGTCGGCGAGGCGAGCTTGCCGAACCAGCCCTGGTCCACGATGACGTGGCAGGTGGAGCAGGCGAGCGAGCCCTCGCAGGCGCCTTCCACATCCACCCCATGCTTGTGCGCGATCTCGAGGACGGAGAGGCCGAGCGGCGCGTCCACCTCCCGCCGGCTGCCGTCGCGCTCGATGAAGGTCATCCTGGGCATTCTGTCTCAGCGCTCCGCCGCAACCACCGCGCGCCAGGCCTCGGCCAGCAATGCCGCGCCCCGCTCCGCCTCCGCCGGCGAGGTAAAGCGGCCGATCCCAATCCGCAAGGTCGCCCGGGCCTCGGCATCCGGGATTCCGAGGGCACGGAGCACGTAGGACGGCTCGACCTCGGCCGAGGAGCAGGCAGACCCGGTGGACACGCAGACGCCCGGCGCGGCACGCATCAGCGCCTGGGCGTCCACGCCCCCGGGAAAGGTCAGGTTGAGATTGCCGGTGACGCGCTGGTCGCGATGGCCGTTCACCCGCAGGCCGGGGACGTCCCGTTCCAGCACCGAGAGGAACAGGTCGCGCTGGCCGGCGATGCGGCCGGAATCCAGCAGCCCCTCGGTCGCCGCGATCCGCGCCGCCTCCCCGAAGCCGACCACCAGCGGCGCCGGCAGCGTGCCGGAGCGGAAGCCCCTCTCCTGCCCGCCGCCGGAGAACAGCGGCGCCAGGCGCACCCGCGGCCGGCGCCGGACATAGAGGGCGCCGATGCCCTTCGGGCCGTAGAGCTTGTGGCCGGAGAGGGAGAGGAGGTCGGCGCGGATCTCCTCCACGTCGAGAGGGATGCGGCCGGCGGCCTGGGCGGCATCGGTATGGAACAGCGCGCCCGCCTCCTTCGCCAGGGCGCCGATGGCGGCGAGGTCCTGGATCACCCCGATCTCGTTGTTCACCGCCATGACGGAGAGGAGGAGGGTGCGGTCATCGAGTGCCGCGCGCAGGGCATCGGGTTCGAACATGCCGTCGGGGCGGACGGGGAGGATGACCGGCTCGAACCCCTCGGCGGCGAGGTCGCGGACGCTTTCCAGGACGCATTTGTGCTCGGTGGCCAGCGTGACGATGCGGCGGCGGTCGGTGCCCTGCTGCGCCGCGAAGCGGGCGGCCCCCTTGATGGCGAGGTTGTTCGCCTCGGTGGCGCCGGAAGTGAGGACGATCTCCCGCGCCTCGGCGCCGATCAGGCTGGCGATCTCGGCGCGGGCGGCCTCGACGGCCTCCTCGGCGTCCCGACCCATCGGGTGTTCCACGCTGTGGGGGTTGGCGAAATTGTCCTCCCACCAGGGGCGCATGGCGGCCAGCACGCGCGGGTCCACCGGGGTGGTGGCGTGGTTGTCCAGGTAGATGGGGCGGTTCGGGCGCATGGGGGGAAGATGGGGCAGCGCCCTCGAGCCGGGGAGTGGCCGGATCGTCATGGCGGCGATGCGCCAGACTCCCAGAAGAAGGCGGCTGGAGGGTTCGGGGGAGGAGTTCTCTCTTCCCCCCGATGCTACGCGGCGCGCTTGCGCAGCCTGTCGCGCATGTCGCGCCACGCCGCCAGGAACCGCTCCGCCGCGTCGTCCGGCGCGTCCCAGGGTAGCGAGACGCGGATGCCGCAGCCGGCCAGCTCCCCGAACCCCATTGCCGCCAGCACCGGGCTTTGCGCCACCTTGCCCGAGGAACACGCCGCCCCCGCCGAGACCCGCACCCCTGCCAGGTCCAGCGCGATCACCTGGGTTTCCGCCGGCAGGCCTGGCAGGATGATGTTCGTGGTGTTCGGCAGCCGCGGCGCGCCGGCGCCGGCGATGACCGCCTCGGGCGCCAGGGCGCGCACCCCTGACTCGATCCGGTCGCGGAGAGCGGCCAGGCGCGCCGCCTCCTCGGGTTCCGGCCAGGCGGCAGCGAGGCCGGCGATGGCGGGCAGCGGTTCGGTGCCGCCGCGACGGCCGCGTTCCTGCCCGCCGCCGGCGATCAGCGCCGGCAGGTCGAGGCCCGGGCGCAGCAGGAGCGCGCCGGCGCCGGGCGGGCCGCCCAGCTTGTGGCCGGAGATGGCGAGCGAATCGAACGCCGTCGGCAGCGGCACTCGTCCGGCGGCCTGCACCGCATCCACATGCAGCAGCGCGCCATGGGCGCGACACAGCGAAGCCGCGGCGTCCAGCGGGTGCAGCACGCCGGTCTCGTTGTTCGCCGCCATCAGGCAGACCAGGGCCGGCCCGCCAGCGGCCAGCAGGCGGTCCAGCGCCGCCAGGTCGGCGGTGCCATCCGGCAGCACCGGGATCGTCTCGGCCCCCGGGGCGGCAGCCAGCACCGCGGGGTGCTCGGTGGC
Organism: Paracraurococcus ruber; assembly: GCF_004353985.1. Taxonomy (GTDB): domain Bacteria; phylum Pseudomonadota; class Alphaproteobacteria; order Acetobacterales; family Acetobacteraceae; genus Paracraurococcus; species Paracraurococcus ruber. The sequence continues at coordinate 96,708 of NZ_SMOA01000001.1, read as the reverse complement.
GCCCACCAGCAGGCGCCGCCCGCGGCCGAGGCCGACGATGGCCAGCGCATCCGCCTCCGTCCCCCCGCTGGTGAAGACCAGGTCGCGGGCGCGGCCGCCGAGGCGGGCGGCCGCTGCCTCCCGCGCCTCTTCCAGCCGGCGCCGCGCGGCCCGACCCTCGGCATGGACCGAGGACGGGTTGCCGCCGGCCGCGAGGGCCCCCAGCACGGCCTCCCGCGCCGCCGGGCGCAGGGGCTCGGTCGCATTGGCGTCCAGATAGAGCGTGGGCATGGGCGCTACTGCGCGGCTTCCGGCAAGGCGCGCTCGTGTGGGGTGGCGGCACGGCCGGCGATGCGGCCGGTGACGATGTCCTCCAGCGTCACATGCGCCAGGAACAGCCGGATCTGCTCGCCCAGTTCGGACCACAGGTCATGCGTCAGGCAACGTTCCCCGGCCAGGCAGCCGGGCGAGCCCTGCTCGCAGCGGGTGGCACGGATCGGCTCGTCCACCGCGTCCACGATCTCGGCCACCGCGATGGCCTGAGCCGGGCGGGCCAGGCGGTAGCCGCCGCCGGGACCGCGGGCGGAAGCGACAAGCCCCGCGCGGCGGAGATGACCAAAAAGCTGCTCCAGATAGGCAAGCGACAGCATCTGCGCCTGGGCCAGTTCGGCCAGGCTGACTGGCCGACCGGCGCGCGGATCGACCGCGCAGCCCTGCTGGCGTGCGGCCAGCTCCACCATCGCCATGACGGCATATCGTCCGCGGGTGGAAAGACGCATGCGTGAAATCCCTAGGCGCCAGAAAGCCGTATACCGGCATACGGGCCGGGAGCGGAAAACATGGGCACCATGCCTTGATTCCGTTATGAAACTCACCTTCGGGTCTCTATAGTCCCGCCCGCCCAGGGGTCCGGGAGACTGCCCCTGGGAGCCTGGACGACACCGGGACCGAGCCCCTGTCGTGGGCGTCCGACAAGCGGGCGCCTTGGATAGGAACGCTAGGTTACCCGACCCCCCCAGTCAACGATTGGGGGGGTCGCGGTCCCGGTTCGGCCAGGGTGGTTGGTGCGCCCGGGCTCCTCTCGGCATCGTGTGCCAAATCCGATTGGTGCCGAGGGGAGCCTGGGCGTTGTCAATCAGGTCTTCCCCACCAACGCGCCTCGCGCGCCTGGCCTGTCGGCGGGTAGGCTCCATGCTTGCCTCCGGCGGACCCGACGTGCCAGGGCACAACCGGAATTGGACCCAAGGGACGATGCCTGAGGTCATGTTCGCCGGCCCGGACGGCCGGCTCGAAGGCCGCTATCACCACTCGAAGCAGCCGAACGCACCGGTAGCCCTGCTGCTGCACCCCCACCCGCTGCATGGCGGGACCATGAACAACCGGGTGATCCACGCCCTGTACCAACGCTTCCAGGGGTTGGGATTTTCCACGCTTCGATTCAACTTCCGCGGAGTCGGCCGCAGCCAGGGCCGCTACGATGGCGGGATCGGAGAGATCTCGGATGCCGCCGCGGCGCTGGACTTCCTGCAGGCGGTGAACCCGAATGCCCACAGCCTCTGGGTCGCCGGCTACTCCTTCGGCGCCTATGTCGGCATGCAGCTGCTGATGCGGCGGCCGGAGATGGGCGGCTTCGTGTCCATCAGCGCGCCGGCCAGCCACTATGATTTCGGCTTCCTCGCGCCATGCCCCTGCAACGGCCTGATCCTGCATGGGGAGGGCGATGAGCTCGTGCCCGAAAGCTCGGTCCGGAAGCTGGTGGACAAGCTGAACACCCAGAAGGGCATCAACATCGACTACCGGACCATGCCGGGCGCCGGCCATGTCTTCACGCCCGAGGAGACGGAGAAGGTGGTCGACGCCACCGAGGACCATGTGATGACCCGGCTGAACCGCAGCCGCATGGCCCTGGCCGCCGACTGACCAACCTGGCCGCTGACGGGGCACCCCGTCAGCGGCGCCTGCCTCGCGCTCCCGCGGCATGACAATTTTGGCCCATCAATCTTAGGTTTTGTATCGTCGGGCCGTGCTGCCACAGGGGATGGGGCGCTTGCGCTGATCCGGCTTGGCCAGAGCACCTGGCATGCGGGACCGCGTTCTGGCCTGCTCATTGGGCCGGTCGCAAGGCGGGATGCGTTCCCGGGCGAACGCCACCTTGGCGTTGCGCGACCCGAAGATCCGCAACCCGCCGAACGTCCATCCATCTGGACGCGGTCCATGCATCCGTGCGGATGCGCAAGCTGCGTCGGGTCGTTCGGCCTCGGGCGCATTCACGCTGCGCGGCGTGCACGCCGCCCGCCAAGGCCTGAACTCCATATCGCACGCTGCGACATGGTCCGGCCCGCATGCCGGAGCGAAGCGTCGCAACCGGCGATCCAGGCGCCGCGCCGTCCGGCTCCGCCCAAGCGGTTGCCAGCCGCCGCCGGCCATGATCCGATCCCGCTCCGAACCGGGACCTGGCACCGCAGGGGCAGCCCTGCCGTACTCCGCCCGGGCAAGGACACATCGGCGCGGCAAGCGCCGGGATATCGGGAGGACCATGATGCATCGCCGCGCCCTGCTGGCCGGGCTGGCCGCCGCGCCGCTCGCCCGCCCTGCCCTCGCCCAGGGGGCAGGGGCCGCCTTCCCGGACCGGCCGCTGACCATGGTGCTGGCCTTCCCTGCCGGCGGCGGGACCGATGCCGCGGCGCGGCCGCTGGCGAAGATCATGGAGAAGTATCTCGGCCAGCCCATCGCGGTGGTGAACCGCCCGGGGGCGAGCGGGGAGATCGGCTTCAGCGAACTCGCCCGTGCCCGGCCGGACGGCTACACCATCGGCTTCCTCAACACGCCCACCATCGTGACCATCCCGATCGAGCGGCCGCAGGCCCGCTTCCGGCTGGACGATTTCGCGCCTGTGCTGAACATCGTCGACGATCCGGGCGCCATCTGGGTGCTGCCCGACAGCCCGATCCGCAGCGTTGCCGACCTGGTGGCGGAGGCCAAGCGGCGCCCCGGCCAGATCAGCTACGGCACCTCCGGCATCGGGTCGGACGACCACTTGGCGGTGCTGGCGCTGGAGCGGGTGACCGGAACCAAGTTCCTGCACATCCCCTTCGCCGGCGGCGCCCCGGTCCGCACCGCGACCCTGTCGAAGCAGATCGAGCTGGCGGTGACCAACATGGGGGAGGCGATCGGAGACTACCGCCAGGGCCTGTTCCGGCCGATCGGCCAGATGGGAACCGCGCGCTGGCCGGTGATGCCGGATGTGCCGACCTTCCGGGAGCAGGGCTTCGACGTGGTCGAAGGCTCCATGCGCGGCCTGGCGGCGCCGGCCGGGCTGCCGAAGCCGGTGCTGGAGCGGATCGCCGAGGCCGCGCGCAAGGCGGTGGCCGATCCGGAATGGCAGGCGGTGGCAACGCAGCTTGCCCTGCCGCTGCGGCTGCTGGGCCCGGACGAGTACCGGGCCGAGCTGGTGGCGATGAAGGCGCATTACGAGAAGCTCTGGGCGGCGCATCCCTGGCGGGACTGACACCCGCCCGCCCTGTCGCCACGCTGCGGGCCGCGCATCCGCCGCGGCGACCAGCCCCTACGTCACATCGCCGAAAATCGCTGCCCTGTGCCGTCGAACCGGTGGGCTGGGCATTTCGGGTGACCGCAGCATCGCCCGGCACCGTCAGCGGGGTCGGCGCATGGTCGGACGGGGCTCGTCGGATCGGCGCCGTGGTCCGCGCAGCGGCGGGGCGGTGCCTCGGTGGCGGCGTCCCGGGCGGTGTCCCCGCAGGGGCGATGGCGCCGGCCCGGCATGGGCGACTTGGCAGCCGCGCGCCGGACCAGCGTGGCCCGGACGCGGCGGGTGGGCAGGCCGCTCAGTCGTTGCGGATGCCCATGGCCTTCACCATTCCACCGACCGTGTCGATCTGCTCGCCGACGAAGCGGACGAAATCCGCCTGGGTCATGAAGCCCGGCACGATGCCGACCTGCGCCAGGCGATCCTGCATCGCCTGGGTCCGCAGCGCCGCCTGCACCTCGGCATGCAGCCGCTCGACGATCGGGGCCGGCAGCCCGGCGGGGGCTGACAGGCCCAGCCAGTTCTGCGCCAGCAGGTTGGGCAGCCCGGCTTCCGCCGCCGTCGGCACATCCGGCACGCTCGGCGACCGCGCCGGCGCGGTGATGGCATGGGCACGCAGCCGGCCGGCCCGGATGTTCTCGACATTCTCCGGGAGCGTGTCGAAGGACAGCAGGATGGACCCGCCCAGGAGGTCGGCCTGCATCGGCTGGCTGCCCCGATAGGGCGCGTGGTTCAGCGGGATGCCGGTCTGCTGCGCGAACATGGTGCCGACCACATGCCCGACCGATCCGGCGCCGGAGGTGCCGAAGCTGACCGGCTGCGGTTGCGCCCGCATCCAGGCCATCAGCCCCTTCAGGTCCTGCGCCGGGACGGCGAGGTTGGTGACGACGACCATGTAGGTCGCGCCGATATAAGAGACATGGGTGAAGGAGGCCTGCGGGTCGTAGCCGGGCTTCGAATACAGCGGCGGGGAGGTGACGATGGGCGCGGTGTTGGACAGCAGCAGCGTGTAGCCATCGGCCGGTTGCTGCGCGACATGCGCCGCCGCCAGCGTGCCGCCGGCACCCGGCCGGTTGTCCACGACGACCCGCTGGCCGAGCTTCGGCGTCAGCGCCTCCGCCAGCACCCGCGCGACGATGTCGGAGGAGCCGCCGGGCGGGAATACCACGACGATGCGGACCGGCCGGGCAGGCCAGGGATCGGCCGCCAGGGCGCCCGCTGCCTGCCCGAGGAGAAGGCAGAGCGCTGCCGCGAAAAGCTGCATCAGGCGTTGCATGGCGGGTCCCTCCTTGCCGGGCCGGGGGCAATCGGGATGGGGGCAGCAAGCCGTGGGCCAGGGTGCCCGCGCCGGTCCCAAGGCCCCGGATCGATGCCTCCGCGGGGACACGCCGCAGGGCATTTCCGCCCTCCGGCGATTCGCTCTAGAAGCCCGGGGCCCGTGCGGCCGGGAGATCGCCAGATGCTGACCAGCTACACCGTCGAGAACGGCCATCTCCTCGTGCGCGAAGGCCCCCATGAGGTGGAGGCGCTGCGCCGCGCCGTCTGGATCGACCTGCTGACGCCAACCCCGGCGGAGGAACGGGCGGTGCAGGAGGCGCTCCGGCTCGAGATCCCGACGCGGGAGGAGATGCAGGAGATCGAAAGCTCGTCGCGCCTCTACAAGGAAGACGACGTGCTGTTCCTGACCGCGCCCTTCCTCTACGGCGTGGAGGGTGGGGAGATGGGTTCCACCGCCATCACCTTCGTGCTGGCCAATTCGACGCTGGTCACGGTGCGCTACGCCACGCCCAAGGCCTTCGCGGTGTTCAGCGCCCGCTGCCAGCGCACCCCGGTGATGCTGCTGGGCACGCCGGACGGCGTGATGCTGCACATCTTCGAACAGATCGTGGACCGCCTGGCCGACATCCTGGAGCGTATCGCGTCCGACATGGACCGCGCCAGCCAGGCCGCCTTCCGCACCGCCCGCGCCAAGGTCAAGGCCAGCGCGAAGGATGCCGACCTGAAGGACGCGCTGATCACCCTGGGCCAGGTGGGGGAGGTGACGACGCGCGCGACCGAGACGCTGCTCGGCCTGTCGCGCATCCTCACCTTCCTGACGGCGGAGAAGGCGGTGGCCGTGCGGAAGGAGAACCAGGCCCTGATCAAGTCCCTGGTGCGGGACGTGCGCAGCCTGGTCGAGCATGCGAATTTCCTGAACGGAAAGGCGAATTTCCTGCTCGACGCCGTACTGGGCATCATCAATGTCGAGCAGAACGCGATCATCAAGACCTTCACCGTGGCCAGCGTCGCGCTGATGCCGCCGACGCTGATCGCCAGCATCTACGGCATGAATTTCGAGCTGATGCCGGAGCTGAAATGGAGCTTCGGCTACCCGATGGCGGTGGTGATGATGGTGGTCTCGGCGGTGCTGCCGATCCTCTACTTCAAGCGGAAGGGCTGGCTGTAGCCCGGGCCGGGCCGCTGCCCCCTTGCCACCCTGGCCCCGGCCTTGCATCCATGCGCGGCCATTCCGATCCCGGGGGAGACCGCATGCCCGCCACGCACCGTATCGAGCCGAGCATCCCGAATGTCCGCTGGGGGGCCTTCGACGCCGCCTTCGCCCCGGTGGCGGAGGTCGATCCGGGCGACCTCGTCATCCTCGAATGCGTCTCGGGCGCGAAGGACGTGATGCCGCCCCCCGGCAGCGGCCTGGCGGTGCCGGAAAGGCTGGCGGCGATCCATGGCGGCGGCGTCCCCCGCCTCGGCCCGCACATTCTCACCGGCCCGGTGGCGGTGAAGGGCGCCGAGCCGGGCGACTGCCTGCGCGTCGAGATCGAGAAGATCGAGCTCGGCGCCGACTGGGGCTTCTGCGCCTTCCGCCCGCTGGTCGGCACCCTGCCGGAGGATTTCCCCTACCACCGCGTGCTGCATATCCCGGTCGACCGCCAGGCGATGACCTGCAAGGTGCCGGTCGGCCCTGGCATCACCCTGCCGCTCTCGCCCTTCTTCGGCGTCATGGGCGTGGCGCCGCCGCCGGAATGGGGGACGATCTCGACGAAGGAGCCGCGGGCGCATGGCGGCAATCTCGACAACAAGGAGTGCGGCGAAGGCGCCACGCTGTTCCTGCCGGTCTTCGTGCCGGGCGCCAATTTCTCGGCCGGCGACGGCCATGGCGTGCAGGGCGATGGCGAGGTCTGCATCAACGCGTTGGAGATGTGCCTGACCGGGCATTTCCGCCTGGGGCTGGAGAAGGGCGGGGGCGGCAAGGACCCCGTCCTGAAGTATCCCCGCGCCGAGACGAAGACCCACTACATCTCCATGGGGATGCATGAGGACCTGGACGTCGCCATGAAAACGGCGCTGCGGGAGATGATCGCCTTCATCGTCTCCCGCGCCAACCTCTCGGCCGCTGATGCCTACCAGCTCTGCAGCCTCTGCGTGGATTTCCACGTGACGCAGACGGTGAACGGAGAGAAGGGCGTGCACGGAATGCTGCGCAAGGGCCTGCTGTTCTGATGGCTGGCAAGCCGCGCCGGGGACACCCCGGCGCGGCACGGCTCAATGCCCCTCGGCCCCGCCATGCACCTGGTCGAGGTCGCCGAAGCGGGTGAACTCGCTCTCGAAGAACAGCTTGATCGTGCCGGTCGGGCCGTGCCGCTGCTTGGCGATGATCAGCTCGGCCTTGTTGTGGGCGGATTCCATGTCCGCCTGCCACTTGGTCAGCGCTTCCTCGTACTTGGCGGCGTTGTCGTAGGTCAGCTCCTTCGGGGCGCGCTGCGCCAGGTAGTATTCGTCGCGGTAGACGAACATCACCATGTCGGCGTCCTGCTCGATAGAGCCCGACTCGCGCAGGTCCGACAGCTGCGGCCGCTTGTCCTCCCGGCTTTCGACCTGGCGGGAAAGCTGGGAGAGGGCGATGACCGGCACCGACAATTCCTTGGCGATCGCCTTCAGCCCCTGGGTGATCATGGAGATCTCCAGCACCCGGCTTTCCGGCCGCGTCCCGGCCGCCGGCCGCATGAGCTGCAGGTAGTCCACCACCACCAGTTCCAGCCCCCGCGTGCGCTTCAGGCGGCGGCAGCGTGTCCGCAGCGCGGAGATGGTGATGGCCGGCGTGTCGTCGATCACCAGCGGCAGGCCGGACAGCTCCCGGCTCACCTCGACGAAGCGGTCGAAGTCGCGCTGGCTGATGTCGCCGCGGCGGATGCGGTCGCCGGAAATGCGCGCCGTCTCGGACAGCAGCCGGGTCGCCAGCTGGTCGGCGCTCATCTCCAGCGAGAAAACGGCGACCGTGCCGCGCGGCTGCACGCCCTCGCCCTTCGCCTGCGCCTCCCGCACCAGGGCCTGGGCGGCGCCGAAGGCGATCTTGGTGGCCAGCGCGGTCTTTCCCATCGCCGGACGGCCCGCGATGATCAGCAGGTCGGACCCGTGCAGGCCGCCGGTCTTGGCATCGACGTCGCGCAGGCCGGTGGGCAGGCCGCTGACGCCACCGGGCGTGGAGAAGGCGCGCTCGGCCATCAGCACGGCGTCGGTCAGCGCGCGCTCGAAGGTCACGAAGCCGCCCTCGGTCCCGCCATCCTTGGCCAGGTCGAATAGCCGCTGCTCCGCCGCCTCCAGCTGTTCCTTGGCGGTGAGCTCCGCCTCGGCCCCGAAGGCGCGGTTCACCACCTCCTCGCCCACATCCACGAGCTGGCGGCGCAGCCAGCAATCATGCACGTTGCGGGCGTATTCGCCGGCGTTGATGATGCCGACCATGGCGGAGAGCAGCTGCGCTAAGTAGGCCGGGCCGCCGACTTCGTCGAGCAGGCCGGAATGCTCGAACTCCGGACGCAGCGTGACGACATCGGCCAGCTGCCCGGCTTCGATCCGGCGCTGGATGGCGTGGAAGATCCGGCCATGGATCGGATCGGCGAAATGCTCAGGCGCCAGGAATTCCGAGACGCGCTCATAAGCCTTGTTGTTGGCCAGCAGCGCCCCCAGCAGCGCCTGTTCGGCCTGCAGGTTCGAGGGCGGGACGCGCTGCGAGAGGCCGAGGAGCCCCCCGGCGCCCGCGAAGGGCGGCGGCTGGTCGATGGTATTCATCCGGCGATCCTAGCGCGGATCAGTGCCTGGGGATTACGGGGATGACTGTGGATAGTGGGGACGGTCCGGCCAGGGACGGCAGACGTGATGCCGCAGGCACGGCGGGAGCGGCGCGGGCCACGAGGGTGCGGTCGGGGAGAATTATGTGGAAAGCAAAGTGATGCTCGCCGCTGCGCCGGGACCATGGCGCCGCGTCGCGCACCGGACGCCATGATGTGTCGGCGCCATGGGATGGCAGCGGCGCATGCCGTGCGTCCGGCCCGGCCGATTGCGTGACGCGGACTTCGTGCGGCCCTGCGCCGGATGCCGTCGCAGGGCGCGGCAGCGAGGGTCGATATCCCCCGCCAAGCACGGCTGCGGCAACGGACGGGCTACCCCGTCCTGCCCGCCGCATCTGCTCACCCACCGGCCCGGCGCGGGATCGGAACGACCCGGCTCGCCGCCGGGAACGTGCCGCCGGATCCGCTGACCGGTAGGGCGCGCATCTATTGCCCGACCGATGGCGACCGGTGTGGCGGGGGCCTCCCGCCCGGCAGATCAGGCCTCGACCTGCTCCACTGCCACCACTTCCGGCACGTAGTGGCGCAGCATGTTCTCGACGCCATGCTTGAGCGTGGCGCGGGAGGAGGGGCAGCCGGAGCAGGCGCCCTGCAGGTGCAGCCGCACCACGCCGTCGCGGAAGCCGCGGAAGACGATGTCGCCGCCATCGCCGGCCACCGCCGGGCGGACGCGGGTGTCGAGCAATTCCTTGATCTGCTCGACCACCTCGGCATCGGCGGGATCGAAATCGCCTTCGCCATCCTCGCCCTCGCCCTCCAGCACCGGCAGGCCGGAGACGAAATGGTCCATGATGGCGCCCAGCACCTGGGCCCGCAGGGACGCCCAGCCATTGGCGCCATCCTCCGTCACGGTGACGAAGTCGGCGCCGAGGAAGACGCGGGCGACGCCGGGCAGGGCGAAGATGCGGGCGGCCAGCGGGCTGCGGGCGGCAGCTTCGGCAGAGGCGAAGTCGGCGGTGCCGCGGTCGCCCATCACGTCCCGGCCGGGCAGGAACTTCAGCGTGGCGGGGTTGGGAGTGCCTTCGGTCTCGATGAACATGGCGCGGTCCTGGCGTTGGGCGTCCGGACGCAGCGTCCCGGCCCGCCGGAGTATCCGTACCAAAATGGTCGGTTATGGCCCCAGCCGCAAGCCGCGCGGGGTGCAGCCCTGCCGCGCGGCCGGCAAGGGCGGCGGCGCCCCGCGCCGGGTCCTCGGGCGCGGGAAGGCCCGCCTCAGGTCACCCGTTCCAGTTCCTTGTCGTCCAGACCGCCGGGCACGATCGTCATCGGCACCCGCACCCGGCTGGCATAGCGGCCGGTCAGCGCCGTGATCAGCGGCCCGGGGCCGCTGCCGGTGGCGGCCGAGGCAAGGACCAGGATGGAAATCCGCGGATCCGCCTCCAGCAGCGCCAGCAACTCGTCGCGCGGCTCGCCCTCGCGGATCTCGACGATCGGCAGGCTGCCGGTGATCTCCTGCACCTGGGCGCCGAGGCCGGAGAGCAGCTTCTCCGCCTCCTCACGCTTCTCCTCGGCCATCATGGCGCCGACGCCGGCCCATTCGGTCATCGGCGCCGGCTCGATCACCCGCAGCAGCAGAACCCGCCCGCCGCCGTTGCGGGCGCGCAGGCAGGCATAGCGCAGGGCGATCTCGCGCTCCGCGCTGTCGTCCACCACCACCAGGAAGACGCGGTCCCGCTTGGCGGTCGCCGCCTTCTCCGCCGCGGTCTCGGCCATCAACCCCTCCGGAACAAGATGCTGCCCAGCCAGCCTGCAAGCGCCGCCACCAGGACGCAGGCCACACCGTAAAGGAGCGGCTGGCCGCGCGCGACGGTTGCGACGCGATCGGCCGTGCCGACCCGCTCCACCCGGAATTCCAGCGCCTGCCGCGCCACGATCCGGCGGGAGCGGACCAGCAGCACCTCCACCTGGTATTCCCCTGTCGGCACCGCCGCCGGCAGTGGCAGCCGGACGAAGAACAGCCGCGCCCCCTCGATCTGGACCGGCTCCGCATCCTCGAGCCAGAGGCCCGAGCGCCGTTCCAGGTCCAGCAGCGCCGCCCGGAAGGCCGGGTTGCGGGCGCCCGTGCTGGTCAGCGGCAGTGCATCGAGGCCGAGCGCGTTCTTCTGCCGCTCCTCCTCCGGCAGGATCTGCCAGGCCGGGCGGGTACCGGCGATGACGTAGTAGCCCGGCACCTCCGGGAAGCGGGCGGCAGGGCCGTTCACCCAGACCACCCCGGCCACCGCCACCTTGCGGCGCACCACGATGGGCCGGGTCGGGCCACGGGCGACCACCAGCACCTCGTCCCCGCCGGGGCCGATCGGCTGCTCCGTGCTGCCGAACACCACCAGGGACGCGCCGGTGAAGCCCGTGGTCACCTCGATGTCGTTGCGCGACAGGGCAGCGACCAGCGGCAGGTCCTGCGCCATGGCACGGACCGGCAGCAGCAGCACCAGCAGCAGGAGACAGCGCCGGATCACAGCGCCGGGCCGGAGGAGAACAGGCTCTCCGGCGGCCGGAGCAGGCCCCAGAGCAGGCTGAGCGCGACACCGAGGACGAGCAGGCCGAGCAGCGCCCGGGTCTCCTCACCCCGCAATTTGGTCCCCATCGAGGCGCCGAACTGCGCCCCGGCGACGCCGCCAACCAGCAGCAGCAGGGTCAGCAGCACATCCACGGTGCCGAGCTGCAGGGCCGCCAGCAGGGTCACGTTGGCGGCGACGAAGACCACCTGGAACAGGGAGGTGCCGATCACCACCGAGGTCGGCATGCCGAGCAGGTAGATCATCGCCGGCACCAGCATGAAGCCACCGCCCACGCCCATCACGGCCGAGAGCAGGCCGATCCCCGCGCCGATCAGGAAGGGCGGGACGACGGAGATGTAGAGCCGCGACTTCCGGAACCGCATCTTCAGCGGCAGGCCATGCGCCCAGTAATGCTCGTGCAGCTTGCGCCGGGTGGCGCTGCGGCGGCGGAGGATCGCCTTCACGCTCTCCATCACCATCAGCCCGCCGACGGTGCCGAGGACGACGACGTAGAAGAGCGAGACGGCGAGGTCCACCTGGCCTGCCCGGCGCAGCAGGGCGAAGAGCTGGACGCCGAGCACCGAGCCGACGATGCCGCCGGCCAGCAGCACGCTGCCCATCTTGGCGTCCACATTGCCCCGCCGCCATTGGGCGATGAGGCCGGAGACGGAGGCGCCGAGGGTCTGGTTGGCGCCGGAGGCAACCGCGACCGGCGACGGGATACCGATGAGGATGAGCAGCGGCGTGAGCAGGAAGCCGCCGCCGACGCCGAACAGGCCGGACAGCCAGCCGACGCCGAAGCCGATGCCCATCAGCACGAAGGCATCCACCGACATCTCGGCGATCGGCAGATAGACCTGCATCGGGGGGCGTCCAGACCGGCAACAAGCGGGGCGGGATGCGCGGTTTGGACCCCTGCCATGGCGGTAGCAAGGCAGAATCGACCCGCCCCGGGCATCGCGGCCTGGACGTGTCGTCACGGCCATGCGGCACGCGATGGATGCCGCCACACCGAACCCCGCGCCCGATTCGGCGTTGCAGCGGCCGCAACCGGAACCGGGACCCAGTCAGATGTCTTCCTCGACCAGCAGCGGCAGCGCGACCTACGCGCGAGCCTATGGCGACGCGGCCACCCCCGTGCCTTCCCGCATCTCCTGGGGTGCGGTCTTCGCCGGCGGCGTCGTCGCCGTTGCCACCGGGACGATGCTGAACGTCCTCGGCCTGGCCATCGGTGCCACCGCCGTGGACGCGACTGCGGCGCAGACCCCCGGCGCTTCCACCTTCGGCATCGGCGCCGGCATCTGGCTGCTGGTCGCCAATACCCTGGGCCTGCTGGCCGGCGGCTACGTCGCCGCCCGACTGTCCGGCAGCGGCGACTCGACCGACAGCGCGCTGCACGGCCTGTCCGTCTGGGCGATCGGCTTCCTGCTGTCGGCCGTGCTGCTCGGCAATATCGTGGCCGGCACCGCCAACACCGCCTTCCAGGGTGCCTCCTCGATCATCGGCGGCGTGGTGCAGGGCGCCGGCAGCGCGGCGGGCGGCGCCGCCTCGGCCGCCTCCGGCCCGCTGGCCCAGGCGGCACAGCAGGTCAACCCGCAGCAGCTGGTAGAACGGGCCCAGAACGCGCTGCGCAGCGCCGGCGGTGACCCGGCGCAGATGAACAGCGACCAGCGGAATGCCGAGATCGTCCAGATCCTGACGCGTCGCGTGACCGACGGGAACCTGCCGCAGGACGCGCGGGACCGGCTGAACCGTCTGGTCGGGGCGGAATACGGCATCGCGCCGGAGGAGGCGCAGCGCCGGGTGCAGCAGGTGGAGCAGCAGGCGCAGCAGGCCGCCCAGGTGGCCGAGCAGCGGGCCCGTGAGGCCGCCGACGCGGCGGCGACCGGCGGCGCGGTGGCGGCGTACTGGATCTTTGCCGCCATGCTGCTGGGCGCGGTGGCCGCGGTGCTGGGCGCGCGCTTCGGCACGCGGCACGGGCCGGCGGCGCGGGCCTACGCCTGACCTTGCGGGAGGGTGGTTTCGCGGCCCCGGCATCCGCCCGGACCGCTTGGCCGCCCTCCAGCCTTTCCGATCACTCGGAAGCGAGCGACGCCGCCGGCATGGCATCCGTGCCGGTGGCGTCGACCGTCCCGGCGATCAAGCCGGGACGGTCGGTAGGCGCCGGACCCTGCCTCTGCAGCCGCCATCGGCCGGGTCACCCTGTCCCCCTCCTGCCTCCCTGTCCTGGGCCGAACCGGCCAGCCCGTCGGGCGTTGACGTCCCGCAACAGAACAGGGGTTCCCGCATGCGCGTCCTGATCGCCAGCCTAGCCCTCAGCCTGCTCGCGGCACCGGCCATGGCCAAGGAAGGCGGCTGCCTCAAATACGGCGCGGCCGGCGCGGTGGCCGGGCACATGGTCGGGAGCGGCCATGGCGTGGCCGGCGCGGCGGCTGGCTGTGCCCTCGGCGTGCATGAGCGCCACAAGGCCGAAAAGCGCGACGCGGCCCAGCAGCAGGCGCCGGCCAACCAGCCGCAACAGGCCCAGCCGGCAGGCCGCTGACGCCAGGGCGGGGTGTGCCGTCCTTCGAGGGCGCATCCCGGCCCGGGCCCAAGGTCACGACAGGCGTATCCGTCCTCCATGGCGCGCGCGGCGTCCGCCAGCCTGTTCCGCCGGAGCCCTGCGCGGGTTTCGGCGCGACGGTTCTCTCCCCCTCTCCGGACTGCCGATGCGCCCGCGGCCGAGCCGCGGCCGGATCAGCGGGACGCCAGCCGCGTCGGTGACGCCCGGTGAACCGGCTTCTTCGCCTTGTGCGCCGCCAGGCGGCGCGGCGGGGCCGCAGCGTGGCGGCGGACCTGCGGCCGCTGCGCGATCGGGGCCGGCGCCTCGACCCGCGGGGCCGCCTCCCCCGGGTCATCGAGCACATCCGGCTCGGCGGCCGGTGACCGGCCGATCTGCGCATCCCGATATTGCCGCCACAGGCTGCGCAGCCGGGCATAGGGGTCGAGCGAACCGGTCCGCAATTCGTCGAGCGTCTCGATATTCCGCTCTCGCTCGTCCAGCCCCAGCGCAGCGCCGCGGCCGATATTGGCGACGAAGGGCACCGGATAATTCACCGGGTTAAGGAAGCCGTTGACGATGGTGCCGGTCAGTTCCCGCGGGTTGGACGGACCCACCACGGGCAGCATCAGGTAGGGCCCGTCGCCGACACCCCAGAGCGCCAGGGTCTGGCCGAAATCCGCCACCTGCCGCGGCGGGCCGCCAATCGGCTCCAGGTCGAACAGGCCCCCCACGCCCAGGGTCGTATTGATGACGAAGCGCATGAGCGAGGTGCCGGCCTCGACCGGCTTGCCCTGCAGCAGGCGGTTGGCGAAGACCGCTGGCTCGTTCAGGTTCTCCAGCACGTTGCGGATCCGCGCCCGCGGCCAGGGCCCCAGCACCTCCCGGTAGCCCTGCGCCAGCGGCTTGAACAACGCATCGTCGAGCCGGAAATTGAAGTCGAGGACGCGGCGGTTGGTCGCCTCGTAGGGATCGGATGGGTCGGTGGGGGCGCCGGTGACGAGGATGGGCGGCGCATCGCTGGCGGGCATGCCCGCCTGGGCCACCTGCCGCGCCGGCGGCGGTTCCGCCGCACAGGCGGCGAGCAGGGCGGCGAGGCCGAGTATGGCGGGACGGGACATGCGCATGCAGGGGAATACCGGACGGGAGCCTGGGTACCCTAGCCCAGGGCCGCACGCGCCGGCGATGCAGGAAGTTGCGCCCCCCCCATGCTGACCCTGCTCCACACGATCCTGGGCGCCGCTGCCGCTATCGCCGCGCTGGCCGGGGCGGCGGCGGCCCTGCTCGCGGCCCGGGCGGTCGCGCGGCTGGCCGCCGATCCCCCGGCCGGATCGCCGGCGCTGCCTGCCAGCCTCCTCAAGCCGCTGCATGGCAATGCCCCGGGCCTGCGGCAGGCGCTCGACTCGACGCTGGCGCAGGACCATGCGGCGCCCTTCGAGGTGCTGTTCGCCGTGCGCGACCCGGCTGACCCGGCGGCGGCCGTGGCCGCGGCGGCCATGGCGGCGGCACCCGGCGTGCCGGCGCGGTTGCTGTCCGACCCGCGGCTGCATGGGCCGAACCGCAAGGTGTCGCAGCTCATGAACCTGGAAGGGGCGGCGCGGCACCCCGTCCTGGTGGTGGCGGATTCCGACATGCTGGTGCCGCCGCACTGGCTGACCGCAGTGACGGCCCCGCTGGCGGATCCCGCGGTGGGGCTGGTCACCTGCCTCTACCGCGGAGAGCCGGGGGATGCCGGGCTCTGGTCCCGCCTCGCCGCGCTCTGGGTGGACTGGCAGTTCCTGCCGAACGCCGCCTGGGGGGAGGCGATGGGCCGCGCCCATGGCTGCTACGGCGCCACCATGGCCCTGCGGGCGGACACCCTGGCTCGGCTGGGTGGCTTCGCCGCCTTGTCCGACCTGCTGGCGGATGACCATGCCTTGGGGGCGGCGGTGCGGCGGCTGGGCCTGCGGGTGGTGCTGGCGCCGGTGCTGCCCGGGCATGTTCAGGCGGAGGAGAGCCTCGCTTCCATGCTGAGGCATGAGCTGCGCTGGGCGCGGACTCTCCGCCTGCTGGACCTGCCGGGCTATGTCGGCATGGGCATCACCTTCCCGCTGGCCTGGGCGACGCTGGCGGTGCTGCTGTCCTGGTCCGCCCCCTGGGGCTGGGCGGCGCTGGCGGTCGCCGCGATGGCTCGACTGGCCCTGGCGCTGACGGTGGACCGGGCGTTGCGCCGCCGCCGCAGTATCGGACGGCTCGTGCTGCTGCCGCTGCGCGACGCCGTCTCATTCGCTATATGGGCGGCGGGGCTGGCTCGCGGCACGGTGACGTGGCAGGGCCGGCGCTACCGAATGCGCCGGGACGGCAGCATGGTCGAGGCCGGGTGACCGCACCTGGCGGGCAGGGTTGCGCCGGGCGCGGCCCGGGGCCCTCAACGGCGGCGCTGCCCGGCGGTATGGTACGGCGTGGACCCTCGCCGGGTCCGCTTAGGGGGCTATAGCCAGTGACGATGCGGACCCTGTTCCTCCAGGCGCCTTCCTTCGACGGGTTCGATGGCGGTGCCGGCTCCCGCTACCAGGCGCGGCGGGAGATCAAGAGCTTCTGGTTCCCGACCTGGCTGGCCCAGCCGGCCGCGCTGGTCGAGGGATCGAAGCTGGTGGACGCGCCGCCGCACAAGCAGACCCTGGCCGATGTCCTGCCCATGGCGAAGCAGCACGACTTGGTGGTGCTGCACACCTCGACGCCCAGCTTCGCCTCCGACGTGAAGGTGGCCGAGGCGTTGAAGGCCGCGAACCCGTCGCTCAAGGTCGGCATGATCGGCGCCAAGGTGGCGGTGCAGGCCGAGGAATCGCTGCGCGACGCGCCGGTGGTCGATTTCGTCGCCCGCAACGAGTTCGACTTCACCATCAAGGATGTCGCGGACGGGATGGACTGGTCCGCCATCAAGGGCCTGTCCTACCGCAACGGCGCGGGCGTGCTGGTCCACAATGCCGAGCGTCCCGTCCTCGAGGACATGGACGCGCTGCCCTTCGTGTCGCCGGTCTACCGCCGCGACCTGGACTACCAGAAGTATTTCATCGGCTACCTGAAGCACCCCTATGTCTCGATCTACACTGGCCGGGGCTGCAAGAGCCGCTGCACCTTCTGCCTCTGGCCGCAGACGGTGGGCGGGCACCGCTACCGCACGCGCAGCGTCGAGAACGTCATCGAGGAAATCCGTTACATCCGGGACAACTTCCCCGGGCTGAAGGAAATCTTCTTCGACGACGACACCTTCACCGACAACCTGCCGCGCGCCGAGGCGATCGCGCGGGAGATGGGCAAGCTGGGCGTCATGTGGTCCTGCAACGCCAAGGCCAATGTCCCGCGCGAGACGCTGAAGGTGCTGAAGGATGGCGGCCTCCGGCTGCTGCTGGTCGGCTACGAGAGCGGCAACCAGCAGATCCTGCACAACATCAAGAAGGGCATGCGGATCGACGTCGCCAAAAAGTTCAGCAAGGACTGCCGCGAGCTCGGCATCATGATCCACGGCACCTTCATCCTCGGCCTGCCGGGCGAGACGAAGGAGACGATCGAGGAGACCATCCGCTTCGCGATCGAGACCAACCCGCACACGCTGCAGGTCTCCCTGGCGGCGCCCTATCCCGGCACCTTCCTGTTCGACCAGGCGGCGCGGGAGGGCTGGCTGGACACGGCGAATACCGAATACGTGGACGCGCATGGCGTGCAGATCGCGCCGCTGGCCTATCCACACCTGTCGCACACGGAAATCTTCGACAGCGTCGAGACCTTCTACCGGCGCTTCTACTTCCGCGCGCCGAAGATCGCGGCGATCTGCGGCGAGATGATCCGCGACCGGCAGATGCTGGTCCGCCGCCTGCGGGAGGGCGTGGAGTTCTTCCACTTCCTGCGCGAGCGGAGCACGGCAAGCGCGCAGCAGAAGGCCGCCGCCTGATCCCAGCGGCGCGTGCGCCCGGCCTCCGCGCCGACCGGGGCGGCAGCACGGCAGCCCACCCCCTCGCGGATGCGTCCGTCGCGGGGGACAGGCGGAGCCCACCCGGCGCAGGGATGACGGCAACGGCGCGACTTCCGATCCGGAGCGGCCGCGACGGGTATCGCTGCGCCGGAGGCTGGCGCCGATGATGGCCTTCGCCCGCCCCATCCCGGCGTCCGGAGGAGCCGGTCGCGGGGCGGGGTGAACGCCGCTCAACGCCTATTCGCGTTCCGCTCGGGCGGCCAAAGCGATGCCGCTTTCGACGCAGATCGCTGCGGCCGGCCTGCCATGTCCCTCTGCGGCTGCGCTTGCCGCAGGATCACCGGGCGGTCCTGCCCGGCCGGCGCCTGGACGGCCATGTCGGTTGAAGAGACAGCATGTCGCGGGCAACCATGAAGGCCGCCCGCCATGGCGCGGATGCGCGGTCGGTTCCGCGCCTGGCCCGGGGGGGGGTTTACGGGTCGACCACGGGCCCATGCCGGGCGTCCGGTTGCGCCCGCTGGCCACATGCAGCAAATCCGGCCTGGGTCCCCGATTCGCCAAGCCCTTTGGGCGGAACGGCGCGGCCGGCGGCATCGGGAAAGGGGCCGGGATGATGCCGGGACGCGGGGTGGCAGCGATCCTCAATGCCGACGACCTCGGCCTCTCGCCCGAGGTCAACATGGCCATCGAGCAGGCGCACCGGGACGGCGTGCTCACCGCCGCCAGCCTGATGGTCGGCGAACCTGCGGCGGCTGAAGGCGTGGCGGTGGCCCGGCGCAACCCGGGCCTCGCAGTCGGGCTGCACCTGACGCTGACCGACGGCGCCCCGACCCTGCCGCCGGAGCGCATTCCGGCCCTGTTGCAGCCCAATGGCCGTTTCCGGGACGACATGGCGGGGCTGGGCCTCGTCCTCGCCGCCTCCCGCGCCGCCCGCGCGCAGTTGCGGGCGGAAATCGCCGCGCAGTTCGCCGCCTTCCGCGCCACCCGCCTGGCTTGCGATCACCTGAATGCCCACAAGCACTACCACCTGCATCCGGTGATCGCCGCCATCGCCTTCGCCGAGGCAGCGCGCCATGGCGTGCGCTGCGTCCGCATCCCGTGGGAGCCGCCATCCCTGGTCCCCGGCGCCGGGCGGGCCTTGTGGCCGCTGACGGCCTGGCTGCGGCGCCTCGCGGCACGGCACGGCCTGCTTGCGCCGGACCGGGTGGTGGGGCTGCGGTGGTCCGGCGCCTTCACCGCCGAACGCCTCGCGGAGGTGCTGCCGCGCCTGCCGCCGGGGGTGACGGAGATCTATCTCCACCCGGCAACCGCGGGCGGCTTTCCCGGCGCCGCGCCGGGCTACCGCTATGCCGAGGAACTGGCGGCCCTGACCGACCCGCGGGTCCGCGCCGCGGCGGCGGGGCTGGCGCGCGGCGGCTATGCCGCGATGCTGGGCGCCTGAAGCGGCTTTCGCATCCGCCCGGATGCGCTGCGCCCGGTGGCGGGGCGAGTTGAAGGCCATGCATCGTCCATCCAGTGCCTCATTGGGGGGAGCCGCGCCGGTTCAGCGCCCGCTTCAGGGCGCCACCCGCCGCAACCGCCCCGCTCGAAGGCAGGATGACGCTGCGGGCGCCGGTGCTGCTGGCCGGCCGGGCGTGCCGCTGCTATCGCCCGCGGCATGACCCGTGCCCTCCCCGCCCGCCGATGAGCCGGCTCGGCCCGCTGCTCGCCCTGGGTGGCCTTCTGCTGGCGGTGTTGCTCCTGGCGCAGCAGGATTTCTCCGAGGTCGGCGCCCTGCTGGCCGCCGCCGGCATCGGTCTGGTGCTGGCGGCGCTGGCGCATATCCCGTCCATGGCGCTGAACGGGCATGCCTGGCGGCTGCTGCTGCCGCGGGCGCGGCGGCCGGGCCTGGGCGCGATGACGACGAATGTCTGGATCCGCGAGTCCGTGAATGGGCTGCTGCCGGTGGCCCGGGTGGGCGGCGAGATCGCGTCCTACCGGCTGCTGCGCGGCGAGGGCGTGGCGGTGGCCCCGGCGGCGGCCAGCCTGATGGTGGACATGGCGATCTCCATCCTCAGCCAGTTGCTTTTCGCGCTGCTGGGGCTGGCGCTCCTGGCCTGGGCCGGGGCGGGCATCGGCTGGGGCGGCATCGCGCTGGCGATGCTGTGCGGCCTGGCCCTAGCCGGCGGCTTCGTGCTGGCGCAGCGGGCGGACCTGCTGTCGCGCCTCGCCCGCGTGCTGAACGCGGTCGCGGCCGGGCGCTTCCCGGCGGTGCAGGCGCACTCCGCCCGGATCGACCGGATGACGCGCCGGCTGTGGCGGGTCCGCGGTGCCATCCTGGGCTGCTTCCTGTGGCAACTGGCGGGATGGATGGCCGGTGCGCTGGAGATCTGGGTGGCGCTGTGGTTCCTCGGCCACCCGGTGGGGTTGGCGGAGGCCCTGGCGATCGAGGCGCTGATCCAGGCCGTGTCCTCCGCGGCCTTCCTCGTTCCGGGTGCCCTCGGGCTGCAGGAAGCGGGCTTCCTCGGCCTCGGGATGCTGCTGGGCCTGCCGGCCGAGGTCGCGGCGGCGCTGGCCATCGCCCGCCGCATCCGCGACCTCGTGATCTTCCTGCCGGGCCTCCTCGCCTGGGTCTGGGCGGAAAGACGGATGGTGCAGGAAGCCTGACCCGGACCGGTCCAGGCCGGGATCCCGCTTGGCGGATGGGGTCCGGGGAAGGCAGGGCCTACCCCCCCCTGGGGTTCAATCGCGGTGCACCCGCAGCGGCCCGAAGCTCTGCACCACCGGCATGACCTGCAGCGTGTTCACGTTCACCCGGGCCGGTCGTGTGGCCACCCAGTGCACCGTGTCGGCGATGTCCTCCGGCGTCAGCGGGTCGGTCCCGGCATAGACGCCGGCGGCCTTCGCATCGTCGCCCTTGAAGCGCACGCTCGAGAACTCGGTGCCGCCGACCAGCCCCGGCTCGATATCGGTGACGCGCACCTTGGTGCCGAACAGGTCGGCACGGAGATTCAGGCTGAACTGCCGGACGAAGGCCTTGGTGCCGCCATACACATTGCCGCCGGGATAAGGCCATTCGCCGGCGGTCGAGCCGATGTTCACCACATGCCCCCGGTCGCGCGCCACCATGCCGGGCAGCACGGCGCGGGTGACGTAGAGCAGCCCCTTGATGTTGGTGTCCACCATGGCGTCCCAGTCATCGAGGTCCGCGGCCTGCGCCGGCTCCAGCCCGCGGGCGAGGCCGGCATTGTTCACCAGCAGGTCCACGGCGGCGAAGGCCGGCGGCAGGCCGGCGATCGCCGCGGCCACCGCGGCCCGGTCCGTGATGTCGAGGGCCAGCGGATGCACCTGCGCCTCGCCAAGCTCGGCGACCAGCGCGGCCAGGCGATCGGCCCGACGGCCGATGGCGACGATGCCAGCCCCGTCGGCCGCGAAGCGGCGGGCGATGGCAAGGCCGAAGCCGGCGGTGGCGCCGGTGACGAGCACGATCTTCTTCACAATTCTCTCCGCTGCGTGATCGGGACCGGGAAACCCGGAGGGGTTGAAACAGCTTAACTGCCGTCCATTTTCAGTGCGTCGGCCGGCGTTGCAGACCGCGAGCGCATTGCGGCGTGCCCTGTCAAGAGGGACCTATTGAGCCGACGCGCGCTGCTTCGCATGGCGCGCATGTCCGGACGCTGAGCCGTGCGTCTCCCATGTCGCCAACACCTGGGGGTCCAGCTGTGTTTTCCGGAAACTCCGCGCGGATGCGTCTGCGTGGCGTCTTGCTTGCCACCGTTCTCCTGCTGCCCACGGCAGCGCCGGCCGCCGATCCGCCGGTCAACGACATCCTGATCCGTCTCGATGACCGGCGCGCGCGGGCCGCCGGCATCGACGTGGCGCGCGTGCAGGCGGAGGCCGGGACGGCGCAAACCATGCTGCCCGGCACGGTGATGGTGCCGCCGCAGCAGCTGCGCGTCGTCGCCGCGCCGGCTGCCGGCCTGCTGGAAGCGGTGCTGGTCGCGCCGAACGAGCCGGTGAAGGCCGGCCAGCCGATTGCCCGGCTCCGCAGCACCGACCTGCTGGAGGCGCAGCGCACCTATCTGCAGGCATTGTCGGCCGAGCAGCTGGCGCAGCAGAAGCTGACGCGCGACGAACAGCTCTTCCGAGAGCGCATCATCGCCGAGCGGCGGCTGCTGACCGCCCGCGCCGATCACGATTTTGCCCGGACCACGCTGCAGGAACGGGAGCAGTACCTTTCCCTGCTCGGCATGGCGGATTCGGACATCCGCGCCCTGCGCGACAGCCGGCGGATGGCCGCGGCGCTGACCGTGGTGGCGCCGGAGGACGGCGTCGTCCTGGAACTGCGCGCGAGCGCGGGCGAACGCGTCGCCGCCTCGGCCCCGCTCTTCGCCATCGCCCGGCTCAAGCCGCTCTGGGTCAACCTGCAGGTGCCGCTGGCGCAGGCGATGGCCGTCGAGCCCGGCACGCGGATGAGCGTGCCCGGCACCCCGGCGCAGGGGGAGGTGGTCCGGCTGGGCCGCAGCGTGGACCCGGCGACGCAGTCGGTTGCCGCGACAGTGCAGGTGGAGGACGGCGCCGAGTCGCTGCGCCCGGGCCAGGTGGTGAACGCGTCCGTCGCGCTGCGGCCCAATGGCACGCCGCAATGGCGCGTGCCGGCCGGGGCGGTGGTGCGGCATGCCGGGCGGTCCTGGGTCTTCGTCAAGACGGCGGAAGGCTTCCGGGCCAAGCCGGTGACGGTGATCGCGGAGACGCCGAATGCGACGTCCATCCGCGCCGGCCTGGCACCCGACGACTCGGTGGCGACGCGGGGCATCCTGACGCTGCTGGCGGAACTGACCGAAGTCTACGGGGGCTGACAGCAGCATGCTTTCCCGCCTCGTCGGCCTGGCGCTGCGCCAGCGCTTGCTTGCCGTCCTGCTCACCCTGGGCCTGATCGCCTGGGGAGTGGACGCCTACCGCAAGCTGCCCATCGATGCCTTCCCCGACGTCTCCCCGACGCAGGTCCTGGTCGCCATGCAGGCACCCGGCCTGCCGCCGGAGGAGCTGGAGGCGCAGGTGACCAACCCGATCGAGATCGCGATGCGCGGCATCCCGAACCTCGTCGGCATCCGCTCCATCACCCGCTACGCCGTCGCCCTGCTCACCTTCGAGTTCGCGCCGGGCACGGATGTGTACTGGGCGCGCACCCAGGTGGACCAGCGGCTGGACGACCTCGAATCGCAGCTGCCGGACGGCATCTCGGGCGGTCTCGCGCCCGTGGTCACCCCGCTCGGCGAGATGCTGATGTTCACGCTGGAAGGCGGGTCCATCTCGCCGATGGCGCGGCGCACCATCCTCGACTGGGTGATCCGGCCGCAGTTGCGCGGGCTTCCCGGGATCGCCGACGTGAACACCCTGGGCGGCTTCGTCCGCACCTATGAGGTCGCGCCGGACCCGGCGGCGATGGCCGCGCGCGGCATCACCACGGACATGCTGGCGAACGCGCTCAGCGAGAACAACCGCAACGACGGCGCCGGCCGCGTGCGGGACGGGGAGGAGGCACTGCTGGTCCGCGCCGAGGGGCGCATCCGCACCATGGACGACATCCGCCAGATCGTCGTCATGGCGCATCCGACGGGCATCGTCCGCGTCTCCGACGTCGCCGATGTCCGCACCGGCGCGCTGGCGCGGAACGGCGTCGTGACCCGGAACGGCGAAGGCGAGGCGGTCTGGGGCATCGTGCTTGGCCTGCGCGGGGCCAATGCCAAGACGGTGGTGAACAACGCCAAGGCCAAGCTCGCGGAAATCCAGAAGACCCTGCCCGAAGGCGTGAAGATCGAGATCTTCTACGACCGGAACGACCTGATCGAGAAGGCGGTCTGGACCGTCCAGAAGGTGCTGCTCGAGGCGATCGCCCTGGTCGTCGTCCTGCTGATCCTCTTCCTCGGGAATCTGCGGGCGGCGCTGGTCGTCTCGCTCGCCCTCCCCCTTGCCGTCCTGGCGACCTTCGGGATCATGCGGCTGGCGGGCATCTCGGCCAACATCATGTCGCTGGGCGGCCTCGCCATCGCCATCGGCCTGCTGGTGGACTGCGCCGTCGTCGTGGTGGAGAACACCGCCCACCGCCTGGGCACCGCCCACGGCAAGTCCGACTACCGCGCGCGGATGCGGATGACGCTGGAAGCGGTGCGGGAAGTGGCCGTGCCGCTGATCGCCGGCGTTGTCATCATCATCACCGTCTTCCTGCCGCTGCTGTCGCTGCAGGGACTGGAAGGGCGGCTCTTCGCCCCGGTGGCGCTGACCATCACCTTCGCCCTGTGCTCCGCCCTGCTCATCTCCCTCACCATCGTCCCCGCCATGGCGGCGACGCTGCTGAAGGTGGGCGGGCATGAGCGCGAGCCCTGGCTGGTCCGCATGCTGCACAAGGGCTACGATCCCTTCCTCGATTGGGCGATGCGCAACCCCCTGAAGATCGGCGCGGTCGCGGTGGCGGGCCTGCTGCTGGCCGGCTTCCTGTTCACCCGAATCGGCTCGACCTTCATGCCGGTGATGGACGAAGGGACGCCGGTGATCACCATCCGCAAACACCCGACCATCGGGGTGGAAGCGGCGGCGGCCACCGACATCTCCATCCAGCAGCAGATCATGGCGGCAGTGCCGGAAGTGCGTGGCGTCATGGGCCGCGCCGGTGCCGACGAGCTCGGCATCGATCCGGTCGGGCTGAACGACAGCGACCACTTCCTTGACATCGCGCCGCGGAAGGAATGGCGCGAGAAGCACCGCAGCTTCGTCATCGACGAGGTGCGCCGGGTGCTGGACCAGATCCCGGGCATCACCTACGCGATCAACCAGCCGATCGACATGCGGGTGCAGGAGATGATCATCGGCGCCCGCGGCGACGTGGTCATCAAGGTCTTCGGCTGGAACATCGAGCAGCTGAACGACCTGGCCGTGAAGATCGAGACGGTGGTGCATGGCATCCACGGATCCTCGGATGTCTTCGCGCTGCGCAACGAGGGCATGAAGTACCTGAAGGTGGAGATCGATCGCTTCGCGGTCGGCCGGCTCGGCCTCAATGTCCGGGACGTACAGCAGGCGCTGCGCGTCTGGGTCGATGGCCGCGACATGGGCATCGTGCTGGAGCAGGAGCGGCGCATCCCGCTGATGCTGCGGGGCGAGGGCAGCCTGCGCCGGTCCGCCGCCGACCTGTCGCGCGTCATGCTGGCGCTGCCCGGCGGCCGCACCGTCGCCCTGTCCCAGGTGGCGAAGATCTCGGAGGAGGAGGGGCCGATCCAGGTGATCCGCGAGGGCACCCAGCGCTACGCCACCGTGCTGGCCAATGTCCGCGGCCGCGACCTGGTCGGCTTCGTGGCCGAGGCACAGGCGGCGGTGCAGCAGCAGGTCCAGGTGCCGGACGGGTACCGGCTGGAATGGGGCGGCCAGTTCGAGAACCAGCAGCGCGCCTCCGCCCGGCTGGCCATCGTCGTGCCCATCGCGCTGGCCCTGATCTTCCTGCTGCTCTACTTCACCTTCAACTCGGTGCGGGAGGCGGCGCTGGTCTTCTGCAACGTGCCCTTCGCGGCCATCGGCGGTGTCATCGCGCTGTATCTCTCGGGCGAGTTCCTCTCGGTCCCCGCCTCGGTGGGCTTCATCGCGCTGGTCGGTATCGCCGTCCTGAACGGCGTCGTCCTCGTCTCCTACATCAATCGGCTGATCGCCGAGCAGGGGATGACGCTGCATGACGCGGTGCGGGAAGGGGCGAAGCGGCGGATGACGCCCGTCACCCTCACGGCCTTCATCGCCGCCTTCGGCCTGGTGCCCTTCCTGTTCGCCGAGGGGCCGGGCGCGGAAATCCAGCGGCCGCTCGCCATCGTCGTCATCGGCGGCCTGGTGACGGCGACCGTGCTGACGCTGGTGCTGCTGCCCATCCTGTACGACCGCTTCGCGCTCGGCCGGGCGGAGGCGGAGGAGCCGGCGGCCGCGCGCCGCGCCCCGGGCCCGCGACCGGCCGCGGCGGAGTGACGGCGATGCGCAGGTCCTTGCTCGCCGCGGCCGGTGCCGCGGCGCTTCTCGGCGCGGCCGCCGGCGACGCGGAGGCGCAACAGACTCCCCTCTCCCGCCCGCCCCTGGCGATCCCGCCCGACGTGAACCCGCAGGGCCCGGCGCTGCGGGCGCCGCAGCCGACGCCGCGCCGCGCCGCCCCGCCGCAGGAGGATGCGACGCCGCCGGCGCGCACCACCCGGCGCCTGCCGCCACCGCAGGTCGCCGCGCCGCCGCTGGAATCGGCTGGCCTGGCGCGCGACCTCGATGCGGCGCTGTCGATCGATGCGGCGGCACGCGCCATCCTGGGGCAGCGGGATGCGGTACGGTCGCGGGATGCCCTGGTCCGCTCCCCCATCCCCGGCTCGGCCGCCATCGGCAGCTCCTTCCGCTCCGACACGCGCGGGCCGCGGCTGGCGAATGAATGGGACGTGGAACTGGGCGCGCCGGTCTGGCTGCCCGGGCAGCGCGGCGCGCTGGCCGGCACGGTCAGTGCGGGCGTGGAGGAACAGGAACGCCGCCTGGCGCTGCGCCGCCTGGAACTCGCTGGCCTGCTGCGCGACGCCTACTGGGCGGTCGGCGCGGCCGAGAGCGAGCTGCGGGTGGCCAGCGACCGCCTAGCGACGGCGCGCGACATCGGCCGCGACGTGCAGCGCCGGGTGGAGCTGGGCGACATCGCCGCGACCGAAGCGCTGCTGACGCGAAACGAGGAGCTGGCGGCGACGCTGGACCAGGCGCGCGCCGAGGCCGCCGTCGCCGCCGCACGCGCCGCCTATCGCACGCTGACCGGCGGCAGCGATGCCGCGTTGCGGTCGGCGGGCGGCAGCATCGGCGTGGCCGGGGCAAGGCCGGAACCGGTCGCCTCCCCCACTGCCGTGCCGGCCGATGGCGGCGCGCATCCGGCCATCCGCGCGGCGGAGGCGGCGCTTGCCGCCGCCGAGTCCCGCGCCCGGCTGGTGCGCGCCACGCCGATCGACAATCCGGAAGTCGGGCTCTTCACGCGCGGCCAGGGCGGCCCGGTGACGGAGAACGGGACCTCGCTCGGGCTGCGCGTGCGCATCCCGCTGCCGAGTGAGGCGCGCAACGCACCCCGGCGCGCCGATGCGGAGGCCGAGCGGACCCGCGCGGAAGGCGAGCTGATCCAGGCCCGCCGCGTGGTTCAGGGAGAGGTGGAGCTGGCCCGCCTCGCCCTTGGCGCCGCGGCACGGGCCAGGAACTTGGCGGCGCAGCGGCGGCAGGTGGCGGAACAGCAGCTCGCCGCCGCCCGCACCGCCTTCCGCAGCGGCGAGATCGGCGCTTTCGACCTGTTCCGCGTGCGGCAGCTGCAGATCGAGGCCGCGGCCGTGGAAGCGCGGACGGAGGTGGATGCCGGGCGGGCACGCAGCCGGCTGAACCAGGCGCTGGGGCTGGTGCCGAACTGACGCCCTGGGGGGACGCCGTCCCCCCGGGCTTCGCCTGCGCCAGGGGCCGAAAGGCCCCTGGAGGCCGCAGGCTAGGCTGCGCGGGTCGGCAGCAGCCGCGCCATCGCCAGGCAGCCGAGCGCGGGGCCCATGGCCAGTGCGGCGAAGGCCGCGCCCCAGCCGAAGCGTTCCGCCAGCAGAGGCAGGAGGTGGATGGCCGGCAGCGTCAGGGCGAAGCCCAGGCAGGTCTGCACCGTCAGCATGGTGCCAGCGAGGCCCGGCGGCGCGTGCTCCG
This sequence comes from Paracraurococcus ruber, assembly GCF_004353985.1. GTDB lineage: Bacteria > Pseudomonadota > Alphaproteobacteria > Acetobacterales > Acetobacteraceae > Paracraurococcus > Paracraurococcus ruber. The sequence goes on along the minus strand of NZ_SMOA01000001.1, from coordinate 69,377 downwards.
CCACGCTGGCCGAGAACTGGGCGGAATCCGCCACCACCGCGGCGCCCCAGACCAGGCAGAGCAGCACCGTCAGCCAGGGCGCGGCGCCGAAGGCCGGGCCGGCCAGAAGGCAGCAGGCGCCGCTGATCGCCATGGCCCAGATGGTCAGCCTTGCCTTCCCGATGCGGTCGGCGATCAGCCCGCCTGCGACGCAACCCAGCGCGCCTGCCGCCATCACCGCGAAGGTGGCGACGGCGGGATTGCCCGCCGCGCCGGCCACCGCGAAGCTTGCCGCCAGATAGGCGCCGATCCAGGCCCACATGGCATACAGCTCCCACATATGGCCCAGATAGCCGAGCGTCGCCAGCCGCGTGCCGCGGGTGCGGAACAGCAGCAGGGCGAGGCCCGGCCGGAAGGGCGGCGCTGGCGCATGCGCGGGCCCGAGCCGCGTGCCGAGGATGAGCGCCGCCGCCAGCAGCGCCGCGCCGGAGGCGGTGCCGACCGTCGTCCGCCAGCCCAGCCCACCGACGGCGTTCACCAGGTGCGGCGAAGCGGAGCCGAGCGTGAGTCCGCCCACCAGCAACCCGACCACCAGCCCGGCATCCGCCTTCGTCGCCCAGCCGGCCGCCAGCTTCATCCCCACGGGATAGATGCAGGCCAGCGCCAGCCCCGTCACGCCGCGCAGCAGGATCACCCCGGGGTGACCGACCGGCAGCAGCAGGATCAGCGCATTGGCCAACGCGCCGAGCAGCGCCGCCGCAGCGATCAGCCGCCGCGGGTCCAGCCGGTCCGGCAGAGCGAGCAGCGCGCTGCCCAGCGTGCCCAGCACGAAGCCCAGTTGCACCCCGCCGGTAAGCCAGGCGAGGAAGCCAGGCTGGAGCGCCTCGTCCCGCGCCATGGCCGGCCCGGCGGCGGTACCGGAGAACCAGAGAGCGAGTGCCAGCACCTGGGCCAACACGATCAGGGCGAGATTGGCGGCTTTCGCTGGCGGCATCGGGCGGCCCTACCCGGTCCTGCCCGGGCTGTCACATGCGGCTTCAATCGACCGTGGCGCCGGACGCGGCGACCACCGGCGCCCAGCGCGCCACCTCCGCCCGCATGAAGGCGTTGTAGGCGGCGGTGCCCAGCGGCCAGGGCTCGGCGCCGATCTCGGCCAGGCGGGCGTGGATGCCCGGGTCGCGCAGCGCCTCGAGGAACACCGCCTCCAGCCTCGCCACCACCGGCGGCGGCATCGCCGCCGGCGCCGCGATGCCGTACCAGGACGCCACGTCGAAGCCCGTCACCCCCTGCTCCGCCAGGGTCGGCAGGTCCGGCATGGCGGCCGCCCGCTTCGCCGTGCTGACGCCGATGGCACGCAGCGCGCCGGAGACGACATGCGGGCGGGAGACCGGCGCGTTGTCGATGTTGAACAGCACCTCCCCGTTCAGCACGGCCAGCATGCTCGGCGCGGTGCCGCGATAGGGCACATGCGTCACCTCCACGCCCATGATCTGGCCGAAGAGCAGGCCCGAGAGGTGGGAGGAGGTGCCGGAGCCGGCCGAGCTGAAGGTCGCCGCCCGCGGATTGGCGCGGATATGCGCGACAAGCTCCGCAACGCTGCGCACTGGCAGGGCGCCGCGCGTGATCAGCACATTCGGCATGGCGCAGAGCCGCACCACGCCCGGCATGTCCCGCAGCGGGTCGTAGCTGCGGTTGCGGTGCAGGCTGGGCCCGATGCCATGGCCGGCGATATGGTTCACCAGCAGGCTGTGGCCGTCCTGCGGTCGGATCACGCTCTCGGCGGCGATCTGCCCGCCCGCCCCGGGCCGCGGGTCGACATAGAGCGGCTGGCCGAGGCGCTCGCGCAGCCGCGCCTCGAAGATCCGGACCAGGATGTCGGAGACGCCGCCGACCTGGGCGCTGACCACGAAGCGCAGCGGCCGGTCTGGCCAGCCCTCCTGCGCCCGCGCCGGTCCGACGAGCAGGGCGGGGGCGGCGAGAAGGGTGCGGCGGCGCGTGCCGCCCGCTCCACCACGGCGCATCCGGCTCAATCCACCGTGGCGCCGGAGGCGCGGACGACGGGCGCCCATTTGGCCGCCTCGGCCCGCATGTAGCCGTCGTAGTCCGTGGGGCCGAGCGGCGCCGGGTCCGCCCCGAACTCCCGGTACCGTTGCGCCAGCGCCGGGTCCTGCAGCGCCGCCACCAGTTCCGCCCCCATCCGCTCGACGATCGGGCGCGGCGTCGCCGAAGGCGCGACGATCCCGTACCAGGAGGCGACGTCGAAATCCGGGATGCCGCTTTCCTGCAGGCTCGGCAGTTCCGGCATGGTGCCGGCGCGCGCGGCGGTGCTGACCGCCAGCGCCCGCAACATGCCGGCCAGCACCTGCTGCCGGCTGGCCGGGGCGTTGTCGATGGCGAACAGGACTTCCCCGTTCATCACCGCCGCCATGCTGGGCGCGGTGCCACGATAGGGCACATGCGTTGTCTCGATGCCGATGCGCAGGCCGAGCAGCACGCCCGAGAGGTGGGAGGAGGTGCCGGTGCCGGCCGAGGCGAAGGTGGCGCGCGTGGGGTTGGCGCGGCAGAAGGCGACGAAATCGGCCACCGTCTTCAACGGGCTGTCGCCCTTGACGATCAGCACGTTGGGCATGGCGGCCAGGCGTGCCACCCCCGGCAGGTCGCGCAACGGGTCGAAGGACAGCCGCCGGTAAAGGGTTGGGCCGATGCCGTGGGAAGCGATGTGGTTGATATAGAAATTGTAGCCGTCGCCCGGCGCACGGGCGACCAGTTCCGCCCCGACCATCCCGCCGGCGCCCGGCCGGGGATCGAGCACGATGGGCTGGCCCAGCCGTTCCCGCAGGCGGTTCTCCAGGATCCGCATGAGGATGTCGGAAACGCCGCCGGCCGAGCCGCCGATGACGAAGCGCATCGGCTTCTCCGGCCAGGTGCCAACCGCGCCCCCTTGGGCCCGCGCCACCAGGGGGGTGGCCAGCAGGGCATACAGCGCCGCGCGTCGGCGGATCGGCATGGCGTCTCTCTCCCGCGGCGGCCTCTGCGGGCCGGGTGGGGGGATGCTAGCACCGGTGGCGGCCGCGGCCAGCGTTGACCTGCGCCGGGGGCGGCGGGACACTTCGTGGCGAAGGGTAGGGAAACATCCATGGCTCAGATGCACCTGGTCGGCTTCCTGCAGGCGCAGAACTGCACCACCCTCGCCAGTTCCTGGCGGCACAAGGACAGCCGGACGGATTTCCTCACCGCCGACTACTTCCAGGAGATCGCCCGCATCCTGGAGGCCGGGAAATTCGACCTCGGCTTCTTCGACGACCGGCTGTCCATGCCGGACCGCTACGGGTCCGACCACCACCACACGATCGAGCACGGGATCCGCTGCGTGAAGCTGGACCCGATCGTGACCCTGACCATGATGGGGGCGGTGACCTCCCGGCTCGGCCTCGGCTCCACCGCCTCCACCACCTATTTCGAGCCCTTCGACGTCGCCCGCTGCTTCCAGACGCTCGACCTGATGAGCGGCGGGCGGGCCGCATGGAACGTCGTGACGTCGCTGAACGACGGCGAGGCCGCGAATATGGGCCATGCCGAGATGATGGAGCACGACCGGCGCTACGACCGCGCCGACGAGCATGTCGAGGTGGTGCTGCGCCACTGGGATTCCTGGGAGGACGACGCGCTGATCGTGGACAAGGAGTCGGGCCGCTTCGGCGACGGCGACAAGGTCCACCGCATCGACTTCAAGGGCCGCTTCCTGCAGTCCCGCGGGCCCTTCACCGTGCCGCGCAGCCCGCAGGGCCGCCCCGTGCTGATCCAGGCCGGCAGCAGCGGCCGCGGCAAGCGCTTCTCCGCCCGCTGGGCGGAGATGGTCTTCGTTTCCTACCACGACGTCGCGTCCGGCAAGCAGGACTATGAGGAGTTCAAGCGCATGGTCGCCGCCGCCGGCCGCGACCCGGACAGCGTGAAGGTGGCGACGCTGTGCTACCCCATTTGCGCCGCCACCAGGGCGGAGGCGGAGGACAAGGCAGCGCTGATCGCCAGCCTGCCGCTCGAGATCGATGCGCTGTCGCTGCTGTCGGAAGCCCTGAATTTCGACTTCGCCAGCAAGGGCATGGATGAGCCCTTCACCGATGCCGAGATGGCCAGCATCCAGGGCCTGCAGGCGATCCGCGACCGGGTGGTGAAGGCGACCGGCAAGAAGAACCCGACGGTGCGGGACTTCATGGTGGGCAGCGGCCGCGGCAAGCCGCCGATGAACATGGTGGGCGGGCCGAAGGAGATTGCCGACAAGCTGGAGGAATGGTTCACCGCCAAGGCCTGCGACGGCTTCGTCATCGGCGCCTGCGTGGTCCCCGGCAGCTATGCCGATTTCGTCACGCATGTCGTGCCGGAGCTGCAGCGGCGCGGGCTGTTCCGCAAGGACTACACCGGCCCGACCCTGCGCGACCATCTGGGCCTGCCCCGCGCCAGGCTGGGCGACTGGCGGGTGCCGGCGATGGCGGCGGAATAGCGACCAAGGGTCGCGGTCCGCGTGCGACGGCCTGGCTTCCGTGCCGATGCGGCGCGGAGGCCAGGCCGGATCAGAAGCCCATCAACCGGAACCCGAGCGCGCGGGTCATGGTTGCCGACCGGCAGCGCAGCGGCCCAGGCGACGAGTATCCGCCCGCCCTCACCCCCGCCGTGCCCAGGCCGCATACAGCCGCGGCCCGGCCAGCGCCGCCAGCGCCAGCAGCAGGATCGCCAGGCTGCCAGGCCGCGTGACGAAGACCGTCCAATCCCCCTGGCTGATGGTCAGCGCCTGGCGCATCGCCTGTTCCGCCATCGGCCCCAGGATCATGCCGATCACCACCGGCGCGGTCGGGAAGTCGAAGCGCCGCATCAGCATGCCCACCAGACCGATGCCATAGAGCAGGACAAGGTCGGTCACGCTGTTGCTGATGCCATAGGTGCCGATGGTCGCGAAGACCAGGATGCCGGCATAGAGCTGCGGCTGCGGGACGGTCAGGATGCGCGCCCACAAGCCCACCAGCGGCAGGTTCAGCACCACCAGCATCAGGTTCGCCACATAGAGGCTGGCGATCAGCGTCCAGACCAGGTCCGCCTGCTGCTCGAACAGCAGCGGCCCGGGATTGATGCCGTAGCTCTGGAAGGCGCTCAGCATGATGGCGGCCGTCGCGCTGGTGGGCAGGCCGAGGGTCAGCATCGGCACCAGGATCCCGGCCGCGGCGGCGTTGTTCGCGGCCTCCGGCCCCGCCACGCCCTCGATCGCGCCGGTCGTGCCGAACTCCTTCTGCGCTTCCGGTGAGGCCAGCTTCCGCTCGGCATAGTAGCTGAGCATGGTCGGCATCTCGGTCCCGCCCGCTGGCATGACGCCGAAGGGGAAGCCGAGCAGGGATCCGCGGAACCAGGGCCCGACGCTTCGCCGCAGATCGGCGCGGGACAGCATGAGGCGGCCGACCTGCCGCACTTCCTGCCGTCCTTCGACATGCCGCCAGGCGAGGTGCAGCGTCTCCCCCACCGCGAAGAGCGCGACGGCGACCAGCACCACATTCACCCCGTCCAGCAATTCCGGGATGCCGAAGGTCAGGCGCGGCTGGCCGGTCTGCAGGTCGATCCCGACCAGCCCGAGCACGAGGCCGAGGAACAGGCTGGTCAGCCCCCGCAAGGCGGAGCCGCCGAGCACCGCCGATACGGTGACGAAGCACAGCACCATCAGCGCGCAATACTCGGCCGGGCCGAGCATGAGAGCGACATCCACCACCACCGGGCCCAGGAAGCTGATGCCCAGCGTCCCGATGGTGCCGGCGACGAAGCTGCCGATGGCGGCCGTCGCCAGGGCCGGGCCGGCGCGGCCGCTGCGCGCCATCTTCGCGCCTTCCAGCGCGGTGATGATGGACCCGCTCTCGCCCGGCGTGTTCAGCAGGATGGAGGTGGTGGAGCCGCCATACATCGCGCCGTAGAAGACGCCGCAGAACAGGATGAAGGCGCCGGTCGCCGGCACCTGGAAGGTGATCGGCAGCAGCAGCGCGATGGTCAGCGCCGGCCCGATGCCCGGCAATACGCCGACCGCGGTGCCGAGGAAGCAGCCCAGCAGCGCCCAGCCCAGATTCGTCAGGGTCAGCGCATGCGAGAAGCCCAGGGAGAGGCCGGCGATCGCGTCCATCTCAGGCTGGCTCCTGACCCAGGGCGAGCAGCACCGCTTCCTCCAGCAGGCCGGCGCCGATATTCACCCCGAGCAGCTCGACGAAGCCGAACCACACGGCCAGGCACAGCACCAGCGCCAGGCCGGCATCGCGCAGGGTGCGGCGGGACCCGAAGGCGGCCGCCACCAGCACGAATTGCCCCGCGGCGGCGAGCGAGAAGCCGAGCGGCACGATCAGCACCAGGTTCACCAGCAACCCGGCCAGGAGCAGCAGGAAGGCGCGCAGGTTGCGGGGTGGCGCCTCCCGCACCTCCTCCAGCGTCCAGGACCAGCCGCCGCGCAGCCCGCTGAGCGTCAGCCCGGCGCCGAGCGCAAGCAGCCCGGCGCCGACCGCATAGGGCACCGCCTTCGGCCCGACCTGGGCATAGATCGGCGAGTCCGGGATGGCGGTCGCCTGCCAGAGAACCACCGCGCCCAGCAACAGGACGCAAAGGCCGACGGCCAGGTCGGGGCCTGAGAGGCGGGAGGGCGGCATGCGCGCGGGATGTCCTTTTCCGCCCGGCGCCGTCGTCCCCGGCAGCCGGGCCGGGCCGCGCTGCCGCCCATCCCCGGTACCGCGTGCCCGCCAGGGCGACAAGCCGACCGGCCGCCGCCTGCGCGGGCCGGACTCGCCGATCGGCGCTCCGCAGGCCAAGGCGCGCCGGGCCACGGCCGCTACGGCACCGGCTTCGTCCCGACCCGCCTGGCGATGTCCTGCGCGATGCGGGCCTGCGCCGCGACGAAATCGGCGAAGCGGCCGGGTGGCATGGCCACGCCTTCCAGCCCCTGCGCGTCGAATTGCCGCCGCACCTCCGGATCCTCCACCGCCTGCGCTACCGCGGCGTGGATCTGCTGCACCATACCGAGCGGCGCGCCGGCGGGCAGCCATAGGCCGAACCAGTTCACCACCTCGAAGCCCGGCAGCCCCTGTTCCGCCATGGTCGGCACCGCCGGCAGCCCGCGCCAGCGACGCGCGCCGGTCAGCGCCAGGGCGCGCAGCCTCCCCTCCTGCACATGCTGCACGGCGATTTGCGTGCCGACGAAGAACAGGTCCACGCGCCCCGCCAGCAGATCCGTCATCCCCTCCGCGACGCCGCGATAGGGAACGGAGAGGAGATCCGTGCCGGTCATCGCCTGCAGCAATTCGGCCGGGATATGGCTGGCCGTGCCGTTGCCGGCATTCACATAGGTCAGCTGCCCCGGCCGCTGCCGTGCCAGCGCCAGCAGCCCGGCCAGGTCCTGCGCCGGCAGGGCGGGATGCACCACCAGCGCCTGGCCGAAATTCTGCGCAGCCAGCGTCACATGCGCGAAGTCCCGCACCGGGTCGTAGCCGGCATTGTCGTTGAAGGGCGGGATGTTGACATGGGAAGCGGTGGTGAACAGCCATGTGTAGCCATCCGCCGGAAGCCGCGCGACATAGGCAGTGCCGACCAGCCCGCCGCCGCCGGCACGGTTTTCGGTGAGGATGGGCTGGCCGAGCAGCGACTGCAGCCGCGGCGCGATGACCCGCAGGATCAGGTCCGGCGGCCCGCCGGGCGGGGAGGGCACGACGACGCGTATCGGCCGCGTCGGCCAGCCCGCCCCCTGCGCCTGCGCCGTCCCGCCCAGCGCGGCGAGGCCGAGCAGCCCGCGTCGCCTCATGCCGCGCGGCACCCCGGCCAGGACTTGCGCCATGTCATGCGACCGGCACCGGCGCGCCGCTGCGGATGGACGCCCTGATGGCGTCCAGCAGCGCGACATTGTGCACCGCATCGCCCTCCGGCGTCACCAGCGGGCGGCGGGCCAGCGCGGCCTGCGCGAAATGCTCGAGCTCGGCGCGCTCGGTCCGCGCCGCCGAATAGGTGATGACCTCGGGCGGCGCCTTCCGCGCGATGTCGGCGCGGTCCAGGCGGCAGAGCTTCAGGCTCCAGGTATGCAGGTGCTCGACATCGCCGACCTCGGCCCAGCCCTCGCTGCCGAAGACCTGCAGCCGCCAGGTCTCCGCCGTGGCGATGACGGTGCCGAGATAGCCGGTGGCGCCGCCGCGGAAGCGGAACAGCATGGAGGTGGTGTCGTCCATGCCATAGTCCTGCACCAGCCGGAAGCTTTGCGCCGTCACCTGCGCGATCGGGCCCGCCAGGTACAGCATCGCATCCACCACATGCACGCCGCGCCCGGTCATGCCGCCGGCCGGCCCTTCCTCCCGGTCATGCCGCCAATGGCCGGGCGGGAAGCGGTAGGCGCTGGCGCCGCAAAAATTCCCCTCCATGTGCAGCACGCGCCCGAGCGTGCCGTCCTCGATCAGCCTCCGGATCTCCCGCAGCGCCGGCTGGAAGCGCCAGTTGTAGCCGACGCCGAGGGTAACGCCTGCCTCGGCGCAGGCCTGCGCGGCGGCGCGGGCCGCGGCGGCGTCCACGCCCAGCGGCTTCTCGCTGAACACAGGCTTGCCGGCGCGGGCGGCGGCGATGATCTGGCCGGTATGCTGGGTGTGCGGCGTCGCCAGCACCACCGCATCCACCTCGGGGTCGGCCAGCGCCGCCTCGTAGCTTTCCAGCATCCGCAGCCCATGCGCCGCGGCGAAGTCGCGCGCCTTCGCCGGCGTGCGGGTGGCGGCGGCGGTGAAGCGGATATGCGGGCTGTCGGGGCCGAGGTGGCGGACCAGATTCTGGCCCCAGGCCCCCAGCCCGATGATGGCGGCGCGGATCATGCCGGCATGGTTCCCCTGCAAGGGCCCGGGCCTGCGCCGGGCCGGTTGAGTGTGCGCGCAGCGGGGCCGGCACGGAAGCCGGGCGGCACGGCGCACGGATGGCACCGGCGAGGCAGGCCCAGGCGCTGCCGTCCATCGCCGGCGGCGAAGCGCGGCCCGCAGGCATCGCATCCGGCCCGGCGGCCGGGAGGCGGCGTCCCGGGCCTCATGCCGGGCGGCGAATACCGGTATGGGCGCAGGCTGGCGTCAGATGGTCCCGGCCGTCGCCCCGGCGGCGAAGCCACGCAGTCGCGCCGCGATCACCTCTCCCACCGCATCGACCGCCGACCGACGCGGGTAGCGCGCCCGCCAGGCGATGCGCACCGTCCGCCCGGCCTGCGCCGCCAGCGGCCGCAGCACGATGCCCACATCCTGCGCCGCCCCGGCCGCCAGCCCCGGGATCATGGTAGTGCCATACCCCGCCGCCACCATGTTCAGCAGCGTCGACAGGCTGGCGGCCCGCAGCGCGCCGCCGAGCGCACCGCCGCGGCCGCAGGCGGCCAGCGCCTGGTCGCGGAGGCAATGTCCCTCGGCCAGCACCAGCATGTCCTCGGCCAGGTCCTCCTCCGCCACCACGGCTCGCGCAGCCAGCGGATGCTCGGGTGGCAGGGCGGCCAGGAAGGGCTCGTCGAACAGCACCTCGCTGGCCAGGTCCGGCCCGTCCACCGCGGTCGCCAGCAGCGCGGCGTCCAGTTCATGCGCCCGCAGCCGATCCAACAGGGCGGTGGTCTGGTCCTCCCAGGGTTCCACCTCCAGCGCCGGCAGCGCATCCTTCAGCGCGGCGAAGACCAGCGGCAGCAGGTAGGGTGCCAGCGTCGGGATGATGCCCAGGCGGAAGCGCCCGGCCAGCGGGTCCCGAAGGTTGGCCGCCACCGCCAGAATCGAATCCGCCTCCGCCACCGCCATCCGGACATGGCCCAGCAGCCTCTCGCAGGCGGCGGTCGGCGCCACCGCCTTGCTCGTGCGCTCGAACAGCGCCACGCCGAGCAACTCCTCCAGCTTGCGGACCTGGACGGAGAGTGTGGGCTGGCTGACGCCGCAGGCTTCCGCGGCACGCCCGAAATGGCCATGCTCGGCCACCGCCAGCAGGTATCGAAGGTCGCGGAGGTTCATCGGGTCAGTCGTGCTGCCGTTATAGGGAATGCCTATCGCCGCGATTGAAGGGCGGGGCTTCCTTCGATTGTCGTGATGGCGGTAGCGTTGGGCAAGACCAAGCATCCGGGGGAGGATGGGCGGGGCCCATGGCCCGTCCGGCTTTCGTCCTGCCTTCTTCCCGCGGGCCCGGTCGAGCAACCGAACCAAGACAGGAGAGCGACCATGGACGGAAGCAGCGCCGGCAAGTGCCCGGTGATCCACGGCCCGCCCAAGCACACCAGCTTCGGCGGCCGGTCCATTCGCGACTGGTGGCCGAACCAGCTCAACCTGCGGATCCTGCACCAGCATTCCGCCAAGTCGAACCCGATGGGCCCCGGCTTCCGCTACGCCGAGGAGTTCAAGAAGCTCGACATCGAGGCGCTGAAGCAGGACATCTTCGCGCTGATGAAGACCTCGCAGGACTGGTGGCCGGCCGATTACGGCCATTACGGTCCCTTCTTCATCCGCATGGCCTGGCACGCCGCCGGCACCTACCGCACCGGGGATGGCCGCGGCGGCGCCTCGAACGGCGCGCACCGCTTCGCGCCCGAGAATTCCTGGCCGGACAACGGCAACCTCGACAAGGCGCGCCGCCTGCTCTGGCCGATCAAGCAGAAATACGGCAACCGCATCTCCTGGGCCGACCTGTTCATCCTCACCGGCAACTGCGCGATCGAATCCATGGGGCTCAAGCCCTTCGGCTTCGGCGGCGGCCGCGAGGACATCTGGGAGCCGGAGGAGGACATCTACTGGGGCAACGAGGACACCTGGCTGGGCGACAAGCGCTACAGCGGTGACCGGCAGCTCGAGAACCCGCTGGCCGCGGTGCAGATGGGCCTGATCTACGTGAACCCGGAAGGCCCGAACGGCAATCCGGACCCGCTCGCCTCGGGCCGCGACATCCGCGAGACCTTCGCCCGCATGGCGATGAACGACGAGGAGACCGTCGCCCTCGTCGCTGGCGGCCATACCTTCGGCAAGGCGCATGGCGCCGGCCCCGCCGACCATGTGGGCCGGGAGCCCGAGGGCGCGCCGATCGAGGCGATGGGCCTTGGCTGGCTCAGCAGCTGGAAGTCCGGCAAGGGCGGCGACGCCATCACCTCCGGCATCGAGGGCGCCTGGAAGCCCAAGCCCACGACCTGGGACATGGGCTATTTCGACATGCTGCTGGGCTATGAGTGGGAGCTGCACAAGTCCCCCGCCGGCGCCCACCAGTGGCACCCGAAGGACAAGGCCGCCTGGACCCTGGTCGAGGACGCGCATGACCCGTCCAAGCGCCACCCGCCGATGATGACCACGGCGGACATGGCGATGAAGATGGACCCCGAGTACCGCAAGATCTCGGAGCGCTTCCACAAGAACCCGGACCAGTTCGCCGACGCCTTCGCCCGCGCCTGGTTCAAGCTGACCCATCGCGACATGGGCCCGAAGGTGCGCTATCTCGGCCCGCTCGTCCCGGCCGAGGACCTGATCTGGCAGGACCCGGTACCGCCGGTGACGCATGCGCTGATCGATGGGGGCGACATCCTGGCGCTGAAGGCGAAGATCCTCGCCTCCGGCCTCAGCGTCTCGCAACTCGTCACCACCGCCTGGGCCTCCGCCTCCACCTTCCGCGGGTCGGACCGGCGCGGCGGTGCCAATGGCGCGCGCATCCGCTTGGCCCCGCAGAAGGACTGGGAGGTGAACCAGCCGGCCCAGCTGACGGCGGTGCTGGCGCAGCTGGAGGAGATCCAGAAGGCGTTCAACGCCAGCGCGACCGGCGGCAAGCAGGTCTCCCTCGCCGACCTGATCGTGTTGGGCGGCTGCGCGGCGATCGAGGCCGCTGCGAAGGAGGCCGGCATCGGCATCACCGTGCCCTTCACGCCCGGACGCACCGACGCGACGGCTGAGCAGACGGATGCCGCCAGCTTCGCGGTGCTGGAGCCGCAGGCGGATGGCTTTCGCAACTACCTGAAGGGCGAATACACTGTCTCCCCGGAGGAGATGCTGGTGGACCGCGCCCAGCTCCTCACGCTGACGGCGCCGGAGATGACGGTGCTGGTCGGCGGCCTGCGCGTGCTGGGCGCCAACCATGGCGGCGCCAAGCACGGCGTGCTCACCACCCGGCCCGGCGCGCTGACGACCGACTTCTTCGTCAACCTGCTGGACATGGGCACGGCCTGGAGTCCGTCCAACGACCAGGGCGGGGTCTATGAAGGCTGCGACCGCGCCAGCGGTGCGGTGAAGTGGACCGGCACGCGGGTGGACTTGGTGTTCGGCTCCAACTCGGTGCTGCGCGCGGTCGCCGAAGTCTATGCCCAGGGCGATGGCCACCAGAAGTTCGTGCAGGACTTCGTCGCGGCCTGGACCAAGGTGATGGAGCTGGACCGCTTCGACCTCGCCTGAGCGAGGCTGACGGGGCGCAGCCGGGGAACCGGCCGCGCCCCTTTTTTCTCGGCCGCAGCCGGACCCCTGCGGCGCCCGGTTCGTCGCGTGACATGCGGCCACTGGCGGATTCGCAGGCCGCATCCAGCCATCGCTCGCCGCGCCGGGGCCTGTGCCCGGCGCGGCCAAGACTGAAGGGACGGGAGGACAACGATGGGCCGCAGCCTGGCTGGCCTGTGTCGCCAGGATCTGCGGCGCGCCGGGCTGCCCGGGACAGGCGACCTTGCCCGGCTGCTGGCCCTGCTGCGCGCCGCGCCGGAGACCCATGTGACGCTGGCCGATGCCGAGGCGCTTGCCGCCCGCGCCGGCCTGCCCGCTGCGCCGCAGGTGCTCGCGCGCCACCTGGACATGCTGGCCGCGCATGGGTTGCTGGGCCGGCTGCCGAGCATCTCCGGCGAGCCGGTCTTCGACACGGTGCCGGAGCCGCATTCGCACCTGGTCTATGAGGAAACCGGGCAGACCGTGGACCTCGACGTCTCGCCCGAGACGCTGCTGGCTTTGCTGCGCCAGGCGCTTGCCGATCGCCCGGGCGGCATCGAGGTCCTGGTGCGCGTGCGGCGCGACGCCGCGCGGCGCTGACGCGTCCTCAGATCGGGCAGACACCGCCGGCGCATTGCAGATGCGCCAAGTCCACCGCCTCATGCAGCGCCGGGTCGCGCACCGATTCCACCAGCGCGGCGAAGCGGCCGGCGGGCACTTCCTCCTCCGGCAGGTATTCGTAGCCCAGCGCGTGGTCGGGCCGGCTGGGCAGGATGGCGCAGCAGCGGATATGCGGCTGGTGGTCCAGCAGCATGGCGCGGAACGCCTCCAGGTCGTGCCGGTCGGTGAAGACCTTCAGCGTGTAGGAGACCTGATTTCCCCGTTCGGCGCCGATCCAGTGGCGTTCGAGCAGCGACAGCCAGCGATACTGGTCTTCCGGCGATGCCTCCGGCGCCGTCACGAGGCGATCCCCGATGCCGAGGCGCTGGATCAGCGGCAGCGTCGGGAAGCCCACCACGGCCATGCCGGGGAAGCTCCGCAGGGTGCGGATCGGATAGCCGCGCGCTTCGTATTCCGCCAGCAGCGGATCGCTGTCGGCGGCCCAGGCGCCGCCGTCGTCCTTCGTGCCCTTGAACTGCACCCAGCGGAGATATTGCCGCCGCGGCGGCAGATGCGCGCCCTCCGTCAGGCCGAACAGCTTGCTGGTGGTGCCAGCGGGCTTCACGGTGGTGATGGTGACCGGTTCCGCCAGGCCAAGCTGGTCGGCATAGGCCAGCGCCTCGGCCTTCGCGGCCGCCGACAGCCGGTCCAGCATCGCCCAGAACGGCGCGGCGCGGTCCTCGTCGAGAAGGTCGTCGAACCCCAGGCCCCAACGCATCCAGGCCCATTCATGCAGGCCGGTCGGCCCGAGGCCCATGCGGTTGGTGCGCCGCACCTCCTCCCCGTACAGCGCATCCATCAGGTTGGCGCGCATCAGGAAGCGGACGCCAAGGCGGACACTGTCCTCCACCCGGGCATCCCAGGCGGCGGCGACATCGGCGGGCACGGCGCCTGGCGTCATCCCGCCAAGTTCCACCGGGCAGGCCAGCAGCGGCGCGAAATCCGCGATGACGCAATAGCCGCCCGTCACATGCAGCGTGATCTCGCCGCAAGGATTGGTCGTCACCGGAAAGCATGCGGTCTGCGCCCGACGCGCCAGTTCGGCCAGCAGCGGCACGGCATGGTCCGCCCGATAGCGGGCGGAGCGGACATCGCGCCCATCCGCATGGACCGGCTTGGCGCGGGCGGCGCCGACCCGCATGTCCTCCAGCCGGTCGCCGTTTATGAAGCCCGGTTCGCCATTGATGAAGGCGCAGCGCGTCGCTTCCTCGAACACGGCCAGCGCGTGGGCGTGCTCCGGCTGCGTGCTGCCGGACCTTGCGGCGCGCACGCCGTCCCAGAACGCCGCATCCACCATCACCGAATTGTTGGCGGTCCAGAGCCCGCCTTCCGACTTGGCGCGGATGAAGCGCAGGATCCCGGCATCGCGCCAGTTCTTGGTCGCCATGCGCGCGGCGCGGCGGGCACCGCCCACCTGCACCTCGACCGAAAGGTAGTGATCCACCAGCAACGCCTGTTCCCAGGGCTGCAGCGCCGCATCGTCCGGGCCGCGGCGCCGCGCCGGCTCGATCACGTGCCGGCGCAGCGCAACGAGGCCGCGCAGCAGCGACAGCGGGCCGGAAGCCGGGCGCCCCTGCATGCCGCCGATCGGCGCGCCGCGCGGCCGGATCAGCGACAGGTCCAGCAGCAGCGTGCGGTCGGCGGCGCCGGCGAAGGCCATGCTTTCCAGGAGTTCCACCGCCTTCGCCCAGCCTTCCCGGCTATCGGCGATGGCGTGGCGGATGGCGTCGTTGGGCGGAGCCGTGGCGTCCGTCACCACCTCCCGCACGATCCAGGCGCGGACCGCCGCCTCCTGCTCTGCCGAGAAGGCCTCGAGGGTCGCGCCCCAGGGCAGCAGGCCGAACTCCGCGCCGAAGCGGTGCAGGTCGGCGCGGGTGCGGGGCCAATCGGCATGGTTCGGGTCAAGCCGCAGCAGCAGGCGCGGCGCCCGGCCCCAATCCACCACCGCCAGGTCGTCGTCATAGGCGCGGCCGACGCCGCTGCCGTTCAGCAGCAGGTAGAACAGGCTGAAAGAGGCTGCGGCGGTCGCACAATTGGTGAACACTTCCATGTTCCGGCCCGGCTGCGCCGCATCGCCATGCTGGAGGTGCCGGCCGGAAGTGATGAGGGCGCCGCTCGCGATGGCGTTGCGCAGCCGCGCCTGCTCCACCGGGTCCGCCTCGGCGCCGAGCAGCGCCATGTTGCCGGCGGCCACGCGGTCGGCGACGCGGCCGAAGTCCTCCTTATCCTCCGGCCGGAAGATGGTGCGGCGTGCGACCGCGATCCCCATGCCTGGGTCGAGTGCGCGCGCGGGCGCCGGGACCGTGCCGAAGCTGGCTCCCGGGAGCCTGACATGCCGCGCCCAATCCGCGCCGGGGAGGGAACCGTCCATTGCTGGCCTTCCATGCGGCCCCGAAGCCCGGGGCCTTCCAATCCATATATGGTGGCACTATCGCATTGTCACCCACCATATCGGGTGGAAGCCATGCGTACGCAGGAACACTCCTGCCGCAGGATCCTTTCCCTCCCCTGGCCGCCCTCCCCAACGGAGACCGCTGCGCAACCGGAATCACCGTCTGTCCATTGGACCGTGGCGTGCCATGGCCCTAGCCGTCTCCCCATGTCCGATGCAGCCGGCGTGACGCCGCCCTGACCCCTGGCCCGGACCGGCCGTTTTCCGTCGGTCCCCAGCCTCACGTCCCGCGCGCCGGCCACCGCCGGGCGCGGGAGGTCTTGCGTCAGTGCGCCCGCCCTTTCTCCGGACACCCAACCTTGCCCCTTCGCCTCCCATCGGCCCATGCGCCGGTCTGGGTGCTCGCCGAGAGCATCGCTGCCGCCTGCTTCTCCCTGCTGTCCATGCTGGTCATCGGCCGGGTCATCGGCCCGCATGCCGCCGGCACCGGCACCGTCGCCATCGCCGCCTTCCTGATCGCCGAACTGGTGGTCGGGTCACTCTTTCCCGACTCGCTGGTGCGGTTGGCCAAGCTGGAGCAGCGGCATGCCGACAGCGCGGCCACCGCCGCGGTGCTGTTCGGCATCCTGGGCGGTGCCGTCGTCGCCGCCCTCGGCCCGCTCCTGGCGCGGGAGGCTGGGGAGCCGGTGATCATCTGGCTCGCCTTGGCGCTGGCGCCGCTGCTGCCCATGGCCGCCTTCTCCGGCACCGCCTCCGGCCTCTATGTCCGGGATCAGCGGTTCCGCCTGCTGTCGGGCCGGCTGCTGCTGGGGCAGCCGGTGGCGCTGGCGGTCGGCCTCGGCCTTGCCTGGACCGGGCACGGGCCCTGGGCGATGATCGGCGCGCAGGCGGTCTCCACCCTGGTCACCTTCCTGCTGATGCTGCGCGGCGGCCTTGGCCTGCGGCCGCGGCTGGACCGCGCGGCGCTGGCCGATCTCTGGCCGATCGCCCTGCCGCAGATCGCCGCCGCCGTGGTGCAGGCGGGCAAGTACCGGCTCTTCCTCCTCGCGCTCAGCATCCTGGTGGTGCCGGGCGTGCTGGCGGTGGCGCATTTCGCCTTCCGGCTGGTCGATGCCGCCGTCGCGGTGGTCTGGCAGACCGTCTCCCGCATCTCCATGGCCCGGCTCTGCGCCCTGCAGCATGACCGGGAGGCGTTGGCGGAACGCTATGGCGAACTGGCCGAGCTGCAGTCGATGCTGGCCCTGCCGATCTGCCTCGGCCTGGGCCTCGTCGCCCCGGACATGGTGGCGCTGCTGTTGGGCCCGGCCTGGGCGGGACTCGGGGAAGCGGCGCGGATCGTCGCCTGTGGCGCCGCCCTCACTTTCCTCTACGGCGATACGCACAGCCTGTTCGTCGCGCTGGGGAAGGCGCGGCGGAACCTGGAGATCGCTGCGGTGACGCTGGCCCTGCCGCTGGCGGCGCTGGCCATCGTCCGGCCGCACACGGCCGAGGGCGCGGCGCTGGCCTGGGTGCTGCCATCCCTGGCGCTGCCGCCGGTGCTGACCATCCTGGTGCTGCGGGAGATCGGCCGGTCCCCCGCCTGGCTGGCGCGCAAGGTTGCCCCCGGTGTCTTCGCCGGCCTGGTCATGGCAGCGGCAGTTCTGCTGGCGCGGGACAACCTGGCGGCACCGCCCTGGGCCACGTTGCTGGCGGAGATCGCGGCGGGCGGCGTCGCCTGGCTGCTGGCCGCCGCGCTGGCCATGCGTGGTCGCCTGCCGCAGGCACTGCGGACCGACCGTGCCCCGGTCGCCTGGCGCCGGCGAGAAGCGTCGCGGCGGGGCCTGAGGGAGGCCGGGGCGGGGCAAGGCCCCGGCTGACCACGCCGCGGCGCCGGGCCGCGGGCCTAGAGGACGACCCAATCCGTACCCGGGTTGGGCAATGCGCCGCCGCCGACCGGTGTCAGCCCGTTCATCAGCGTGATCACCGCCGACCCGTCCAGCCCGCGGAAGAGCAGGTCTGACCGTCCGTCGCCATCGTAGTCGCCGATGGCGGCGATGTCCCAGTCCGGACCCGGCGCGGCAATGATGGCCGCCTGCCGCACCGTCGTCCCGTCCATCAGCCAGCCCACGACGGTGCCGTTGCCGTTGCGCCATAGGATGTCGGCGCGGCCGTCGCCGTCCAGGTCGCCCGTGCCGGCGACCTGCTGGCTGGTCTCCACCGTGCCGATCGCCCCGCCGCCGAGCACCGTGGCGCCATCCATACGCCACAGCACGACCGTTCCGTCGGCCGCGCGCCACAGGATATCCGCCCGCCCGTCGCCATCGAGGTCCGCTGCCGCCGCCACCTGCCAGTCCAGGCCGGGATTGCCGAGGCTGGCGAAGGACTGCACCACGAGGCCGTCCATGCGGGACAGCACGACGCTGCCATCGGCATTGCGCCAGAGGATGTCTGCCTTGCCGTCGCCATCCGTGTCGGCCAGGGCGGCGACCTGCCAGGACGGGTCCACCTGCCCGATCAGCGCGCCGTTCGTCACCGCCGGCCCGTCCATCCGCCAGCCGACCAGGCTGCCATCCCGCGCGCGCCAGAGCAGGTCCGCCTTGCCGTCAGCATCCAGGTCGCCGGTGCCCGATGCGGACCATTCCGGACCGACGAATCCGATCGCCGCGACGGTCGCGGCCAGGCCCTGCATGGACCACAGCACCAGCGGCGCACCCGCCGCCTGCCAGAGGATGTCGGCCGCGCCGTTGCCGTCGAGGTCCTGCGGGGTGACCGCGCCCGGCAGGCGCACGCTGCGGTCGGAGAATTGCAGCACCTCGACATCCCGCAGCGTCGTGACGCCGAGGGCGCTGGTGACCGTCCAGGTGCCGGCCACCAAGTCCGCCTGCCAGGTGGCGGCATCCGCGCCGATGCCGAAGACGGCGATGTCGCGGCCGGCGCCGCCATCGAGCGAATCCGCCCCGCCGCCGCCCGCCAGCGTGTCGTTGCTGCTGAGGCCGAGCAGCGTGTCAGCCCCGGGGCGGCCCGCCAGGCTGTCGGGCCCCGGCGTGCCGGTGACGGGGTCGTCGTTCAGGATGCGGCCGATGGCGGTTCGCGCCGCCATCTGGACCAGCGTGCCCTCGGTGGCCGAGAGCAGGGTCAGCGCCACGCCCTCCGCCTGCTCCGGCACGCGGTCGGTCGCGGCCCCCAGGACGATGGTCAGGCTCGCCTGGCCCGGGGCGAAGCCGGCGGTGTAGGTCCCGAAGCCGCTGCCGAGGCCGGTGCCGCCCAGGGCCACCAGGGCGATGTCGTCGCTGGTGGTGCCGCCGGCGCCGGCCCCGACCGAGAAGGTCACGCCCGAGGCGTAGGAGAGATCGCCGGTCCGGGTCAGCGTGAACGCGAGCAGCCCGCCGGGGCCCGGCCCGTCGCCTTCCAGCACCGCGCCAGCATCGGTCGCGGCCCAGCCGATCACCGGATAGACATCGTCGTCCTCGAAGCCGCCGGCAGCGGTGTCGGTCGCGGGGTTGGTCGTGACGTCGGCAACCGGCGAGAGCTCGAGCACGACGACGGTGGTCGGCTCGGGCAGGCGGTCGCCACGCGCCGCGACGGTCAGGACGCCCGTGGCCTGGCCCGGCTCGAACACGATCTCGTAGGTGCCGGTCGTGCTGCCGAGGCCGTTGCCGCCCCAGGCGATGCGCGACAGGTCGTCATTCGTGCTGTCCACGTCGAGGAAGACGCCGAGCGTCAGCACCGAGCGGACGTCGAGGTCGCCGGTGCGGGCGAGCGTGAAGGTCAGCACGCCGCCGTCGGCGGGGTCGTCGCCCTCCGGCACCACGCCGACGCTGCGCGCGGTGAAGCCGACCGTCGGATAGACGTCGTCGTTGGCGATGGTGCCGGTCGCGCTCAGCGGGCCGGTGGTGGACAGCGTCGCGCCGGTGGCGCCGGTCAGCGTCAGCCGGATGGATTCATCGTCCTCCGGATTGCGGTCGCCGGTGCTGAAGACGCTGATGGTGCGGCTCGCCTCGCCGGGCGCGAAGGTCACGGCATAGGTGCCGAGGCCACTGCCGAGCCCGGTGCCACCGACGGCCACGGTCCCGATATCGTCCGCGGTGACGCTCTGGCCCGGGCCCGCGCCGAGGGTGAAGGCGACCGTCGAGACGATGTCGAGATTGCCGCTGCGCAGGATGGTGAAGGCCAGGGCGCCGGACGCCGGTGCATTGCCCTCCGACACGCTGCCGACATCCGCCGTCTGCAGGGCCACGCTCGCGGGCGGGACCGTGACCGCGATGCTGGCGCCCGCCACGTCGTCCTCGCCGTTGCCGATGCCGTTGCCAGGCGTGCTGTCGGGGTCGGGGGCGGAGGCGGTGACCAGCTCGGCCACGATGTCCGGCGTGCCGGCGGTGGCGAAGAGGGTCTCGATGGCGAATTCGGCGAAGCCGCCGGCCGCGATCGGGCCGAATGTCCAGATCCCGGTCGCCGGATCGAAGCCTTCGCCGCCGCCGAGGAAGCTTACCCCAAGGCCTGGCGTGAGCTGGACCGTACCGCCGCTGCTGGCGGGGCCGGCATTGTCGACGCGGACCACGAGATCGGTGGTGTCGCCGGCCGGGAGCTCGGCGGCGTTGATGACGAGGCTGACCGACAGGTCGGCGGAGGTGTCCGGGACCACGGCGATGGTCACCGACCCGTCGGTCGTGACGAATCCGTCCGAGAGCCTGTAGATGAAGCTGTCCGTCCCGACGAAGCCAGGGTTCGGCGTGTAGGTGAAGGTGCCGTCCGTCACCGGGTCGACCCTACCGTTCGCCGCTTCGAAGAAGGCGACCACCTGGAGCGTATCGCCATCCGGGTCGCTGTCATTGGCCAGCAGCCCCGGGGCCGCCACCGTCAGCGTCCGACCCGCCACCACGGTGTAGCTGTCGGCGCCCGCCACGGGCGGCGCATTGGTCACGTCGATGGTGACGGTGACGAGATCGCTTCCCAGCACGCCATCGCTGAGGCTGTAGGTGAAGCTGTCCTGGCCGACGAAGCCCGGGTTCGGCGTGTAGCTGAGGAAACCGTTCAGCCTGGGGTCGATCGTACCGTTCGCCGGCAGGTAGACCCCGATCACGAAGATCGGGTCCCCGTTCGGGTCGCTGTCGTTGGCCAGCAGGCCGGGAGCCGGGACCGTCAGCACTTGGCCCGCATGGACGCTGTAGCGGTCCGCCCCGCCGACGGGGTTGCCCTCGAGCACGGTGATGGTCACCATGGCGATGTCGGTCGCGATTCCGTCCGAGACCCTGTAGACGAAGCTGTCCGTCCCCACGAAGCCAGGGTTCGGCGTGTAGGTGAGGGTGCCGTCCGTCACTACCCGCATGGTGCCGTTCGTCGGCTGGAAGAAGCTGGTCACCAAGAGCGCGTCGCCGTCCGGGTCGCTGTCGTTGGCCAGCAGACCAGGCGCCGCCACCGTCAGCGTCCGGCCCTCCTGCACGGTGAAGCTGTCGGCGACGGCCACCGGCGGCGCATTGGTCACGTCGATGGTGATGGAGATGAGCCCCGACCGCAGCACGCCGTCGCTGATGATGTAGCCGAAGCTGTCCTGCCCGACGAAGCCAGGATCGGGCGTGTAGGTCAGCTTGCCATTCGTCACCAGATTGGTGGCGCCGTTCGCCGCTGCGGACACGGCGATCACGGTGAGCGCGTCACCGTTCGGGTCGCTGTCATTGGCCAGCACGCCAGGTGCGGCGATCGTCAGCACCTGGCCCGCGCGGACGCTGTAGCGGTCCGCCACGCCGACCGGGGTGCCCTCCACCACGGTGATCGTCACCGTGCCGTTGGTGGTCATGGTCCCATCCGACAGGACGTAGGCGAAGCTGCCGGTCCCGGCGAAGTCGGGGTTCGGCGTATAGGTAAGCCCACCGTTCGTCACCAAGCTGACGGTGCCGTTCGCCGGCTCGAAGAAACCGGTCACCGCAAGCGTGTCGCCATCCGGGTCGCTGTCATTGGCCAGCAGCCCGGGGGCCGCCACCGTCAGCAACCGGCCTTCCTGCACGGTGTAGCTGTCGGCGACCGCCACGGGGGCAGCGTTGACCACATCGATGGTGACGGTGGTGAAGTTGCCGAACACCGTGCCGTCGAAGGCACGGTAGGTGAAGCTGTCCCGGCCGACGAAGCCGGCATTGGGCGTGTAGATGAAGCTGCCGCTCGTGACGATATCGAGCTGCCCGTTCGCGGGCGGGAGGAAGCCGCCGACGATCAGCGCATCGCCGTTCGGGTCGCTGTCATTGGCGAGCAGGCCCGGCGCGTCGATGGTCAGTGCCCGGCCCGGCCGCGTGGTGTAGCTGTCGGCAAGCGCCACGGGCGGGAGGTTCGCCACGTCGTCGTTGAGGATGGTGACGGAGAAGGGCGTCGTATCCACCGCGCCGAAGGTGCTGAACGACAGCGCGACCCGCACCGATTCGTCCGGCTCATTCGTGCTGTCCGGCGTGATCGGCATGCTCAGCGTCGCGGTCGTCTGGCCGGCGGCGAAATCGACCGCGTAGCCATTGCCCAGGCCATTGACCAGGTCGTCGAGGCCGACCGGCGCGGCGCCGGCGCCCTGGATCTCGATGAAGACACGGGCCACGCCGAGATCGCCGCTGACCCGCGCCACGCTGACGCTGAAGCTGTTGGCAGACCCGGGCGCGGTGCCTTCCGCGACGCGCTCGGGGCTCACCGCGGTGATCTGGAAGACAGGCGGCGGCAGGTCGTCGTCGAGGATGGTCACGAAGAAGGGCGTCGGATCCACCCCGCCGAAGGTGCTGGACGACAGCGCGACCCGCACGGTCTCGTCCGGCTCATTCGTGCTGTCCGGCGTGATCGGCACGCTCAGCGTCGCGGTCGTCTGGCCGGCGGCGAAGTCGACCGCGTAGCCATTGCCCAAACCGTTCAACAGGTCGTCGAGGCCGACCGGCACGGCGCCGCCGCCCTGGATCTCGACGAAGACCCGGGCCGGTCCGAGATCGCCGCTCACCCGCACCAGATTGATGCTGAAGCTGTTGGCAGACCCGGGCGCGGTGCCTTCCGCGACGCGCTCGGGACTCACCGCGGTGATCTGGAAGATCGGCGGTGGCAGGTCGTCATCGAGGATGGTGACGAAAAAGGGCGTCGTATCCACCCCGCCATAGGTGCTGAGGGAAAGCGTGACCCGCACGGTTTCGTCCGGCTCAAGCATGCTGTCCAGCGTGATCGGCACGCTCAGCGTCGCGGTCATCTGGCCGGGGGCGAAGTCGAGCAGGTAGCCGTTGCCCAGGCCATCGACCAAGTCGTCGAGGCCGACCGGCGCGGCGCCGGCGCCCTGGATCTCGATGAAGACACGGGCCGCGCCAAGATCGCCGCTCACCCGCGCGACGCTGACGCTGAAGCTGTTGGCAGACCCGGGCGCGGTGCCTTCCGCGACGCGCTCGGGGCTCACCGCGGTGATCTGGAAGACCGGCGGCGGCGCGCCGACGGTGAAGGTGATCAGCGCGTTGGCGGCGCCACTCAGCGTGCCGGCCGGATCGCTGTCGTCGGTGATGAAGTAGCGGAAGCTCTCGCTGCCCGTCCAGGACGGGCTGCGCGGCGTGTAGACCAGGAAATTCGGGTCGTTGGGATCGACGTCGAGCCTGCCCTCGCCAGCCTGGTTCTGGACGGCGTAGCCGGCGACGCGCAGCACCTGGCCGGGATCGGGGTCGCTGTCATTGGCGAGGAGATCGTTGCGCGCGAACCGCAGCGTGCTGCCGGCGGCCACCGTCAGGCTGTCGTTGACCGCGACCGGCAGGCGGTTGGCGAAGTCCAGGCTGACGCTCGCCCGTGCCTGCCGGCCGAGGCTGTCCTGCACGACATAGGTGAAGCGGTCCGGCCCGGCATAGGCGGTCTGCTGGCCGAGCAGCGTGCCGAAGGGGTTCAGGTCGAAGACCGCGGTCGAGCCATCGGCTGTGCCAAGCTCGCCAGGGGTCACGGCCCGCAGGACCACAAGCGTGCCCGCGGCCGTGGTGAGCCGGGACACCACCTGGTCGTCGCCCGGGTCGGCGGTGCCGCGGTCGTCGAGCAGGCCGATGATGCTGAGGTCGGAGCCGGTGTCGTTCGCCAGCACGCGGTTGCCGGTCAGGAAGCCGGCGCGGGCGATGGTGGCGACCACCGGCCCGTCATCCCGGGCGACGAGCGGTCCTCCTACCGCGAAGGTCAGCGTCGCGGTGACATAGGGTCCCTGCGGCAGCGCGCCACCGAGGTCGGCGAGGTCGGTGATCGCATACTGGATGGAGAAGCCGCCGGCATAGTCGGCAAGCGGCGTGAAGGTGATGCCGCCAAGGTCGGCATCGCCGAAACCGGTCAGCGTGCCGAACGGGCTGCTGCCGCTGCCGTTGTAGAACGCAAGCGTCAGCGCATCGCCATCCGGGTCGGCATTCGCCGGGATGCGCACGATGTCGCCCCACTCGAAGCTGTTGGCAACGCCGGGCAGCACATAGAGAGTCTGGTCGGTAGCGATGGGCAGGCGGTTGTCGATATCGACGGTGACGGTGGCGATGTAGGCGGATCCGCCGGCATCCCGCGCCGTATAGGTGAACTCGGCGGTCTGCGGCGCCGTGCCGTAATGGAAGAGCCGGAACAGCTCGAAGCTGCGGTCGATGGCGACGACATAGCTGCCATCCGACGGTGGCAAATAGCTCCCTTCGGTGATGGTGACGCCGCTGTCGTTGGCCAGCAGCACAGCGAAGGGGATGACGATCTCCCCGCCGACATTGCCGCGCACCCGGTCATTCGCCACGCTGCCCGGGGCGGCAGGCTGCACGGTGACGGTGGCGGTATTCCCAGGAGTTGCGCCCGGGTCGTTGAGATGGGCGTACTGGAAGGTGATGGCGCTGGTCAGCGGCGCGCTGAGCGTGAACTCCAGAACGCCGTCCGGATACAGCGCCGGATCGAAGCTTCCCGGGAAATTATTGATGGCAACGCTGACGATCGGCGGATTCGTGGTCGTCACGAACCCCAGCAGGAAGGCATTGCCGTCCAGCACAACGTCATTGGCGAAGAGGTCGGCAAGGCTGACGACGATGGTCGTCGCGTCACGCGGCGCGACGACCGTATCGGCGACCGCGATGGGCGGGCGGTCCGCGCCGAACAGCAGGCTGATGTCCACCAGCGCAATCGGTGCTTCGCCGCTCTCCAGCGCCACGGCGTCGAGCCCGAAGGCAAGCTTTTCCACGCTGCGGAACAGCAGGTTCTCGGTTGCCAGGCCACCATTGGCGGCGATGCTCAGGAAGCCGATGCCGCCGTTGAAGAGGGTCGAGGCGTCCTGGGTGAACAGGTAGTCCTGCGGGCGGCCGCGCAGCACGAGCATGTCGTCGCCATCGCCGCCGAGCACGGAATCGGGGCCGGCGGGCAGGCTGCCGCCGGCAAAGATCGTGTCGTTGCCGCCGCCGCCGGCGATGAACCGCCCGCCGTCGAGCCCGATCAGCAGGTCACTGCCGCCGGGGTCGTTGCCGCCATTCACGCTGAACAGGTCGGCGTAATCGTCGCCGGCGATGTATGCGAAGCCGACGCCGCTGCCGATGATGGTGTCGTTGCCCTCCCCGCCCACCAGGGTGTCGAGATCGGGCGTGGCGGACAGGAGACGGTCGTCGCCTGGCCCACCGTCGAGCAGCGTGCTCCCGGCCACGGCGCCAAGCAGCGTGTCATTGCCGCCCTCGCCCTGGAGTTGGTCGTTCTCGCCCGGGGCGGCGCCACCCCCGTCGATCAGGTCGTCGCCGTCGTCACCCCGGATGATCTGAGTCGCAGCGCCGCCGAGGATGGTGTCGGGTCCGGGCGTACCGAACACGTCGGGATCATTGTTGACCGATCCGCTCATCCTGCGGCCTCGTATGCTGTCGTTGCACTGGACCTGGTCAGGCCTGCCGGCACGACGCGGCAGGCGCTCGGAAGGCTCCAGCCCGGCCTGCCACAAACGTCGCTTTCGGTTGCGCCGTCGGCCATCGCGTCCGCGGCGCGGGGGGCGAAGGGGTTGCCGGCCTCACTGGCCGCCACGACGCGACTCTCGATGGAAGCGTTGCCGCCATCGCCCCGGAGCGCGTCGGGCCGCTTCGACCTGCCGGTGATGGTCTCCCGGCCGTTGCGGCCGGTGGAGGTCGCCATGGCTCAGCGTCCGGCGCGGGCCCGGCCGGCAGGCCACGGGGTCCGATCAGACCGGGTCGCCGCCATCATCCTCTCCTTCCCGCATGCTGCGGCCCCATGCGGGCGCCGTCCATGACATGGCCGCAATCCTGCCATGGAACCGGACCGGTGTCGTTGTGAAACTGAGGGTTGCGGGAGGGCTGGCGGACCGAAAACTCGGACGATAAGCCAGGACACAACCGTCGAGTGCTGTCAGAAATGCAGTTCTCGCCAATGTGGCGTCAACTATCGGCCAGGTTCTCCTTCAGCGTGTGGTACCGGTACTCCCGGCGGAACCGGCCGCGGCGCTGCAACTCCGGCACCAGCAGGTCGGCAATGCCGACTAGGTCCGGCGGCATGGCGACCGTGTGGCCCAGCATGAAGCCGCCGCGGGAGCCCGTCGCCTCGAACAGCTCCTCCAGCCGGTCGGCCAGCTGCGCCGGCGATCCCGCGAGGGTGCGGTCATACACTGTCGCCTCCCGCAGGCCGTGCTCGAAGAACTCCTCCCGCGTCAGCTCGGCATCCTCGCCCAGCCGCACCGACAGCTCCTTCAGAAATCCCATGGGGGAGGCCTGGCCGGCGATGATCTCGGCATGCAGTTCCTGCAAGGTGAAACGCGCCGGCAGCGTGGAGAAGTCGTAGCCCGCATTGTAGGAGAGATAAGCCCCCACCGCCTCGGGCGGGATGGAGGTGAGCAGCAGGTCGCGCCGCGCCAGCGCCTCCCGCTCGGTCTCCGCCACCACGATGGGCGTCTGCCAGAGGATGCCCACCTGCTCCGGGTCGCGGCCGATCGCCCGCAGCGCCTCGTCCAGCGCCGCGCGCTGCCGCACTTGCAGCGAGAGATCCATGTCGCCGCCGAAGACATGGTCCGCCACATGGGCGGAGGCGCGGATGCCGCGCGGCGAGCCGCCGGCCTGGATCAGCACCGGCCGCCCCTGCGGCGAAGGCGGCGTGTTCAGCGGGCCGGTGACCTTGAAGAAGCGGCCGGCATGCCGCACGTCCCGCAGCTTCGCCGGGTCGCCGACGCGGCCGGTCGCGCGGTCCCACAGCATCGCGTCCGGGTCCACGCTGTCCCAGAGCAGGCGGAGGACATCGGTGAACTCCTCCATCCGGTCGTAGCGGGCATTGTGGTCCGGCAGCTCGTCATGGCCGTAATTGGCATGGTCGGACAGCCGCGTGGAGGCCACCAGGTTCATCGCGATGCGCCCGCCGGTGATGTGGTCCAGCGAGTTCAGCAGCCGCGCGCAGTAGTAGGGGTGCAGGAAGGTCGAGGAGAAGGTCAGGCCGTAGCCGACATGCTTCGTCACGCGGGCCATGGCGACGGCATAGGGCGTCAGGTCCTGGCGCGGCCAGTTCATGCCCCATTCCACCGCCGCGTCGCGGGACCCGCGCCAGGTGTCCGGCACGCCGGTGCCGTCGCCGGAGAAGACGATGTCCAGCAGCCCGCGCTCGGCGATGCGGGCCATCTCCTCGAACATCGCCACGTCCGGGAAGGTGTGGCCGGGCCAGGCGCCGGGCATCCGCCAGCGCCCGCCCATGTGGGAGTAGGAAAAATCGAAGCCCAGATGCATCCGGCGCTTGGCCATGCGCTTGCCCTCGGTGCGCGCGCCCGTCACAGGTGCGCCGGTTCGGGGCGTGCAAGCGCCATGCCGGGCAGGATCATGCCGGGGAGCGCGATGCCGGCCCGCCCCACGTGGTCAGCGGGGCCGCGGCGCCCGTCGGGTCACAGCTGCACGCCGCGGGTCAGCGCGCCGTCGATGACCAGGTTCGTGCCGGTGGTGAAGCTGGATGCGGGGCTGGCCAGGAAGACCACGCCGCGCGCGATCTCCTCCGGCTTCGCCATGCGGCCGGTTGGGTTGAGGGCCAGCGCCTCCTGGAACAGCGCGGCATTGTTGGTCTCGATCCACTGCCAGATCCCACCCTCGAAATAGGTATTGCCGGGGGAGACGCTGTTGGCGCGGATGCCCTTGCCGGCCAGGCGATAGGCCAGCCCCTGGGCGTAATGCACCAGCGCCGCCTTGAAGGCGCCATAGGCCGGGCCGGTGAAGTCGATCTCGCGGCCGGAGACGCTGCTGACCGCGACGATCGACCCGGCCTTCGACGCCTCCAGATGCGGCATGGCGGCATTCACCACGCGCACCGTGTGCATCATGTCCGTCTCGAAGCCCGCCTTCCAGGCAGCCTCGTCGTCGGCGACCGCGAGGGCGGAGACATTGGCGACGACGATGTCGATGCCGCCCAGCGCCGCGGCGGAGGCGGCGACCCAGCCCTCGAGCGCCGATTTGTCCGCCACGTCCACGGCTTGGCCGAGGGCGGTCACGCCCCTGGTGCTCAGGCCGGCAACGGTCGCCTCCACCTCGGCGGCGTTGCGGGCGCAGATCGCGACATGCGCGCCTTCCTCGGCAAAGAGCTCGGCGCAGCGCCGGCCGATGCCCTTGCTACCGCCGGTGACGATGGCGCGCAGCCCCTTCAGTCCCAGGTCCATGCTCTCCCCCTCTTGGTCAGGCGATGTAGGCCTTCAGGATCGAAGCCCCGAGCGTGTATTTCGGGTCGACCATGTTGCCGACGCGCATCTTCCCGGCCTGGGTGCAGAGGAAATAGGCCTCCCCCTCCTCGAAGCCGAAATCCTCCACCATCCAGCGGATCAGGTCGCGATAGGCCATGCGCGCGGCATCCTCCATCGGGCGGGCGCTGCCGACGGACATGATGAAGGCCTCGTTCTCCAGCCGCACGCCGGGGATCGACCAGCCCTTGATCAGGTCGACCTGCACCGTGGCCACCGCCGGCATCTCCACCGCCACGCCGCACAACTCGCCATCGCCCTGTCGCGCATGGCAGTCGCCCAGATAGAGATAGGCATCCTTGTGGTGGACCGGGAAATACACCACCGCGCCCGGTGCCACGTCCGGCAGGTCCATGTTGCCGCCCCAGTAGTCCGGCTGCAGGGAGGAAACGGCCTCGATCTCCGGGCTGACGCCCAGCGTGCCGATGAAGGGCTCGTAGGGCAGCGTCACGCGGTCGCTGAATTTCACGCCCGACGTCGTCACCTCCATCTTCTTGACCCGCTCGGGCAGCGGCTTGTTCAGCATGGCCGTCGCCGGCGTCGCCACCAGGCCGCCGAATTCGGGGATCAGCGCGGTGGTGCCGACCGGCTGCGGCCCGCGCGGCTCGATCGAGAGGATATGGACGCAGAGCACATCGCCCTTCTCCGCCCCCTCGACCGCGATCGGGCCGTTCTGCGGGTTCAGGAAGGGCATGCGCAACAAAGCGGAGGGGCTGTCGGTCTCCGCCTTGATCTTGCCCTCGAAGGCGTCATGCGTCTCGGCCGCCACGACATCGCCGGGGACGATGCGCAGCACCGGGTCGGCATAGGGACCGTAGACATAGCGGTATTGGCCCTGCACCGCCTCGGTCAGCGCATGGGTGCGGCCGCGCCGGCCTCGTGCCACGCCCTTGCGGCCCATGTAGGATGTCTCGATCCAGCCCATGCCCGGTCCCCGGCCGTTAGGGGGAGGAGCGTCGGCCAGCGGCAGCGGCGCGGCAAGCCGAAATGGGCGGGCCAACGCGGCGGCCGGCAACACCGGGCGATCATGGACTGCGGCCCGCATGCAATCCCGCCGAGTCCTGATTGTGGGAGAAGGGGTGCGTGGCGCACGGCGTTCGTGCTGCGTTCTGCGACGGGCGGCTGCAACAGGGGGGAGACCAGTAGCCTGCCTGGACCAGGGGCGGGGGCGCCGGCCTGACCGGTCGCGAGCGCCAGGCCGCCCCGGATATCCGGGGCGGAGGGAGGCCTGCCGCCTTGGCCGGGGCCACGCGACCCCGGGGCGGCTTCGCGCGTTGACCCCGCCGCCGCCCCCTGCCATCTGCCCCGGATGACCGCCGATCCCTCCCTTCGCTCCGTCAAGGCCTGGCCCTTCGAGGAGGCCGCCAAGGTCGCCGACCGCCTGGACGCGGCGCCGAAACCGGCCGAGGGGGATCGGGCCGCCCTGTTCGAAACCGGGTATGGGCCTTCCGGCCTGCCCCATATCGGCACTTTCGGGGAAGTGGCGCGGACCACCTGGGTCATGCGCGCCTATCAGCGGCTGACCGGGCGGCCTGCCCGGCTGATCGCCTTCTCGGACGACATGGACGGGCTGCGGAAGGTCCCGGACAACGTGCCGGAGAAGGAGATGCTGGCGAAGCATCTCGGCCGGCCGCTGACCGCCATCCCCGACCCCTTCGGCACCCATCCCAGCTTCGGGGCGCATAACAACGCCCGGCTGCAGGCCTTCCTGGACGCCTTCGGTTTCGAGTACGAGTTCGCCTCCTCCACCCACTACTACCGGTCCGGCCGGTTCGATGCGGCGCTGCTGCGCATGGCGGAACGGCACGAGGCCGTGAGGAACGTCATCCTCCCCACCCTCGGTCCGGAACGAAGGGCCACCTATTCGCCTTTCCTGCCCATCCATCCGGAGACGGGCGTGGTGATGCAGGTGCCAATGGAGGAAGTGCGACCGCAGGACGACCTGCTGGTCTGGATCGATCCCGACACCGGGACGCGGCAGGGGACGCGCATCACCGGCGGCGGCTGCAAGGCGCAGTGGAAGGCCGACTGGGCGTTGCGCTGGTATGCGCTGGGTGTCGACTACGAGATGTCGGGCAAGGATCTGATCGATTCGGTGCGCCTGTCCGGCGCCATCTGCCGCATCCTTGGCGGGACGCCGCCAGTCGGCTTCACCTACGAGCTGTTCCTGGACGAGCACGGGCAGAAGATCAGCAAGTCCAAGGGCAACGGCCTGACCATCGAGGAATGGCTGCGCTACGCGCCCAATGAGAGCCTGGGGCAATTCATGTATCAGGCGCCGCAGCGGGCGAAGCGGCTCTATTTCGATTCCATTCCGCGCGCGGTGGACGAATACCTGGCTAACCTGGAGAAGCTGAAGGCGCAGCCGGACCCGGCGAACCCCGCCTTCCACATCCACAATGGCGGCAGCAACGACCCGGGCTCGCCCATTTCCTTCGCCATGCTGCTGAACCTCGCCAGCGTGGTGAATGCGGATGATGCCGCCATCCTCTGGGGCTTCATCCGCCGCTACGCGCCCGGCGTGACGCCGGACAGCCACCCGATGCTGGCGCGGCTGGCGGATTGCGCCGTGGCCTATTACCGGGACTTCGTCGCGCCGGAGAAGGTGCACCGCCTGCCGAGCGCGACCGAGCGCGCCGCGCTGGAGGACCTGCTGCAGGTGCTGCGGGCGCTGCCGGCGGACAGCGATGCCGAGGCGATCCAGAACCTGCTCTACGAGGTCGGCAAGCGGCATGATTTCGCCAATCTCCGCGACTGGTTCGGGTGCCTGTACCAGGTGCTGCTCGGCCAGAAGGAAGGGCCGCGCTTCGGCGGCTTCGTCGCGCTCTACGGCATCGCCGGGACCATAGGCCTGATCGAGACCGCGCTGGCACGCCGGGCCGACGCGGCGTGAGGGCTGGACCGGCCACCCAGCCCCCGCGGCCGGCCAGGGATGCGCGCGGGCGATGACCGGCCGCTTCGCCTGGTTGCGCCGGAACGGCCCAGCGGTCTTCGGCGTGGCGCTGCTCGCCGGCGCCATCTACGTCGTCCAGAAGGAGTTCCGCGATCTCTCGGTCGCCGACATCCGCAAGGCCATGGACGCCATCCCGCCGGTCGCGCTTTGGCTGGCGGCCGGCTGGACCGTGCTCGCCTATCTCGTGCTCGCCATCTACGACAAGCTCGGCTCCATCTATGCCGGGCGGCCGGTGTCCTGGCCGAAGAGCTTCCTCGCCTCCTTCTGCGGCTATTCGCTGGCGCACAACCTGGGCTTCGCCGCCGTCTCGGGTGCCGCGGTGCGCTACCGGCTGTACTCCGCCTGGGGGCTGACGCCGCTGGAGATCGCCAAGGTGGTCGGCTTCACCAGCCTGACCTTCGGCCTGGGCGGCATGGCGCTGGGCGGGCTCGTCCTGGTGTTCGAGCCGGAGGTGGTGCCCTGGTTCGGCAGCCATGTCCCGCGTTGGGTCCTGCAGGCCTGTGCCCTGCCGCTCTGGGGCATCGTCGGCACCTACATCGTCCTAAGCCGCTTCAAGCAGCATATCCGCGTCTTCGGCCACCAGCTGGACCTGCCGGGGCCGCGCATGGCGCTGATGCAGACCGCGCTGGCCACCGTGGACGTCGCGGTGACGGCGGCGATCTTCTACACCCTGCTGCCGGCCGCCGAGGGGCTGACCTTCCTCCGCTTCCTCGGGATCTATCTCGCCTCCTACACCGCCGGCATCGCGGCGCATGTCCCGGGCGGCCTGGGCGTCTTCGACGGCGCCATCCTCATCGGGTTGCAGCCCTACATGCCTGCGCCCGAGGTCATCGGCGCGCTGCTGGTCTTCCGGCTTTACTACTACATCGTGCCGCTGTTCATCTCCGGCGCGCTCTTCGTGGGGTTCGAACTGGGGCAGCGCCGCGCCATCCTCGACCGCGTCACGGCGCTGGGCCGCGGCAGCGAGACGCTGGAGGTGCCGGCCATCGCCTCCCTCGTCGCGCTCGCCGGCGCGCTGCTGATCTTCCTCGGCGCACTGCCGATCCGCGGGACGATCATCGAGGAATGGGCCGGGCACATGGCCGCCCTCGCCTCCCATTTCGCCGCGTCCGTCGTCGGCTCGCTGCTTCTGGTCATGGCTTATGGGCTGCTGCGCCGGCTGACCATGGCCTGGGCGCTGACGCTGTTCCTGCTGCTGAACGGCGCCGCCATCGCCTGGGTGCGGGGGGAGGCCTGGTGGCTCTGGGCCGCCTTCCTGTTGCTGGCAGGCCTGGTGGCGGCGCTGCGCGGCGCCTTCTACCGCGACAGCCGGTTGGTCCGCGAACCCCTGTCGCCCCAGGCGCTCGTGCCGCTGCTGGCCGTCGCGCTCTGCGGCATCACCCTGGCGCTGGTCGCCTATGGCGGCCGGGTGTCCGATGCGTCCTGGTGGGAGGTGGTGTTCTCCGAGATCGCGCCGGACAGCCTGCGCTTCACCGTCGGGTTGACCGGCGTGCTGCTGCTGATCGGCATGGTGCGGCTGCTGCGGCCGGCGCGGTTCCGGCCGCTGGACTGGGATGCCGGGACGCGGGCGCGGCTGGCCGCGCTCGGCGCCATGGCGCCGGCCGAAGCCGATGGCGCGGTGCTCGGGGAGGGGGAGAAGGCCGGCTTCGCCTTCCTGAGGCGCGACGGCGTGTGGCTGGCGCTGGGCGACCCGGCCGGCGAGCGGCGGGATGCCATCTCCGCCATCTGGCGCTTCCGCGACCTGTGCGAGCGGGCGGGGGTCGATCCGGCCTTCTGGCGCGTCGGGCAGGACTATCTGCGCGTCTATGCCGATATCGGCCTGCACGCCGTCGCGCTGCGCCAGGAAGGGGCGCCCTGCTACCTCGCCATGCGGGCGGAACGCGACCTGGAAAGCCTGCGGCCGCTGCTGCCCGCCGAGCTGCGGCGGGCGGCGGAACCGGCACGGAGCCGCGCGGCCTAGGGCGGCTCTGCAAAGGGCCGCGACGCGTCTCGGCGGGTCCTTTCCGTCCTGACGGGCCCCACGCAGCGCGCACAGCACCCTGCGTGCGAACCCGGGCCGCGTCCGGGGGAAGCCCGAAAGCTCCCTCGCGGCTCCATCCCTGGTCCCTTAGCAGGCGCCGGCCCGGCCGCGCCGGCTGGCCGGTGCGGCCCCTACTGCGTCGCCCAGACGATCCGGTGCATCCAGGCGATCTCCGGCAGATCGAAGCTGTAGTCCGGATGCGCGGGGTTGAGGCTGCGCAACTCGATGCGCCGTGCGCTCTGCCGCTTCAGCTCCTTCGCCATCACCTCGCCCTGCTGGGTCCGCACCACCACGCGGTCGCCGCGCCGCACCGGCGCGCCGGGTGAGACGATGACGACATCGCCGTCGCGGAACACCGGCTCCATGCTCTCGCCCGAAATTTCCAGCGCATAGGCATTCGGATCGGCGATCTCCGGCACCGCGATCTCGTCCCAGCCGCCGCCCACGGGATAGCCGCCATCGTCGAAATAGCCCTCGCCGCCCGCCTGGGCGAGGCCGATGAGGGGAATGCGTCGTGCCAGCCCCCCGCGGCCGCTGCGCGGCAGTGCCGCCGCGCCCGTGACCAGCGCGGCGAATTCGGCGAAGCCGGCGCCGGTGGCGGCCAGCACCTTCGCCACGCTTTCAGTCGACGGCCAGCGCGCCCGGCCATCGGAGCCGATGCGCTTCGACGGGTTGAAGGCGGTCGCGTCCAGCCCGGCCTTGCGCGCGAGGCCGGAGGCGGAGAGCCCATTCTCCGCCGCCAGCGCGTCGAGCGCCCGCCAGATATCGTCATGGGTCATGCTCATGCGTCGCCCGGCCCCCCGGCCCGTCTCATCCAGCATCGTGTCATGGGCATAACATCCTAGGTATCAGTTCGGAGATCAATAGGTGAATTTTCCTTTTTTCCTCTTGCCGCCACGCGCGCATGAGGCATACGTTCATGGAATGTTCCAACCCGGCGAGAGAGGACGTTCCCCCCGATGACCGCGACCCGCCCCAGCTTCTCCCCCGGCCCGCAGGGCCGCCAGCGGACCGAGCCCTTCCGCAGCCCGGACGAGGCCTGGTTCTGGACCATGGCCGCGCTCGTCGCCCGGCGCGACGGCGCCCGCATCGTCTCCGGCGCCGGGCTGGTCGGCCGCCCCTGCGAGCCGGACGACGTGGTGAAATGCCTTGACCGGCTGTACCGCCAGCGGCGCATCGACCTGCAGCATGTCCGCATCATGCGCATCTGGGGCGAACGGCAGCAGGCGCCCGACCCGCGCTATCCGCGGGAAAAGGGCGACTGGCGGCTGTGGCGGGAAGCGATGGCGCGGCTCGACTGGCCGCTGCGGGTGAAGGGCATCGTGGACGGGCCGTCGCTGCCCCCGGTCGAGGGCGCGGACATCCTTCCCTTCCCCGGCGGCGCCACGTGACCGCCACGGCACCGGCAACGCCCTGGCCAGGCCCGGGCGACCAGCTTCGGCAGGCGGCATCGCCGCGGCCCGCCATGGCCGCGGCCGGCCGTCAGGACGGCGCGCCGCCGTCGACGCAGCCGGGTGCGGCCGCACCCCGGCCCGCGCATCGCCGCGCCGCCCAGGCCGGGCAGCGCGCCTGGATCGTCTTCGGCGGCCAGGCGGACCAGCCCTGGCTGCGCCTGCTGCGCCCCGGGTTCCGCCACTGCTTCGCCGTGCTTCAGGACGCCGCCGGCTGGACCGTGCTGGATCCCCTCTCGGGCCGGCTGGTGGTGGCGCGGCTGGAGGTGCCGGCGCAATTCGACCTGCCGGGCTTCTATCGTCGCGCCGGCTTGGCGGTGACGGGCCCCTTCGTGCCCGGAAACCCACGCGGGTCATGGCTGCCGCCCGTCATGCCCTTCAGCTGCGTCGCGCTCTGCCGGGCCGTCCTGGGGTCGGGCGCGCCCTTCGCCCTGACGCCCTGGGGCCTGTTCCGCAAAATCGACCGCAATAGGAAAAATGTCTTGACTGTCGTCGCGTCCCCGTTCATAACCCGTTCCGCCAACGGGCGAGTTGCGCCCTGAGGCATCCTCCCGATCCCCTCCCCGACCTGCCGCGGGCCCGCTCCCCTCACCAGGGGCGGGCCCGCGGGCTTTTCGGGGCCGGTTTCCCGAACAGGATGAGGTGACGCGCATGGGTGGCCTGTTCCGCGCCCCGAAGCCGGTCGTCGTCCCGCCGCCTCCGGCCCCCGCGCCGGCCCCCGCGCCGGCCGCGCCGACGCCCGAGGACCAGGGCCAGCAGGCCCGCGCCGAGGCCCGCGCCCGTGCCGGCCGCGGCCTGGCCGGCACCATCGCCACCAGCCCGCGCGGCGTGCTGGATCCCGTGGTCGCGCCGCCGCGCAAGTCGCTGCTGGGGGAATGACGCCATGGAGCCCGCCGACCTCATCGCCCGCTTCCAGCGCGCGCTGGAACGCCGCCGCCCACTCGAGCCGCTCTGGCAGGCCTGCTACGACCATGTGCTGCCGCGGCCCGATGGCGGACCGGCGCTGTTCGACGCCACCGCGGCCGATGCCGCAGAACAGCTCGCCGCGTCCCTGCTGGCGGAGCTGACGCCGCCCTGGTCCCGCTGGTTCGGCCTCTCACCCGCCCGCGGCACCGCCGACCCCGCGGCGGCCGCGGCGCTGGAGGAGGCCGCGACGGTGCTGCAGGGCCATTTCGACCGGTCCAATTTCGTGGTCGAGATGCATCAGGCCTTCCTCGACCTGGTCGTTGCCGGCACCGGCCTGCTGCTGGCGGAGGAAGCCCCGCTCGGCGAGGCGTCCGCCTTCCGCTTCACCGCCGTGCCGATCCGCAGCGCGGTGCTGGAGGAAGGGGCGGACGGAAGGCTGTCCACCATCTTCCGCCAGATGCGCCTGACGGCGGCGCAGATCCTCGCCCGCTTTCCCAAGGCCAACCTGCCGCATGGCATGGTGCGGGCAGCCGCCGAGAACGATCCGGCGCTGCATGCGGTGCTGGAGGCGATCTGGCCGGAGCGCGGGGCCGCCCGCCACGCCGTGCTGCTGGCCGATCCCGCCGACCCGCTGCTGCTCGCGGCGGGTCGCTTCGCGGAAAGCCCGGCCATCGCCTTCCGCTGGCTGAAGGCGCCCGGCGAGACCTATGGCCGCGGCCCCGTCCAGAAGGCGCTGCCGGACATCCGCACCGCGAACAAGGTGGTGGAGCTGGTGCTCAAGAACGCGTCGATCGCCGTCACCGGGATCTGGCAGGCCGAGGATGACGGCGTGCTGAACCCGGACACCGTCAAGCTCGTCCCGGGCGCGATTATCCCGAGGGCGCCGGGCAGCGCCGGCCTGACGCCGCTGGCGGCGCCGGGTAATTTCGACGTCTCGCAGATCGTGCTGGACGGGCTGCGGACGCGCATCCGCGCCGCGCTGCTGGCCGACCGCCTGGGCCCGCTGCAGGACGCGCGGATGACGGCGACCGAGGTGCTGGAGCGCGGTGCGCAGACCGCGCGGCTGCTCGGGGCGTCCTATGGCCGCCTGCAGGCGGAGCTGCTGACGCCGCTGGTCGTCCGCTGCCTCGCCATTCTGCGCCGGCGCGGCGAGATCCCCGCCCTGCTGGTGGACGGGCGCGACGCGGCCCTGCGCTACGAAAGCCCCCTGGCCCGCCTGCAGGGCCGCGCCGATGCGGCGAACACGCTGCTGTTCCTGCAGTCGGCGGCGCAGCTCGGCGGGCAGGCGGCGGCGCAGATCGACGCCGCCGCGGCGACGCGCTGGCTGGCCCGCACCCTGGGTGCGCCGGCGGAAGTGCTGGTGCCGGCAACCTCCGCAGCCGGTCCGCCGCCTGCCTGATGTCCCCGGCGCGCGGCCCGGCATCGCGCCCCGTGCCCACCCCGCCCACCCCTGAAACCCCATCCGGGAGTGACCCCGCATGCCCGAGGACCTGCTTCAGCCGCCGGAGGAGATGGCGACGCCCGACATGGGCAAGCCCGCGCCGCGCCCCGCCGAGGTGCCGGAGAAATTCTGGGACCCCGCCACCGGCACGCTGCGCGTGGACGCGCTGCTGAAATCCTACCTGGAGCTGGAGCGGCGCCTGTCCCAGCGCGGCGGCCGGCCGGGGCCGGACACGACGCCGGAGGACATGGCCCGCTTCCGCCAGGCCATGGGCATCCCGGACAGCGCCGATGCCTACAACATCACCTCGCCGCATGAGCTCTGCTGCCCCGATGCCACGGTGAATGCCCGGCTGCACGCGGCGCAGTTCAGCAACGACCAGGCGCAGCTCGTGTACGACCTGGCGGCGGAGCGGCTGCTGCCCCTGATCGCCGAGGCGGCGCAGCAATACGAAGCCGACCGCCAGCGCGAGATGCTGGTGCACCACTATGGCGGCGAGGATGCCTTCAAGCGCATGGCCGCGCAGCTCGCCGCCTGGGGCCGGGCGAAGCTGCCGCCCGGCGTCTATGCCGCCCTGGCCTCGACGGCCGACGGCGTGATGGCGCTGGAGCAGATGATGCGCGGGCAGGAACCCGGGCTGGCGCGCGACGCCGCGCCGCCCGGCCCCGAGAACGAGGGCGAGCTGCGCGCCATGATGCGCGACCCGCGCTACTGGCGCAGCCGCGACCCGCAATTCATCCAGCGCGTGACGGAAGGCTTCCGCCGCCTCGTCGGCAACCCGGGCTGACACCGGACGCCGGACGCCCCGACGGCCGTCATCCGGCATCGCGCGCAGGGTTGGTGAGGCAGCTGCGCGCCAACCGACATGATCATGCCGGCCAGCATCCTTGCCGGCCGGCATGACGCCACCCGGCAGGGCTTGAGCGCGTCTCCCCCCGCCTCGCTGCTCGCCCTGCCGCCCGGGGCGCCCGGCCGCATCCTTGCGGCAGGGCGCCCCGGTTCGGGGGCGGACCAGCGCGCCGGCCGCAAGGCCCTGGCTGCGCGGTCCGCCCCCTTCCCTTGCCGGCCGCGCGCAACCCGCCCCGCGGGTGCGTGGCCGCGCGCGTCGTGGCGGCCCTGCCCGCAGGCAAACCGCCGCATCGCGCTTTCCGCCCCCCCCCCCGCCACGAGCAGAAGGACCGAGGCATGTCCGCTTCGATCGACCAGGCCTTCGTCAAGCAGTACCAGGCCGAGGTGCAGGAAGCCTATCAGCGCATGGGGTCCAAGCTGCGCCCGACCGTGCGCAGCAAGACCGAGGTGCGCGGCGCCTCCACCGTCTTCAACAAGGTCGGCACCGGCACCGCGGCCGCGAAGGCGCGCAACGGCGTCGTGCCGGTAATGAACATCGACCACAGCACGGTCGAGTGCTTCCTGCAGGACTACTATGCCGGCGACTGGGTGGACCGGCTGGACGAGCTGAAGACCAACATCGACGAGCGCGCGGTGGCGGCCAATGCCGGCGCCTATGCCCTGGGCCGCAAGACCGACGAGCTGATCATCGCAGCGATGGACAGCGGCACGCGCGAGGCGATCGGCACCGGCACCGGCGAGACCGACAATGACGGCCTCACCCGCGCCAAGGTCCTGCTGGCCTTCCAGCAGCTGGGCAATGCCGACGTGCCGGATGACGGCCAGCGCTATGCCGTGGTTGGCTGGAAGCAGTGGAGCGAGCTGCTGACGATCCAGGAATTCGCCAACACCCAGTACATCGGCGACTCCGAGCTGCCCTGGAAGGGCACGCAGGCGAAGCGCTGGCTGGGCGCCACCTGGATCCCGCATAGCGGCCTGACCAAGAACGGCCTGCTGCGCTACTGCTACTTCTATCACCGGACGGCCATCGGCCATGCCGCCGGCCAGGAGATCACCACCGACATCACCTGGCACGGCGACCGCGCCGCCCACTTCGTGAACACGATGATGAGCCAGGGCGCGGTGCTGGTGGACGGCACCGGCGTCGTGCGGATGCGCTGCAAGGAATAGCGCGCCGCCCCTGTCCTGCGGAGCGGAGTCCCACCGCCGGGCGCTTGCCGCCCTGCGGCGATCTGCTCTGACGGCCCCCGCCCCGCCGGGCGGGGGCCATTCCTGTCCGTGACCGCTCCGGAGCCCCCCTCCATGCCCCTCTCCGCCCTCGCGCTGTGCGCGCGCGCGCTGCTGAAGATCGGCGCGCAGCCGGTCGCCTCGCTCGACGAAGGGACCGCCGAGGCCGAGGTCGCGGCCAATCTCTATCCCGGCCTGCGCGACGCGCTGCTGGCCGCGCATCCCTGGAGCTTCGCCACCGGCCAGGCCACGCTGCCGCGGCTTGCGGCGACGCCGACCGCCGACCACCTCTACGCCTTCCAGCTGCCCGCCGGCTTCCTGCGCGCGCTGTCCGCCGGCAACCCGGACCGCGGCCGCGGCCTGCCCTATCGCATCCTGGAGGACCGGCTGCACGGCAATGCCGAACAGGTGGTGCTGACCTACATCTTCCGCCCGGACGAGAGCGTCTTCCCGCCGCATTTCGCCGCCGCCCTGGTCGCCCGCCTGGCCGCCGAATTCTGCATTCCGCTGACCGAGAATTCCTCCCGCGCCCAGTTGCTGTCGCAGCAGGCGGAGGCCGAATTCCGCGCGGCCCGCCGCATCGACAGCCAGCAGCAGACGCCGCGCGCGATCGAGGATTTCCCGCTGATCACCGTGCGGGGCTGAGCATGGCGCAGTCCCGCATCCTGAAGACCAGCTTCACCGCGGGGGAGCTGGCGCCGGAGCTGCTTGGCCGGCCCGACCTGCGTGCCTATGCGAATGGCGCGCGCACCCTGCGCAATGTCGTCATCCAGCCGACCGGCGGCGTGACGCGCCGCCCCGGGCTGCGGCACGTGGCCACGCTGCCTGGCGCGGCGCGGCTGATCGCCTTCGAGTTCAATACCGAGCAGACCTACCTGCTGGCCCTGACCGCGGGCGCGCTGCGCGTCTTCGTCGGCGACAGCCAGGTGGCGCAGGTGGCCGGGCCCTGGACGGCGGCGATGCTGCCGCAGCTTGCCTTCACGCAGAGCGCCGACACGCTGCTGCTCTGCCACCCCGACATGGTGCCGCAGAAGGTCACCCGCACCAGCAACACCGCCTGGACGGTGGCGCCCTGGTCCTTCCTGCGGGAACCCTTCTACCGCTTCGCCGATGCGGCGGTGACGCTGACGCCCTCCGCCACCGTGGGCACCGTCACGCTGACCGCCTCGGCCGCCGTCTTCCAGGCGGGGCATGCCGGGGTGCGCTTCCGCATCGGCGGCAAGCGCGTGCTGGTCACCGCCGTCGCCAGCGCCACCCAGGCGACCGCGACGGTGGAAGAAGCGCTGGCCGGGACCGCGGCGACCACGGATTGGGAGGAGGCCGCACTGTCACCCGTGCATGGCTGGCCGGTGACGCTCTGCTTCCACCAGGACCGGCTGGTGCTGGGCGGATCGCGCGACCTGCCGAACCGGCTCTGGCTCTCCCGGTCCGGCGATCTCTTCAACTTCGACCTCGGGACCGGCCTCGACGACCAGGCGATCGAGTTCGGCTTGGTCTCCGATCAGGTGAACGCCATCCGCGGCGTCTTCTCGGGCCAGCACCTGCAGGTGTTCACGTCGGGTGCCGAGTGGATGGTCACCGGCACGCCGCTGACCCCGGGCAGCATCCAGCTCAACCGGCAGACCCGCGTCGGGTCGCCGGTGGCACGGCTGGTGCAGCCTGTGGATGTGGACGGTTCGACGATCTTCGCCGCCCGCAGCGGGCGTGGCATCTTCGAGTTCACCTATACCGACCTGCAGCAGCTCTACCAGGCCAATGATCTCGCCCTAGTTTCCCAGCACCTGGTGCGGGACCCGGTGGCGATGACCTATGACCAGCGCCGCCGGCTGCTGCACGTGGCGATGGCCGATGGCAGCCTGGCGACGCTGACGCTGTATCGTGCCGAGCAGGTGACCGCCTGGTGCGGGCAGGAAACGGATGGCGCCGTCCGCTCGCTCGCCGACATCGAGGGCGCGGTCTATGCGGTAGTGGAGCGCCGCGGCACGCCGCGGCTGGAGCGCTTCGACGATGGCCTGGCGCTGGACGCCGCGCTGACCGGCAGCGCCGCCACGCCGCAGGACACCTGGGCCGGCCTCGGCCACTTGGCGGGCGAGACCGTCGGCGTGCTGGCCGATGGTGCGCCGCGGGCCTCGGCCGTGGTCGCCAACGGCGCGGTCACCATCGATCCGCCTGCGTCTTCCGTGCAGATCGGCCTGCCCTTCACCCATCGGGTGGAGCCGCTGCCGGCCGACCTCACCTCCGCCATCGGCACCCGGGCGGCGCCGATCAGGCTGGTCGCCATCACCTTCCGGCTGCTGGAAACCCAGACCTTGTCGGTCGACCTTGGCCGCGGGTCGCAGCCCGTCAGCTTCCGCCGGCTCGATACCGCGGTGCTGGACGCGGCGCCGCCGGCCTTCACCGGCGACGTGACGCTGCGCGCGGTGGGCTGGCGGCGCGACGCGCTGGCGCCGCTCTGGCGGATCGAGGACGACACGCCGCTGCCGATGACGCTGCTTTCCGTCACCATGGACATGAGGATGACCGACTGATGGCCGCACTCGCCTCGCTCGCCACCCTGGTCGGGGCGGGCGCCTCCATCTACGGCAATGTCCGCCAGGCGCAGCAGCAGAACGAGCTGAACCGCGCCCAGATCCAGATCGCCCAGCAGCAGGAGGCGGCGCGGCAGGACGCACTGCGCGCCCAGCAGCAGGAAGCGGCGCTGCAGCGGCAGCAGACCCTGGCGAAGACCATCGCCACCACCCGCGCGCGGCTCGCCGCTTCCGGCGTCGCGCCCGATGAGGGATCCGCCGGCGCGCTGACAGCAGGGCTGACGCAGGAAGCGGCGGCGGCGCAGAACGCCGACGATGCGACGCTGCGGGCCCGGCTGGCGCAGGGCCGGGTCAGCCTGCTGAACCCGGACGGCACCTTCACCGCCCTGCTGCAGAGCAGCCGGACCTTCGGCTTCGCCGCCCGCAACCTGCTTGATTAGCGGGCTGCGCAGCCAGCCTCCACATCGGTCCCCATCGCGGTTGCGCCGCATCCGCGGTGGGCGCCCACCCAACCCTGTCGGCGCAGCCGAAGGGGGGGTGTGTCCCCCCCCAACCCCCCTCAGGAGCCAGTTCGCCCGATGGACGAGCACATCAGGATCGGCGACATCGCGCCGCGCGTGCAGTACCTGGCCGATGGCACCCAGGCCAGCTTCACCTACCCCTTCCCGATCTTCGAGGCCGGCGACCTGGAGGTGCGGCTGGACGGCCTGGTGCAGGTCGGTGGCTACACGGTCGCCGGCGCCGGGCAGTCGGAAGGCGGCAGCGTGGCCTTCGACGCGGCCCCGGCCACCGGCACGCGGGTGACGCTGCGCCGCAGCCTGGCGATCGCCCGCACGACCGATTTCCAGGCGAATGGCGTTCTGCGCGCCCGCACCCTGAACGACGAGCTGGACTACCAGATCGCTGCGCTGCAGGAGGTGAAGGACGAGGTCGGCAGCGCGCTGCGCTTCGATCCGTCCGAGGTCGGCGGTGCGCCTTCATTGCCGTTGCCGGCGGTGCGGGCCAACAAGCTGCTGGGCTTCGACAGCCTGGGCGGCGTCGCCGTCTTCGACCGCGGGGAGGGAACGACCAGCGTTCCCTTTCCGGGCGGCATCCCGCGCACGGTGGAGGACAAGCTGGCCGAGCGGCTGTCCGCCCGCGACTTCGGCGCGGTCGGCGACGGCACGGCGGATGACGGCCCGGCGCTGCAGGCGGCGATGAATGCCGCCGCCGCCAGCGGCAAATTCCTCGAGATTGGCGAGGGCACCTTCCGCACCACCCAGCCGCTGCTGCTGCCCGGCGCGGCGGCGGGGCTGCTGATGCGCGGCACCATCCTCTATGCCGGGCCGGGCGGCGCCGCCGCCCTGACGTTGGGCGATGGCGGCAGCGCCAACAACCAGCGCAAGGTCTATGCCGGCCTGTCGGTGTTCCGCGCGCTGCAGAGCGACTGGCTGGACGAGGCCGATGTCGGCATCCGCATCCGCAACATCGACGCCAGCCGGGTGGAGGTGCGGCGGGCGGAACGCTTCACCATCGGCGTGCAGGTGGTGGGCGACGAGCGCGGGTCGGAGGACAGCGACCTGCATTACGGCCGGCTGATCGACAACCGCATCGCGCTGGACCTGCGGACGCTGACCTCGACCGCCTGGATGAACTCCCTGCGGCACCATGGCGGGCATTTCGCCTGCTCCTCCGCCACCAATCCGGGGATCGGGCGGTTCGGCGTGCGGCTGTCCGCCGCGCCGGGCGCCTACCGGCTGCACAATGCGCATCTCTTCCTCGGGCCGGGCTTCGAACTGCAGCGGCAGGGCACGCCCGGCACGGTGGATGCCATCCCCTTCCTGCTGGAGGTGGACGGGCGCGGCCTGACCGCGCGCGGGGTGCGGATGGAAGCCTGCTCGCCCTTCGTCGCGCGCCATACGGCCGCCTTCAACGACGCGGTCTATGAGGTGGCCTTCGTCGGCACCTACGGCTTCACCGGCTGCGCCGTGGACTATGCCGGCGCGACGCGGGCCGGCGGCACGGTGCTGCCGCTGCACCAGGCGGCGGCGGCGCTCGGCACGCCGCGGCTGGTGGCCGAGGCCTCCAACATCCGCGCCCGCGCCTTCCGCTGGGACGCCGCGTCGACCGGCTTCGAAGGGCTGGCGGTGCTGTCGGGCAACCCCACGGTGCCGGCCAACACCCTGACCAATCTCTGCTTCCCTGGGCTGAACCTGCTGACGCTGAACGCCGACACGGTGACGCTGCCGACCAGCCGGGCGCTGGCCTTCGTGGTGGACTGCACCATCTGCAAGGAGTTCTTCCTGGCCGCCGAGGGCAGCGCCCTCCGGCCGATGGTCCTGCAGTTCGACGCGGCGGAGAACGCGCTGGACAGCACCGCGCCGGCGCTGCTGTCCAACATGAACATCGCCTGGCAGGGCGCGCCGTCCTTCTGGTGGGAAGGGGTGGCGGATCTCGACAGCCTCGTGGGTGGGCTTGCGCTCAACCGCCTGCAGCGGGTGACGCTGGCGCCGAACGCCGCCTTCGCCGCCATCGGCGTGCGCGGCGGCAACGCCGCCTCGGTCCTTAAGTCGCTGCGGCTCTACGTGCCGGGGACGGAGGCACCGATGGTGCTGGCCGGCGCCGGCCGCGCCTGGGGCACGCGGGAGTTTTCCGCGAGCCTAGCCTACGACCCGCCGAGCCTGGTCGCCGGCGCCAATGCCAGCCAGATCGTCAGCCTGCCCAACG
The DNA here is from genome assembly GCF_004353985.1 of Paracraurococcus ruber. GTDB lineage: Bacteria > Pseudomonadota > Alphaproteobacteria > Acetobacterales > Acetobacteraceae > Paracraurococcus > Paracraurococcus ruber. The sequence continues at coordinate 25,179 of NZ_SMOA01000001.1, read as the reverse complement.
TGCAGAACGGCGATTTCGTGCAGGCCAGCTTCGCCGGCCAGGTCAGTGGTTTCATGGAATGGACGGCATCGGTGACCAATAGCGGCGCCGCGGGCACCGTGACCGCCCGGGTCACCAATCGGCATCCGTCTACTACCATCGACCTCAGCGCCGGGACGGTACTGGTCCGCGCCCTGAAGCCGCGAGTTTGACAGCATGGCCCGCCCGCCCAAGCCGCGGATCGACCTCGATCTGCCGCCGCTGATCGACCCGGTGCTGCGCGACTACCGCGCCCTGCTTTCGGACGATCCGGCATTCCGCGATGCCGATGCGCTGAAGCAGCTCGCCGCCCGCTATGCCGCGGCGCGGGCCGTGGTCGCGCAGCTCGAACACCTTTTGAAGATCGCCGCCGATCATGGCGGTCAGGTGGACAGCAAAGATCTCGACGACTCCCTGGCGCACTACCGCAAGGCCATGGCGCTGGACCTGAAGGAGGAGCCGGCTGCCGATGACGAAGGAGACGGAGGCTGACTTTCTCGAGGTGGTCTGGATCTGGAACCACCTGCAGTCGCAGTCGACGCCGGCACCGCATCGCCGGATGGCCCGCTGGCTGCAGGCCCGCTGGGATGCCGGCGACACGCGGCTGCTGCTGATGGCCTTCCGCGGCTGCGGCAAGTCCACGCTGGTCGGCCTGTTCTGCGTCTGGCGCCTGCTGCGGGCACCCGATACGCGCATCCTGGTGCTGGCCGCCGACCAGGCGCTGGCGGTGAAGATGGTGGCGCAGGTGCGGCGCATCCTGGAACGCCACCCGCTTTGCGCGCATCTGCGCCCCGATGGGCCGGGCGACTGGGCGATGGACCGCTTCACCGTCGCGCGCAACGCCGTGCTGCGGGACCCGTCGATGCTGGCGCAGGGGATCTCCGGCAACATCACCGGCGCCCGCGCCGACCTGATCATCTGCGACGATGTGGAGGTGGCCGGCAATTGCGACACGCCGGCAAAGCGGGCCGAGCTGCGCGAGCGCCTGAACGAGAGCGAGTTCGTCCTGGTGCCGGGCGGCACCATGCTCTTCGTCGGCACGCCGCATTGCGCCGATACGATCTACGCCCCCGCGACGAAGCCGGACGCCCATCTGCGCGGCTATCGGCGCCTCGTCCTGCCGCTGCTGGACGCGAATGGCGACAGCGCCTGGCCGGAACGCTTCACGGCGCCCGGTATCGCCGCGCTGCGGGACCGGGTCGGCCCCCTGGCCTTCGCGCGGCAGATGCTGCTGCAGCCGGTGGCGGAAGCGGCGCTGCGCCTCGACCCCGCCCTGATCATCCAGTACGGCGAGGAACCAGAATACCGCGAGGCGAATGGCCGGTCGCAGCTGTCGCTTCTCGGCCGCCGGCTGCTCTCGGGCGGGGCCTTCTGGGATCCGGCCTATGGCCGGCCAGGCACCGGCGATGCCAGCGTCCTCGCCGCCACCTATGTGGATGGGGAGGGCAACAGCTACCTCCACCGCCTGGCCTACATCACCCACGATCCGGACAGCCCGGTGGACCCGGCGACGCAGCAATGCCAGGCGGTGGCCGCCATCATGCGGGACCTGCTGCTGCCGGTGGTGCGGGTGGAGACCAACGGGCTGGGGCGCTTCCTGCCGGCGCTGCTGCGGCGGGAACTGTCCCGCGCCAATGCGCCCTGCACCGTGGTGGAACATGCCAGCCGGCGCGGCAAGGCGGACCGCATCCTCTCGGCCTTCGATCCGGCGCTGGCCGCGCGGCGGCTCCACGCGCATGCAAGCGTGTTCCGCACGCCCTTCGCGGCGGAGATGGCCGCCTGGCGGCCGGATGCCGCGAATGCCCGCGACGACGCGCTGGACGCCGTCGCCGGCTGCCTGCTGACCGAGCCGGTGCGCCTGCCGCAGCTTCCGCCCGTCCCGCGCAGGCCGTCCTGGCGGGGCCTCTAGCGCCCCGGCGGGCCTGACCGCCCCGGCTCGCCTGCCAGGGTCGTGGGCGCTGCGTCACGTGGGCCCCTGGGGAGGATGCGGCGCCGGCCGGGCCGGAGCCTCCATCGGGCGCGCCGGCCCCGCCGGCCACGAACAGGAGGGGCCGGCGACCGGGACTTCCCCGGCGGTTGCGGGGGCCGCGCGCCCCCCCCGCGGTCACACGGCGGTCTTCAGCACGTCCCGCGCGTGCCGCGCCGTGCCCTCGCCAGTCAGCTCGTAGCGCCCGTCCGCGCGCTGCCGGGCCAGGCCCCTCTCGCGCAGCCGGGCCAGGCAGGGGCCGTCCTTCAGCCCGTCCGGCCGGCCCGCGGGCCCGACCAGCGTCAGCCGGTGCAGGGCCGACCGGCAGCAGGTCTCGAGATAGGGCTCGTTCCAAATCGTCACGGAATTCGTCGTTCCCGGTCACGCCGCCCGGAAGGGTGGTCGCGCCGGGCCCATGCTTCAAGGAGGCCAAGGCGGAGATGCAGATCGAGACGACCTGGTGGATCACGGCGGTCGAAGCACCGATCGTCGCCGCGCTCTTCTACATGATCCATGGCCTGCGCCGCGACCTGCAGGACCGTATCGAGCGCAGCGACCAGCGCGAGAGCGACGTCGTCACCCGCACGCGGGACGAGCTGGCCGAGTTCAAGCTGGAAGTGGCGCGGGCCTATGTGCCGCTCTCCCTCATCCGCGACGTGGACCGGCGCCTGTCGCAGCACCTGCTACGGATTGAGGAGAAGCTGGAGGAGGTGAAGCGCGGCGGCTTCGGCAGCCCCCGCGGCCGGGGCGTGGTGGGGGAGGACGTGTCGTGACCGCGGCCGACCTTCTCGCGCTGACCCTGCGGGCCGAGGCGGGGGAGCGCCCGGTCCGCGCCATCGAGGCCCTGGCCGCGATGGTGGCGAACCGCGCCCGCCGCGCCATGGCCGATGCGGCCGATTGCGCCCGCTTCGCACCCGGCGGACGGCCGGGGGAGGCGCTGGCGATGCTGCTGGCCCGCGCCTGCCGGGCGCCCTTCCTGTTCGGCTGCTGGCGCCTGGGCGACCCCCGGCGGGCGGCGCTGCTGGCCGCCGCGCAGGGGGCGGAGGATGCGGCGCTGGCCATGTGCCGGCGCATCGCCCAGCGGGCGGTGGCCGGTGCGCTGCCGGACCACACCGGCGGGGCGACGCATTGGCACGCGGCGGAGGCGCTGCCGGGCTGGGCCATCGGCCAAGTGCCGCTGGCCGAGATCGGCGGGCTGGTCTTCTACCGGCTGGAGCAGGTGGCGGGCGGCCGCGAACCACCCGGCGCCTGACCCCGCCAGGCCGTCCCGTGGCGGCCGGCGGGCGGATCACCGGCGGGCCGATGCCGGCTTCGCCCGCCGGCCAGGCAGCGCTACACCCCGCGCATGGACGAGGTGATCTACACCATGGTGCGCGCCGCCGATTGGGCGGAAGCGGAACGCCTGGGCGAATACCGCGGCAGCGCCGATGACCAGCGCGACGGCTTCCTGCATTTCTCCGCCGGGGCGCAGGTCCGGGCCAGCGCGGCGAAGCACCGCGCCGGCGAAACGGACCTGCTGCTGGTGGCGGTGGAAGCGGCGCGGCTGGGCGCGGCCCTGCGCTGGGAACCCGCCGCCGGGGGCCGGCGCCCCGGCCTGTTTCCCCACCTCTATGGCGCGCTGCCGGTGGCGCTGGTGCGCGCCGTGGTCCCGCTGCCCCTCGGCCCCGATGGCGCGCATCGGTTCCCGCCCGGCATACCGTGACCCCTGCGGCCCATCCGGGAAGCGGGCCAGGGCCCGAACGCTCGCCGCTGCCGCGAAGCCACCTGGCACGACGGCCTGCGCATGCGCCCGCATGAACAGGCCACGTCAGGTCTCGGACGGTCTTCCGGCCTTCGGACCCACCCGGGGCCGTGGCTCCTTATGCTCCGGAGGACCGGGGGATGCGGCAGCACGCAGGGGTGCCGCCGCCGTGCCGATCGGTGCCGGCCGCCGCGCCCGCTCGCTCATCACGCAGGCGAAGACCACCACCACGCCCCCGGCGATGGTCGCGGCATCCGGCCAGCGCCCCCAGAAGGCAAGGTCCAGCGCGACCGAAACCGGCAGCGCGGCGAAGCCATAGGGGCCCAGCCTGGCCGCATCGGCATGGCGATAGGCGGCCGCCGTCAGCACCACCGCGCCGCCGGCCAGCAGCCCGTTCAGGCCCAGCCGCGCCAGGTCCAGCGGCGGGGCCGGCACCCAGTCCCGCCAGGCCAGCGGGCCGAAGACCAGCAGCCCCACCAGACCGGGCCACAGGATGACGCCCACCAGGCCCGGTTCGCCGCGCAAGCGCCGGTTCACCGTCTGGGTGACGGCGAAGGCCAGGGTGCCCACCAGCACCGCGGCATAGCCGGCCAGGGGCGCCCCGCCCCCGAGCTTCGGCGCCACCGAGAGCAGCACGCCGCCGAAACCCGCCAGGCACCACACCCAGGCGGCGCGCGGCACGGCTTCCTTCAGCAGGAGGGCGGCGAAGGCCATGGTGAGGAAGGGCGCCGTGAAGAAGACCAGGTAGCCCTCGGCCAGCGGCAGGTGCCGGAAGCCGAGGAAGAAGCTGGCGGCCGAGACCATCATCGCGGCGACCCGGATGGCGTGCAGCCCCGGCCGGCTGGTCGGCAACGGGCCGCCGAAGCCGGGCTGCGCCATGCGGGCCAGGAGGAACAGCGGCACCAGCACGGCGTAGCGCAGGAAGATCACCTGGCCGACCGAGTACTGGCCGGAGAGGCCCTTGCTGTTCGCGTCCAGCAGGCTGAACAGGACGATGCCGGCCAGCGCCAGCGCCGGACCCCTCACGCGCGTTTCCCTCCCGGGCTTTGGCCATGCTTGTCGGGGGTTGCGGGGCGGGCGTCAACCGCGCGGCTTCCCATCGTCACCATCCTGCGGCATGAGGCGCGGCGATGACCCCCCGCCTCGCCTCCGCCTTCCTGCCGCTGCTGCGCGCCATGGATGCCGAAGCCGCGCATGGCCTGGCGCTGCGCGCGCTCCGCGCCGGCCTCGCCGGCCGCGATGCCGCACCGGACGACCCGGTGCTGGCGACCCGCGCCTTCGGCCTGTCCTTCCGCAACCCCATCGGCCTGGCCGCCGGCTTCGACAAGAATGCCGAGGCGGTGACGGCGCTGATGCGGCTGGGCTTCGGCTTCGTCGAGACCGGCACCGTCACCCCTCGCCCGCAGCCCGGCAACCCGCGGCCGCGCTTGTTCCGGCTGGAGGAGGACCGGGCGGTCATCAACCGCATGGGCTTCAACAACGCGGGGCTGGGCGCCTACCGCTCCCGCCTCGCTGCGCTGCCGCGGCCGCGGCCAGCGGTGCTGGGCGGCAATATCGGCGTGAACAAGGACGGCGCCGATCCGGCGCGCGACTACCCCGCGCTCTATGCCGCGCTGGCGCTGGTCGTGGACTACGTGACGGTGAACGTCTCCTCCCCCAACACGCCGGGCCTGCGCGACCTGCAGGGCGAGCAGCGGCTGATCGAGATCCTCGATGCGATTGCCGCCGTGCGGCGAACCTCGGATCCGCCGCTGCTGGTCAAGATCGCGCCCGACCTGGCGGCGGATGCGCTGGGCCCGATCGTCGAGGCCTGCGCGGCGCGGGGCGTCGCCGGCATCATCATCTCCAACACCACCATTGCGCGGCCCGGCAGCCTGCGCAGCCCGCATCGCGCCGAGGCGGGCGGGCTTTCCGGCCCCCCGCTCCTCGAACGCTCCACCGCCATGCTGCGCGAAGCCTACCGGCTGGCGCGTGGACGCCTGGCGCTGGTCGGCGTTGGCGGCGTCTCCTCCGGCGCCGAGGCACTTGCCAAGATCCGCGCCGGGGCGTCGCTCGTGCAGCTCTATACCGGCTTTGCCTATGGCGGGCCGGCGCTGGTGCCGCGCATCAAGCGGGACCTCGCCGCGCTGCTGCGGCGCGACGGCATCACGCGGGTTGCCGATGCGGTCGGCCTCGACGCCTGAAAGGAACAGCCATGGACATCCTGGACGGCATCGCGCCGGTCGCCGATCGCTATGACGGCTTCGTCCTCGACCTCTGGGGCGTGGTGCATGACGGCAAGCGGCCCTATCCCGGCGTGCCGGAGGCACTGGCCGCGCTGAAGTCGCGCGGCAAGCGCGTGGTCTTCCTGACCAATGCGCCGCGCCGCGCCTGGTATGTGGAGCGGATGCTGGACCGCATGGGCCTCGACCGCGCGCTGTATGACGGCATCATCTCCTCGGGCGAGGTCGCCTGGCGGATGCTGAAGGCGAAGGACCATCCCTGGTTCGCCCGGCTGGGCCCGCGCGCCTTCCATATCGGGCCGGAACGCGACCTCTCGGTGGCGGAGGACGGCGCGGCGGAACTGGTGCCGGACGCGGCGCAAGCCGACTTCCTGCTGAACACCGGCCCGGACCCGGACCGCGGCGCCCATAGCGCCGAGGCCTATCGCCCGGCCCTGGAGGCAGCGGCACGGCACGGCCTGCCCATGCTCTGCGTCAATCCCGACCGCTTCGTGATGGTGGGGGAGGACCGGGTGATCTGCGCCGGCGCGCTGGCCGATCTCTACAAGCCGATGCTGGCACCCGATGGCCGGCGGGCCGCAGGGACGGCATCAGGGCGAGGCGGCGTGGAGCGGGCGCCCGAGGACCTCATCTTCGAAGTCGGCAAGCCCGACCCGGCGGTCTACGACCCGGTGCTGGAACTGCTCGGCATGTCGGATCGCCGGCGGGTGCTGGCGATCGGCGACAGCCCGCATACCGACTTGGCCGGCGCGCAGGCGGCGGGGCTGGATGCGCTCTGGGCCCTGACCGGCCTGGCGCAGCATGCGCATGGCGACAACCCGTCGGCCGATCTGCTGCAGGCGGTGGCGCGGGCCGAAGGGGTGGAGCCGATCGCGGCGGTGAAGGCGCTGCGCTGGTAACGCCCGCGGGGCCTGGACGCAGCGCGCGCCCAGGCCCCTTACGGCAGTTTGGCGTCAGGCCAGCAGCCAGTCCGGGCCCGGATTGGGCAGCAGGCTGCTGGCGGCGATGGTGGCGCCGTTCATGAACCACTGCGCCACTGACCCATCGGCGACATTGCGCCAGGCGATGTCGGCACGGCCATCGGCGTTGAAGTCGCCGACCGCCTGCGGCTGCCAGGCCGGGCCGGGATCCGCGACCACCGTGCCGGACACCAGCGCCGCGCCGTTCATCTTCCACAGCGCGACCGGGCCGGCATCGTTCTGCAACAGGATGTCCGCCTTGGTATCGCCGTCGAAATCGGCGACCGCCACCACCTTCCATTCATTGCCGGGATTGGCGACGGTGGCGGTGGCCACCGGCGTCGCCCCGTTCATCTGCCAGACCTGGACCGAGCCGTCGGTGCCGCGCCAGACGATGTCGGCGCGCCGGTCACCGTCCAGGTCGCCGATGCCGGCGATGGACAGGTTGCTGCCCGCCGGCGGCAGGATGGTGCCGGCGGCGATCGTCGACCCGTTCATCTGCCACAGCGCCAGGCTGGAATCGGCGTTGCGCAGCAACACGTCCGTCCGCCCGTCGCCGTCGAAATCGCCGGTGCCGTGCACCGTCCAGCCGAGGCCGGGATTGGCCACCAGCGCGCCGGCGGCGATGGCCGGGCCGTTCATCTGCCACAGCGCGATGCTGCCATCCTGGGCGTTGCGCCACAGGATGTCGCCGCGGCCGTTGGCGTCGAAATCCCCGGTGCCAGCGACCGACCAGTCCGGCCCGGGATTGGCGACGATCGCGCCGCCCAGCAGGGACCCGCCGGTGATCTGCCATTCCGCCAGGGTGCCGTCGCGGTTCTGCCAGAGCAGGTCGGCGAAGCGGTCGCCGTTGTAGTCCACCGCCGTGTTGGCGAGCGGCAGCGGCGGCAGCGCCTGGAAGACAATGTCGTTCGGCTGCAGCGCCGAGACATTCGCCAGGAAGGCGTTCTCCGAGGTGCCGGGGCGGTAGAACACCGCGAGCCCTGCCACGCCTTCCAGGATAAAGGGCGTCGCCACGATGTCGCTGGGGGCGATGCCGCCGCCGAAGACCAGCTTGTCCACGCCGGGCTGGAAATCAGCGATCCAGTCCAGCCCGTCGCCGGGCGCGTAGGCGAAGCGGTCGGCGCCGCCGCCGCCGATGAGGAAGTCGTCGCCGCGGCCCCCCGCGATCAGATCGCCGCCGGCGCCCCCTGCCAGCGTATCGCGCAACGCCGTGCCAACCACATCAACCATGCAGCCTTCCCCTTGCCGTGTCTGTCGTTCCGCCCGGATTCCGAAGGACCCGGGCGCTGCAACCAGGACAACGCAGGAAAGACGCTTACGCTGCGTGCAACAAGTATACAACCGTGCCGCGCACGACCATGTCAGCCGGCACGGCGGCGCGCATCACGCCGCGTCCGGGTCCATCTCGGGCCGGACCAGGCCGCGCTGGCTGATCAGGATCATGGTGGTGCCGGCGAACATGAAGGCGAGGCTGGCGAAATCGCCGAAATGATGGCCGTTGCCGAACTGCATCCGCCCCCAGACGCAGAGCACGGCGATGGCCAGGCCGCCAGCGGTCCAGGCCCAGAGATTCCGCATGATGTGGCCGGTGATCATGTCGCCCTTCCTCCCGTGATGGGCGACCGGATATGGCCACCAGTACTGGACCTATCGCGCCCGGGTCACGATGGCGATGGTCCGCAGCCCGTGTTGCCGCGATGTCACGTCCGGAACAGGAAGCGGCTGCCCGTGGTGCAGAGCACCAGCGCCTGGGGCATGTCCCGCTTTGCGGCTTCGAGGAAATTCGGCCCGCTGCAATGCATGGGGAACAGGTAGTCCACGTCCTGCTCCTTCAGCTCGGCCAACACGCGGTTCAGGTAGTCGGGCGTCGCCGGCGCCAGGTGGAAGCCGCCGACCAGCGCATGCACCTTCTGCACGCCGGTCACCGCCCGGGCGCGGCGGAGGGTGTTCAGGATGCCGCCATGCCCGCAGGAGGTGATGACGACCAGGCCGCGCCCCTTCACGTGGTAGCAGGTGGCGTGCTCGTGCAGGTGCTGGTCGGGCATGGGCTGGCCGGCAAGCTCCGCCGGCGTGAAGTGGTGCGACGCATATCTCGCGGTGTCGCAACCCGCGCCATCCTGCTGGCCGAAGACGACGAAGCTGTTGGGCAATACGCGTTCCTGGCTGACGCGCGGCACCGCGCCGGTGGTGAAGGCATGGCCCTCGATCACCAACGGATCCTCGCTCAGCACCGGTGTCACCCGCGCGGCAGCCAGCAGGGATCGGTCCAGCCGGCCGAAGCTGGCGAAGGCGCCGTTGCCCGCCGGCAGGACGCGCTGGCAGAAGGCGTCCTCTCCGCCGAGATAGAGCGTGATCTCGGGCTTCATCCGGGCGCGGTACTTCGCTAGGAAGCCTTCCAGCCCGCCGAAATGGTCGTAATGCCCATGGCTGACCACCAGCGCATCCAGCGTCGCGGGATCGAGGCCGAGCAGGTCGAGGTTGTTGCCGATGGTCTCGCCGGTCCAGCCGAAATCCAGCAGCAGGCGTTTCTCCTCCGCCCCCCTGGTCGAGCTGAGCCAGAGCGAGAGGCCCCATTCGCTCTTCAGGGCCCGGTTGACGCGCGGGCCGGCGAAGCCGCGCACCCGCTCGATCGTCACGCCGGGCACCTGCGCACCGCTGATGAAGATGTCATGCGCGCCATCGGTGACGACCTGGATGGAAAGGCTGTCCACCTCCGGTGCCTGGATGCGCGGCGTCTCGGCACCGCTGGCGTCGCGGATGAAGCGGGTGCAGGCGAAGGCGGCGCCGCCCTGCAGCAGCGCGCGGCGGGAGATGCGGTTCATGCGGCAATCCTCCGGGAGCACCGCATCATCGCGCAGCCGGGCCGACTATCTCATGTCGGCGCAATGACCGGCGTGAAAGGTGCGGCCACCTGGAATCCGGCCGCGGCGCGCAGCACGAGCGCATCCGCCAGCCGCGGCCCGGCAAGCTGCACGCCGACCGGCAGGCCCGCCGCGGTCCGGCCGCAGGGCAGCGAGATGGCCGGCCCGTGCGAGAGGTTGAAGGGGTAGGAGAATTCCGCCCAGACCAGCCAGTCCCAGTCATGCGGGTCCCAATGCGGCGGCCGTTGCAGGCCGACAGGAAAGGCAGCGACCGAGGCGCTGGGGGTCGCCAGCAGGTCGAACCCCGCCTCGGCGAACCAGGCATTCACCGCCGCCGCATAGGCGAAGCGACGGCCCTGCGCGGCATGGCCATCCATGAAGGAGAAGCCGCGATACGCCTCGGTGCAGGCGACCAGGCCAGGATCCATCCGTGCCGCCTCGGCCGCGTCCCGCGCCAGGAAGGGCCGCATGGCACCGCCCCAGATGTCGCGTTCCAGCGCCGGCCCGGCCGGGCCCCAGGGCGGCGTCACCTGCTCCACCCGCGCGCCGGCATCTTCCATCGCGCGCACCGCCTGGGCGACCAGCGCCGCCACCTCCGGGTCCACCTTCGCATGGCCCAGGTCCGGGCTGTAGGCGATGCGCAGCCCGTGCAGCCCGCCCGGCGGCACTTCCGGCCCGAAGGTCTCGCCCAGCGTCGTGTGGTCCAGCGGATGCGGCCCGGCCATGACGGAGAACATCAGCGCCGCATCGGCCACGCTGCGGGCGATGGGCCCGGCATGCGACAGCGCGCCGTTGTTCGGCACCGGCGCATAGGGCACGCGGCCATAGGTCGGCTTGAAGCCGACGGCGCCGCAGAAATGCGCCGGCAGCCGGATGGACCCGGCGCCGTCGGTGCCGAGATGCAGCGGCCCGCAGCCGGCGCCGCAGAGCGCGGCGGCGCCGCTGGACGAGCCGCCCGCGGTCATGCCGTGCTGCCACGGGTTGTGGGTCGCGCCGGTCAGCGGCGAATGGCTGACCGCGGTCCAGCCCTGTTCCGTGCTGGTGGTCTTGCCGAGGATGATGGCGCCGGCCGCGCGCAGCCGCGCGACCAGCGGCGCATCCGCGGCCGCGGGCGTGGCGTCCGAGAGGCGGGAGCCACGCCGCGTCGGCAGGCCGGCCACCGCCTGGATGTCCTTGATGGTGACCGGCACCCCGTGCAGCGGGCCCAGCGCCGCGCCGCGCGTCACCGCCGCCTCGGCCGCCTTCGCCGCATCGCGCGCGCGGTCGGCATCCAGCGCGGCGAAGGCGTTCAGCCGCGGCTCCCAGGCGGCGATGCGCGCCAGCACCGCCTCCGTCACCTCCAGCGGCGAGGCGCGCTTCACGCGCACCAGCGCCGCCAATTCCACCGCCGAAGCGGTCGCCAGCTCAGTCCTCGCCATACAGGCGATGCTGCGCCTCCAGCATGATCTCGTCCAGCCGCCGGCCATCGGTGAAGCCGGCCAGGCCTTCCGGATAGGGCACGCCGGCCGGCATGCGCGGGCAGGGCTCCGCCGCGCCGATCACCTGCCGCACCGGGAAGCGCGCGGCATAGATCGGCAGGGCATAGTCCTCCTCCTCGTCGGCCACGCCCTTGCTGCGGATCTTGCCCGAGGCCTCCTCGATCCGCATGCCGATGACGGTCGTCGCCTTCAGCTCCTGCGTGGTGCTCTGGCGCAGGGTGGCGGCGCGATCCGGGTAGAAGCGGTTGATCATGACGTCGAGGGCGCGCGCCTTCTCCGCCGCGTCCTCGACGATCCGCGCCGTGCCGAAGCACATCGCCGAACGGTAATCCACCGAATGGTTGAAGCCGCAGCGGGCGAGCACGAGGCTGTCGAGATGCGTCACGGTCAGGCAGACCGCCACGCCGCCCTTCTGGCTGCGCAGCATCCGGCTGGCGGAGGAGCCATGCCAGTAGAGATGGTCGTCCTCCCGCCAGAAGGCGGTCGGCGTGCAGTAGGGCTGGCCGTCGATGACATAGGCGATGTGGCAGAGCATCGCGGCATCGAGGATGGCATGGACCGATTCGCGGTCGTAGCGGCCCCTTTCGTGCAGGCGGCGGACCTTGTTCCGCTCGGAAACGGGGTAGGAGCCGGATGGCGGGACGGTGTCGGGCATCGGGAACTCGGGACACGGGTTGGACAGGCGCACATTACAGCCGCATGATTGGACCGGCGCGAGGGCCAATCCTGGCGCTCTTCACTGGTCCAATCCGCATGGCGCTCGACCCTGTCCTGCCGCCGCTCGATCGCGCATCGGGCGTGCCGGTCCTGCGGCAGCTCTATCTGGGGCTGCGGGGCGCCATCCTGTCCGGCGGGCTGGCGCCGGGGGCCAGGCTGCCGCCGACCCGCATCCTGGCCGGGCAGCTTGGCCTGGCACGGAACACCGTGGTCGCCGCCTATGACCAGTTGCTGGCCGAAGGCTTCATCGAGGGACGGGTCGGCGCCGGCAGCTTCGTCTCCCGCGACCTGCCGGAGGACCTGGAGCGCGCGGCCCCGCCCGCCCTGCCGGCCGCGCCCCCGCCTGCGCAGGAAGCGGACGAGTTCTCCGCCCTGCCCTTCAACACCGGCCGCACCGGCTGGGACGCGCGGTCGCAGCGCGTCTGGCGGACGCTGGCGCTGCGGCGGCTTTCGGCGCCCGACCCGGCGATGTTCGGCTATGGCGACCCGCAGGGCAGCCGGGCGCTGCGGGAGGCGATCGCCGCCTATCTCCGCACCGCCCGGGCGGTGCGCTGCGATCCGGACCAGGTGGTGGTGACGGCCGGCGCGCAGCAGGCGATCGACCTGGTGCTGCGCGTCCTCGTGCGGCCTGGCGACCCGGTCTGGGTGGAGGATCCCTGCTATCCCGCGCTGCGCGCCGCGCTGGCGGCGGCCGGCGCCCGCCTGATCCCCGTGCCGGTGGATGCGCAGGGGATGCAGGTGGCAGCGGGTGTCGCGGCGGCGCCAGAGGCGCGGCTCGCCTATGTGACGCCGTCCGCGCAATACCCGCTCGGCGTCGTGCTTTCCATGGCGCGGCGGCTGGAGCTTCTGGCCTGGGCGCGGCGCGCCGGCGCCTTCGTGCTGGAGGACGACTACGACAGCGAATTCCGCTACGCGGGTCGCCCGCTGGCGTCCCTGCAGGGCGTGGATGAGGCGGGACGGGTGATCTATGTCGGCACCTTCAGCAAGGTGCTGTTTCCCGGGCTGCGCCTGGGCTACTGCGTGCTGCCGCCATCGCTGCTGGCGCCGCTGCGCGAGGCGAGGCTGCGCAGCGACTGGCACCCGGCGACCCTGGCCGAGGGCGTGGTGACCGACTTCCTGGCGGAAGGGCATTTCGCCCAGCATCTGCGGCGGATGCGGCTGCAATACCGCGCCGCACGCGACGCGCTGGTGGCGGCGCTGCGCGAGCAGGGGCTGGAGGTCGAGGCGCCGGACCAGGGGCTGAAGCTGCTGCTGCCCTTGCCGGGACGGCAGGATGTGGCGGTGGCGCAAACCGCCGCGCGGCGCGGCGTGGTGGCGCGACCGGTCAGCCCGATGCACCTCGCCTCGGCCGCGGCGCCGGCCCTGATGCTGGGCTTTTCCGGCCACGACCCGGCGGCGCTGCGGCGCGCCGCGCGCCTGCTGGCCGGGGTGCTGCGCGAGGCGTGACGCCGCCCGCGCCAGCTGCCCGCCGTCAGCCGAGCGGGTCGAGCACCACGACCGGGATCTCGCGGTCCGTCTTCTTCTGGTAGTCGGCATAGGGCGGCCAGAAGCCGAGCGCGAGTTGCCAAAGCCCGGCGCGCTCCTCGCCCGACGCCGTGCGGGCGCGCGCCTTCAGCTTCGTGGTGCCGACCTGGATCTCCACCTCGGGATTCGCAAGGATGTTGCGGTACCAGCCGGGATGCTCCGGCGCGCCGCCCTTCGAGGCGACGATGACATAGCTGTCGCCCGCCTTCCCGTAGAAGAGAGGGAAGATGAATTTCTCGCCCGACTTGCGGCCGGTGGTGGTCAGCAGCAGGGCGGGGACGACCATCTCCCCATAGCCGGCCGGGGCGATCCTGTAGTCATGCCCCTCCTTGCCGCCACTCGACAGGTAGGTGTTGGCATGCCGCACCATCCAGTCCGGCATGTTGGGGGCAAGCCTGGCCTCGCTCATCGCCGTGTCTCCTGCTGACCGGGGCAGCGTATAGCGATTTGCCGGCGCAGGCGAACGCCGCGCGACCGCGGGGCGATCCCGGGCCGCCATGCCCGCGACGCGCCGCCGCGCGACGCTTCATGGCGGCCTGCGAAGGCCGCATCCGCCGGGGCCGATCCCTGCTGCGCCGCAGCCGTCATGCAGGCGCAACGGCCGGAAGGCGGCGACATGGCATCACGGGATACCCGTTCCGCGTCCTCAACCCCGGACGGGAGCACTCCGATGTCGACCACCCCGAACCTCACCCGGCGCGCCCTGGGCGCGCTGTCCGCCACGCTGGCCGCGGCGCCGGCCCTGGCGCAACAACGCGCCATCCCCGCGCTGCCGGCGGGCAACGCCTTCGCCACGACTGGTGCGCCGCCTGCCACGCGGCGCGAGGTGCACAGCACGCGCGTGCTGCGCGCCGAAACCGCGACGCCGGCGAATTTCGCGCCCTTCGGCACGCTGCTCACCACCGCAGGCCGGCCGCGGCTGCCGATCAACACCTATGGCCCGACGCTCGACCTGTTCCGCGAAGGACTCGAGACCGACCAGCCGATCGAATGGTTCATCGTGGAAGGGCGGCCGCGCGGGACCGGCGTGCTCTTCCTCGAACGGCATCAGCAGCTTGGCCAGGCCTTCATCCCGCTGGCGGGGCAGGGCTTCCTGACCGTGGTCGCCGCGCCCGATGCGCCGGAGGAGGACGGGCTGCCGGCCCCGCAGACGCTGCGGGCCTTCTGGGTGCCGGGCGACACGCCCATCCAGCTGCATCGCGGCACCTGGCACGAGAACCCGATGCCGGTCGCCGACGGCACGCGGCTGCTGGTGACCAGCCATGCCAACATCACGCTGGCGCATCAGCAATCGCCCGACCCGCGGCTGCGCGGGTTGCCGCTGGACCTGGAGCGGCGCTGGTATCGCCACGCCGGCTGGGACATCTCGGTCGCCGCCTGACGGCCCGGGGACCGCTGAAGGCCGGGCTTGCCGGAGCAACGATCGGATGGCGGCGTCGGTTGGGCGCCGCCATCCTCCGCGCCGCACCCCGAGGAGAGACGCCGTGCCACGCTTCCGCTGCAGTCCCATTGCCGCCGAAACCGCCGCGCGCTGGCGCGCGACCGGCCAGGACGACCAGGGGCGGCCGCTGCACCGGCGGCCGGTCGACGGGCCGGGCTTCCCCTGTCGCCACTGCCTCCGGCTCGGCGAGGCGGGCGAGGAGATGCTGCTCGGCAGCTACAACCTGCCGCATCCGCAGGGCGTCTACTGGACCCCGAGCCCGATCTTCCTGCATGCGCATGACTGCGGCCGCTTCGATGCGGTGGACGAGATCGCGCCAATCGTGCTGGCCAACGGCATCGTCTCCGTCCGCAGCTATGATGCGGAGGAGATGTGCCTCTACGACCTTGGCGCCATCAGCGAGGGCAAGGATGTCGCCCCGATCCTCGATCGCGCGCTGGCCGATCCGCGGACGCGCTGGATCAACATCCACACCGCCCGGCCAGGGTGCCTGCTGACGGCGGTGGAGAAGCTGTAGCGGCTTCGCCGGCAGCGTTCGAGCGGCCGGATTCACGACGCCGCGCCAGCGGTGCGCCGGCGACCGGGGCATGCAGTGGGCGGCCCGATTCACGCCTCCGCGCCCGAGGCGCGCCGGCGATCGGGCCGCTACGCCGCCTCCAGCTTCTCCTGCAGCTCCAGCCACTCCGTCTCCAGCGCCTCCACCTCCTTCGCGATGGCGGCGCGGCGGGCGGTGGCGCGGGTGATCAGGTCCGCCTTGTTGTTGGCATAGAGCCGCGGGTCGGTCAGCGCGCCGTCGATGGTCGCGGCCTCGGCGTTCAGCTTCGCCAGCGCGGCTTCCACCTTCTTCACCCGCTCGCGCAGCGGCGCCGCGGCAACGCGTGCCTCGGCCCGCTCGCGCCGCTCGTCCCGGCGGGTCGGCGCCGCATCCAGCTTCGCCGCCGGCCGGGCGCGCTCGGCCAGCAGGGCGCGGTACTCGTCCAGGTCGCCGTCGAAGCTGCGCACCGTGCCGTCCGCCACCAGCCACAGGCGGTCCGCCACCAGCTCCACCAGATGCGGGTCGTGGGTGATGAGCACGACGGCGCCGCCGAACTCGGCCAGCGCCTTCACCAACGCCTCCCGCGCATCGATGTCGAGGTGGTTGGTCGGCTCGTCCAGGATCAGCAGATGCGGCGCGTCCCGCGTGCAGAGCGCCAGCAGCAGCCGCGCCTTCTCCCCGCCGGAACAGGCGCTGATCAGCGTCTCCGCCCGGTCGGCATCCAGGCCGAACCGGGCGAGCTGGGCGCGGCACTGCGTCTCGGTCGCGCGCGGCAACGCCGCCTGCATGTGGGAGAGCGGGGTGCCACGCAGGTCCAGCTCTTCCGCCTGGTGCTGGGCGAAGAAGCCGACGCGCAGCTTCGGCGCGCGGTGGACCTCCCCGGACTGTGGCGCCAGCCGGCCGGCCAGCAGCTTGGCCAGGGTGGACTTGCCGTTGCCGTTGGCGCCCAGCAGGGCGATCCGGTCCTCCTGGTCCAGCCGCAGGTTCAGCCCCTGCAGCACCGTCCGGCCGTCATAGCCGGCGCTGCCGCGGGTCAGCGACAGCACGGGCGGCGGCAGCGCGGTCGGCTCGGGGAAGGCGAAGCGCGTCACCGTGTCCTCGACCACCGCCTCGATCGGCGGCATGCGTTCCAGCGCCTTCAGGCGGGACTGCGCCTGGCGCGCCTTGGTCGCCTTGGCGCGGAAGCGGTCCACGAAGGCCTGGATGCGGGCGCGCTCGGCCGTCAGCTTCTCATTCTGGGAGAGCTGCTGCGCCTGCCGTTCCGCCCGGACGCGGACGAAATTCTCGAAGCCGCCGGGGTAGAAGGTGATCTTGCTGCGATCCAGGTGGGCGATGGCGTCCACGCAGCGGTCCAGCATCCCGCGGTCGTGGCTGACGACGATGGCGGCGCCCGGGAAGCGCTGCAGCCAGCCCTCCAGCCACATGGTGGCCTCGAGGTCGAGATGGTTGGTCGGCTCGTCCAGCAGCAGCAGGTCGGGCTCGAGGAACAGGGCGCGGGCCAGCGCCACGCGCATGCGCCAGCCGCCGGAGAACTCGGCGATCGGCCGCGCCTGCGCCGCCGCGTCGAAGCCGAGGCCGGCGAGGATCGTCGCCGCCCGGGCCGGGGCGCTGTCGGCCTGGATGGCGATCAGCCGCTCATGGATCTCGGCCAGCCGGTGCGGGTCGGGGTGCCCTTCCAGCTCGGCCAGCAGGGCGGCGCGCTCGGTATCCGCGGCCAGCACCACCTCCAGCAGGGTCTCCGGCCCGCCCGGCGCCTCCTGCGCGACATGGCCGAGGCGCGCCCGCGTGGCCAGGCGGATCTCGCCGCCATCCGGCGCCAGGTCGCCGATGATGGCCTTCAGCAGGGTGGACTTGCCGGCGCCATTGCGGCCGACCAGGCCGACCTTGCGGCCGGGGTCCACCACCAGCTCCGCCCCTTCCAGCAGGGCGCGGCCGGCGATGCGCAGGGTGAGGTCGCGGATGGCGAGGACGGTCATGGCGCCGCCTTCCTACCGCTCCCGGCGGGCGGCGGCCAGCGCGGCGGCGCCGCCCCGGCGGTTCAGCCCAGCAGCAGCGCCAGCCCTAGGGCGCCGAGGGCGATCCGGTACCAGCCGAAGGGGGTGAAGCCGATCCGCCCGATCACCGCCAGCACCGCCCGAACGGTGACCAGCGCCACCACGAAGGCCGCCAGGAACCCCACCGCGATCTGGCCCATCCCATCCCAGGCGATCTCGTTCCGCACCTTCAGCAGGCTGTAGGCGGTGGCGGCCAGCATGGTGGGGATGGCGAGGACGAAGCTGAACTCGGCCGCCGTCTTCCGGTCCACCCCCAGCAGCAGGGCGGTGATGATGGTGGCCCCCGACCGCGAGGTGCCCGGGATCATCGCCAGCGCCTGGCCGAAGCCGATCAGCAGCGCCGGCACCGGCCCGATCTCGGGCACCGAGCGGATGGCGGGCTCCCTGCGCAGCCGCTCGATCAGGATGATGGCGATGCCGCCGACGATCAGCGCCACGCAGACCACCAGGGGGCTGAACAGCCGTTCCGTGATCGTCTTGTGCAGCGTCGCGCCGATGACGGCCGCCGGCAGGAAGGCCAGCGCCAGGTTCATGACGTAGAACCGCTCCGCCCCCGGCCGCCACATCCCGGTGGCCAGCCGCCAGAGTGTCGCCCGGTACACCCAGATGACGGCGCAGATGGCGCCGAGCTGGATGGAGATCTCGAACACCTTCCCGGGCGGGCCCTGGAAGCCGATCAGCTCGCCCAGCAGGATCAGGTGGCCGGTGGAGGAGATGGGCAGGAACTCGGTCAGCCCCTCCAGCACCCCCATGGCGAGGGCGGAGAGCAGCGCGGCGGTATCCATGCAGGAAAAGGTCCCGAGGAGAATGGGCCCGCCTTGAAGCACGCCCGCACCGCGCGCGCCACGCGCGGCGCCGGGGGCGGGAATCCTTGGAGGGCGCTGCGGGGTCCCCATCGCGCAAGCGCGATGGGGTGCCCCTGTCCCTCCCTGGACCCACCCGGCAAGGGCCGAAGGGCCCTTGGAACCCTTGAGTCAACGAAGCCCTGGGGGCCTCCAGGGCTTCGTTAAATCCGGACGGGGCCCGGGGCTCGGTTCGATCCCCGGCGGGGATTGGTGCGAGTGGGGGCGGCGTCCCCGCCCGTGACGGCGGCGCCTCAGCCGGCCTTCGCCACCTCCCAGGCCAGCGGGATCGGCGCCCGCACCAGCCCGGCCAGCCCGCGCCGGAAGGCGGAGAGCTGCTTGTACTGCCCCAGCGGATAGTAGGGCACGTCCTGGAAGGCCTGGCGCTGCAGCTCGGCCGTGATGCGCTGCTGCGCCGGCAGCCCGCCCGCCTCGAACCAGGCGGCACGGCCCGCTTCCATCGCGCCGCTGTCGGGCCAGCCGAACCAGGCATTCGCGCCATTGGTGCGGAACAGCGCATTCGTCGCGGGGTTCAGGCAGTCGGCGCCCGAGATGTTGGTGCAGAAGGCGCTCCAGCCGCCGGCCTCCACCGCGGCACGGTTGGCGCGGCGCTGCACCACCGTGCCCCAGTCGGTCGAGACATGGTCGAGGTTCAGCCCGAGCCGCCGGAACATGTCGGCGACCACATGGCTCATCGCGTCCAGCACATGGATGTCGGTGGTGTGCATGAACAGCAGGCGCTCGCCGCGATAGCCGCTCGCCTCGATGGCGCGCTTCGCCGCGTCCAGGCTGCGCGGCGCGGTGATGGCCTCCAGCCCAGCCTCGCTCGCCAGCGGCGTGCCGGGCGTGAAGTAGCCCATGGTGTCGATCCAGTTCGCCCGGTCGGCGCCGGCGACCGCCGTCATGATGTCGGCCTGGGAGAGCGCGGGCCAGATCGCCCGCCGGAAGGCCGCATTGCTGAAGGGCGGGTGCAGGTGATTCGGCCGCAGGGTGGAGACGGTGCCGAAGGGTTCCAGCTGTTCCACCACCACGCCGCGGTTCCGCCGCAGCAGTGGCAGCAGGTCGTTGCTCGGGTTCTCCCACCAGTCGATCTCGCCGGATTGCAGCGCGGCGGCGGCGGTGGCGGGGTCCGGCATCACCCGCCATTCCACCCGGTCGAAGCGCGCACGCTTGCCGCCGGCCAGCATCTCGGCCGCTTCCTCGCGCGGGCGGTAGCCCTCGAACCGCGCATAGGCCGCCAGCGACCCCGGCACCCACTCACTGCGCAGGAAGCGGTAGGGGCCGGAGCCGACGGGGTCCGTCACCTGGGTGAAGGCATCGGTCGCGGCGATGCGCTCCGGCATGACGAAGCAGGGTGCGACCTTGGCGATGGCGTCCAGCAGCAGCGGGAAGGGCCGCTTGAGCCGGATGGTGAGCCGCCGGTCATCGAGGGCGGCGATCTCCTCCACCTGCTCGAACAGGCTCTGCCCGAAGCTGTCCCGCCGCCCCCAGCGGCGCAGGCTGGCCACCGCGTCGCGCGCCAGCACGGGTTCACCGTCGTGGAAGCGCAGCCCCTCCCGCAGGATGATAGTCCAGAGCAGCCCGTCGCGCTCCACCGCATGGCCCTCGGCCATCTGCGGCTTCGCCGTCAGGTCCGCGCCCATGGAGTAGAGCGTGTCATAGACCATGTAGCCGTGGTTGCGGGTGACCCAGGCGCTGGTCCAGATGGGGTCGAGGCTGGTCAGGTTGGCATGCGGCACGAAGCGCAGCACGCGACCGGCGGGCTGGGCAAAGGCAGGCATCGCCAGCATCGCGGCGGAGGCGCCCAGCAGGGTGCGGCGGGTCGCGGTCATCTCAGCGGCCCTCCTGCCAGGGATCCGCGACCTTCGGCCACCAGGGCGTGCGGATCTTGGTCAGCGGGATCTGCGCGAACTCCGCCAGCAATCCGCGCGGCGTGGCGGCGTAGCGGATATCGGCGGCGATGGGCGCGAAGCCGGCATGGAAATGCTGGGACGACTTCACGACGACCACCCGCTTGTCGTGCAGGGTGCAGCCGAGGCCGGTGAAGCCATCCGGATGGAAGGCCTGCTGGCGGATGGTGCAGAGGATGATGTGGATCCCCGCCGCCTCCACCCAGGCGGAGGGGCCGAGCAGGCTGCGGCCGCCCGACAGCCCGGTCTGCACATGGTCCTCCGACAGGCCACGCACCGTCGCCTGCACGTCCACCGGATCGCCCGAGGTCGGGCCGCATTTCCCGCCGATCCGCAGCGGCAGCGTGGCGTCCAGCCCGGCTTCGGCGCAGAGGCTGACCGCCACCGGGTCCCAGACGATCCCGATGGCGGCGTCGCGCACCCCGCGGTCCAGCAGCAGCCGCAGGAACTCCGTGCCGTCCGAGGCCGCGCCGCCGCCGGCATTGTCCGAGGTCTCGGCGATCACCACCGGGCCGCGCGGCGCCGCCAGCGCGGCGTCCAGCGCCTGGTCCGGCGTCTCGCGCGGCTTGCCGGTCTCCGCCCGCATCGCCCAGATGCGCTCCGCGAACGCCTCCGCCGCGGCGGCGGCGCGCGCCGCGTCGCCATCCGCGATGACGACCATCTTCGCGCCGACATCCGCGACATCGGCCCAGGGGAAGCCATGGCCGAAGGAGACGGAGAGGATGCCGTCGCGTCCCTCGGCGGCCTTCATGTCGGCCACCAGGCTGCGCACCGGCTCCCGCGGGGTGTGCCACATGTTGATCATGCGCAGGTCGCGGTAGGCGATCACCGGCCGTACCTCCCGCCGCGCCGTACGCAGCGCCAGCGCGAACAGGTCGCGCGCGCGCTCCGCGATGTCGCTGTGCGGGTATTCCTTGTAGGTGACGATCAGGTCGGCATTCGCCCGCATCCGCTCGGTCAGGTGGCAGTGCAGGTCGAGCTCGCAGCCGATGACCACATCCGGCCCGACGATGTCCCGCACGGCCGCGAGGACATCGCCCTCGCAGTCATCCTCGCCCTCCGCGACCATGGCGCCGTGCATGTTCAGCAGCACCATGTCCACCGGCAGCGCGGCGCGCAGGTCGTCCAGGATCATTGCCCGGATCGCCTCATAGACCGGGCGCACCGTCAGCCCTGCCGGCTGGGCATTGGCGCAGCAGCCTTCCGCCACCGCGATCCCCGCCTGCTCCGCCAGGCGGCGCCATTCGATCAGCGGGATGTTGCCGAATTCGGGGGGCGCGAGGCTGCCGTCCCGGCGGTGGAAGCGGGCGCCGAGGAAGGCGTCCCGCCCCGTCGGGATGGGGGCGAAGGTGTTGGTCTCCGTCAGCATCCCCGCCATGAACAGCTTCATGCCCGCCTCCCGGTTGTTGCGGGAAGCTTAGCGAGGCTGTGCGGGCGCCGGACAGCCAAAAGGCGGGAGGGGCCCGGCCCCTCCCACGCCCCCTCCTGACGGGCCCCCGTGACGATGCGGCGCATCGTCACGGGGTGCCTCGCAGGGCAGGCGGGCGCCTGGAGCCGGCTGGTTCAGCCGCGCTGGGCGGCGGCCGGGAAGGCGAAATTGTCGAAGCTGTTCTCGGCCACGCGGAACCACTGGTACTGCTCGTCGCGATAGGCGCGGTAGGCGGTCCAGATGCGCCTGAAGCGCTCGTTGCGGCCGGACATGTCGTCATACAGGCCATGCGCCTCCCGCCAGGCCGCCTGCAGGATGTCGCGCGGCCAGAAGCGGAGCTGCGCCCCACCGGCCACCAGCCGCCGCAGCGCCTGCGGGTTCAGGTGGTCGTAGCGCGCCAGCATGTCGGCATTCGCCTCCTGGCAGGCGACTTCCAGCGCCGCCTTGTAGGCGGCCGGCAGCTTGTCGAATTCCGCCTGGTTGGCCAGCAGGTGCAGATGCGCGCCCGCCTCCCAGAAGCCCGGGGCATAGTAGTTCCGCGCCACGCGCACGAAGCCCAGCTTCTCGTCATCATGGGGCCCGACGAATTCCACCGCGTCCAGCGTCCCGCGCTCCAGCGCCGGATAGATGTCGCTGGCCGCGATCTGCGTCGGCACCGCGCCCATCCGGCGGAAGATCTCGCCCGCCAGGCCGGCGACGCGGAATTTCAGGCCGTTCAGGTCCTGCAGGCCGCGGATCTCGTTGCGGAACCAGCCGCCCATCTGGGCGCCGGTGTCGCCGGCGGGGAAGCCGACCAGGCTGTATTCGCGGAACAGCTCGGCGGCCAGCTCGTTGCCGCCGCCATGGCTCAGCCAGGCCAGGTTCTGCCGCGCGTTGAGCCCGAAGGGCAACGCGGTGAAGAAGGCGAAGCTGGGGTCCTTGCCGGTGTAGTAGTACACGGGCGTGTGCCCGGCCTCGATCGTGCCGGCCTGCACCGCGTCCAGCACCTGCAGGCCCGGCACGATCTCGCCGGCGGCGAAGAAGCGGATCTGGAAGCGGTTGTCGGTCAGCGCCGCCACGCGTTGCGTGATGCGCTCGCCGGTGCCGTAGAGCACATCCAGGTTGCGCGGGAAGGCGGAAGCGCAGCGCCAGCGCACCTCCGGGCTGCTCTGCGCCAGGGCGGGGGTGGCGAGGGCCACCGGCGCGGTGGCGGCGGCGCCCAGGACGAGGCGCCCAAGGGGACGACGATGCATGGCGTGACTCCCGAAAAGACCGGCGGTTTAGTGCGGTTGCCCAAGGCCGGAAAGGCCGCCCCGCCGGCCGGTACGCCCCTGCCGGCGAACCCCTGGGCGGCGGTGCCGCTGGTGGCGCTGGCCGGCTGCGTGGACGCCATCGGCTGGCTGCGCTTCGACCAGCTGTTCGTCAGCTTCATCAGCGGCACCAGCACCATGCTGGGTGTCGCCCTCGCCGAAGGGCAGGGTGGCCGCGCCGCGGCCCTGGCGCTGGTGGTCGGGCTGTTCGCGGTGGGCGCGCTGGCCGGGGCGCTGCTGGGGGCGCTGGCCGGCGCCTGGCGCGGCCCGGCGGTGCTGGGGCTGGTCGCGTCCTTGCTGGGGGCGGCGCTGCTGCTGCCGGCCACCGGCACGCCGGATTTGCCGCCGGCCGCCTTCGCCATGGTGCCGGCGATGGGGATGCTGAACACCGCCCTGCCGGGGGTGGGCGGCATCACCTTCGTCACCGGCGCCCTGTCCCGCGCCATGGAAGGGCTGGTCCTGGCGCTGCGGGGTCGCGCCCGGCACGCCGCCTGGCTGCAGCAACTGGCCTGCTGGGCGGCGCTGGCCATGGGCGCCTGCCTGGGCGCGCGGCTGCAGCAGGGCTGGGGGGATCCAGCGCTGGCGGTGCCGGCCAGCGCCGCGCTGCTGGCCGCCCTGCTGGCCGCCCTGCCGGTGGCCGGGCGCCGCGGCGGGTGAGGCAGCCGGGGCGGGGCGCGCACCCGCCCGGGAAGCCATCCCTCCCGGAGTGGCCTGCGGGCGCCGGGGGCGGATCCCTTGCCGGCTGGCGGCCGGGCAGCGCCCTTCCCGGGGCCGCCTTGCCGCCCTTCCGGCGCTTCGGCAGGCTTGCAGCAGGGCGCCGCAACGTTGCGCCCGGAGGAAGCCGCCATGAACCGCCGCCACATCCTCGCCGGCAGCGCCGCCGGCGCCGCCCTTGTACCCCTGGCCGTGCCCGGCCTTGCCAGCGCCCAGCCGCGCCTGCGCTGGCGCTGCCCCAACAGCTTCCCCCGCAGCCTCGATACGCTCTATGGCGCGGCGGAGATCGTGGCCCGGCGGGTGCGGGAGATGTCGGACGGCGCCTTCGAGATCACCGTCTCCGGCCCCGGGGAGGTGGTGCCGGCGCTGCAGATCCTGGACGCGGTCGGCCAGGGCTCGGTCGAATGCGGCTTCACCTCGGCGCTGTTCTATTTCGGCAAGGACCCGAGCTTCGCCTTCGGCTCCGCCCTGCCCTTCGGGATGAACAGCCGGCAGACCTTCGCCTGGCTGAACTATGCCGGCGGGCGGGACCAGCTTCGCCCGGTCTTCGCCGAGGCGAACATCCACCAGATCCCGGCCGGCTGCACCGGCGCCCAGATGGGCGGCTGGCTGAAGAAGGAAATCCGCTCGACTGAAGATCTCCAGGGCCTGAAATTCCGCATCGCTGGCCTCGGCGGCAGCGTGATGCAGAAGCTGGGCGTGGTGCCGCAGCAGATCGCCCCCAGCGACATCTATCCGTCGCTGGAACGCGGGGTGATCGACGGCGCCGAATACATCGGCCCCTATGATGACGAGAAGCTCGGCTTCGGCCGGGTCGCCCGCTACTACTACTATCCGGGGTTCCAGGAAGCCGGACCGAACACCGATTTCATGGTGAACCTGCGCGCCTGGGAGGCGCTGCCCAAGGCCTACCAGTCCATGCTGGAGACCGCCTGCGCCGAGGCCTTCCACGCCACGGCGGCGAAATACGACGTGGCCAACCCGCCGGCGCTGCGCCGGCTGGTCGCCGGCGGCACCCAGCTGCGCGGCTATCCCCGGGAGGTCATGCAGTCGCTCTATCGCGCCGCGCAGGAACTCTATGCCGAGCTCGGCGCGCAGAATGCCCGCTTCAAGGCGATCCACGAGCATTGGGACCGCTTCCGGGTGGAGCAGATCCAGTGGTTCCGCGTGGCCGAGGACAGCCTGGCCAATTTCCAGGCTGTCGCCACCGCGCCGCGCTGAGCGGCCGGCCCGCGCCCGCAGCGCGCGGGCATTCCGCGCCGCTGCCGAGTGATCCGGCGTGCCCTGCCGGCTGGCCCTCCCGGAGGGCCCGGTGCCGGATCGCCGCCAGGGCCGTCGGGGCGGGATGACGCGGGTCGGGGCGGCCGGCCTGGCCGCCGCGCCATCCCGGGCCAGGTCGACCGCCCCTGCATCCGCCCGCGCCGGAGGGGACCGCCGCGCGCCCCCCGGCCGGCGGCACCGTCAGTGCATGTGGCC
>NZ_SMOA01000019.1 GCF_004353985.1 Paracraurococcus ruber | reverse complement strand
GCCTGGTCGCCGCGCCGCGCGCCTCTCCGCCCCGGCCGATGCCCGGCGGCGCTTCGCCCAGGCCGGATGATGCCGCACGCCGCTCGCCCATCCCCTTGCCCGCCCTGCCCGGGCGATGCGACGGCCGCTCAGCCCCAGGGGTTCGGGCGGCCGCCGCCCCAGGGGGACGGCGCAGGGCTGGCCGGGATGCGCGGCGGCGCCGGCGGTGCCCCCGGCGGCGCCATGGCCAGCAGCCGACGCACTCGCTCCCCGGTCGGCGGATGGGTGGTGAACAGGCCGTCCATCCGCAGGCCGGACAGCGGGTTG
This sequence comes from Paracraurococcus ruber, assembly GCF_004353985.1. GTDB lineage: Bacteria > Pseudomonadota > Alphaproteobacteria > Acetobacterales > Acetobacteraceae > Paracraurococcus > Paracraurococcus ruber. The sequence continues at coordinate 47,381 of NZ_SMOA01000019.1, read as the reverse complement.
ACGATGAACATGTGGGCGCTGGCCGGATGCGCCTCGGCCGCGTGGTTCACCCTGCCCTGCTTGTAGTGTTCCAGCTTCTGCAGCGCCGCCGCGAGCCAGCGCGGGTCGCCGGCGATCTCGGCGCCCAGCCGGTCGGCCTCGTATTCGCGGGACCGGCTGATCGCCATCTGCACCAGCATGGCGGCGATGGGCCCCACCACCACCAGCAGGATGGCGCCGATCGGGCCGAAGGGGTTGCGCCGCCCGTCCTGCGTGCGGCCGCCGAACAGGAAGCCGAATTGCGCCAGCATGCCGATGGCGCCGGCCAGCGTCGCGGTGATGGTCATCAGCAGGGTGTCGCGGTGGCGGATATGCGCCAGTTCATGCGCGACGACGCCGGCGACCTCCTCCTCGCTCATCAGGTCGAGCAGGCCGGTATTCACGGCCACCGCCGCATTCTGCGGGTTGCGGCCGGTGGCGAAGGCGTTCGGCTGGTCCTCCTGGATGACGTAGAGCGCCGGCATGGGCAGCCCGGCCCGCTGCGCCAGCCGCTGCACCATGGCGAAGAGCCGCGGCGCCTGGGCCGGCGCGACCGGCTGGGCGTTGTGCATGGACAGCACCATGCGGTCGCTGTTCCACCAGGCCCACAGGTTGGTGCCGCAGGCGACGAGGAAGGCGATGGCCATGCCCTGCTCGCCGCCCAGGGCATAGCCGATGCCGATGAACAGCGCGGTGAGCGCCGCGAGCAGCACCGCCGTGCGGGCGTATCCAGCCATGTCGCATCCCTTTGTGGCGCAGCCGGGCGATTCCCCGGGCGTTGGGGGTGGCGGCACCGCGCCCCGAGGGACCAGATGAGGATGATGACCGAAACCCGACAAGAGGCGGCCTTGTCGGCCCCCGACCGCAGCGGCGCCCCGGCGCGCCTTCCCGTCCAGGCCCAGGTGCCGATTTCGCCCGACACCCCGCCGGCGCCGGTGCCGCCGATCCCGCCGCCGCCGCCTGGCCCCGACCTGCCGGACCCGCCGGTGCAGGACCCGCCCGGCCCGGATGCGCCCTTGCCCGGCGACCCCGGCCTGCCGCCGGCCGGCGACCCGCCCAGCGACCCGCCGGTGCGGATGACGGAGATCGGTGGCCCCGCCGGACCGGAGCCGACGCGCTACGGCGACTGGGAACGGAAGGGCCGCGTCAGCGACTTCTGACGGCCCCGCCGGAGCGGGGCCGGGGTGGACCGCCAGGCATGGGCCGCCGCAGCGGCCGGGTGCCGGGTGCCGGGTGCCGGGCCGGAACGCGGCCTGCCCCGGCGGAGCCTCGCCGCCGAGGGCGCAGCGCGGCGTGGCGCAGGCGCCGCAGCCCCGGACCCGGCGCGTGGAGTCTGGTCTGTGGGGTCCGGCCTGCGGGGTCCGGCCGGGTGACCACGGCCGCGGCGGGACAGGCCAAGCCCGGCCAAGCCCGGCCCCGGGGCGCCCGGCCGCGACTCGGGCGGCTCGTCGAGTCGCGGCCGGGCCGAAGCAGGAACGGGCTTGTGCGGCGGCAGGGCGAGCGGCCACAAGCACTTGTGGCCCGCCGGCCCGCGGGCCCGGCCCTGCGGCGTCAGCGATTCGTTCGCGCGACTCGGGCCAAGGGGCTGATTCGGCTGGCACCGCGATACCGGCCCCGGCACCGCTTGTTCGCGGTCCGTACCAGCACCGGCAGGCCGGGTCTCAATCGGGGTACAGAACCGGCGCCACGCGTCGCAGCCGGTCCCGCATCGCGGTGTGGCAGGTGCAGGAGGCCTGGGCCAGCCCGGTCGGGTCGGTGACCATCACCCGGCTGCGCCGGCGGCGGATCAGCCCCTTGTCGGTCAGCTGCGCCATCACCCGCGTCACCGTCGTCCGCCGCACGCCGAGCAGGTCCGAGAGCAATTCCTGCGTCACCGGCAACTCCGGCGCGCCGACCCGCTCCATCGCGATCAGCAGCCAGCGGCTGACCCGCGCCTCCACCGTGTGCAGGGACGCGCAGATGGCCGACTGCACCAGGCGCGCCATCATCGCCTCGTCATGCGACTGGATGCTCACCCGCAGGGACTCGCTGCCGGCGCAGAGCGCCTCCAGCGTCCGCAGGTCGATCCGCAGGGCCTGGCCCGGCATCTGCACCTGGATATGCCCGAGCCCGGGCAGGCGGACGATCGCCGGGCCCAGCATGCCCTCCCGCCCCACCGAATGCGCCTCGGCGGTGCGGCCATCCTCGCAGACCGCCACCACGGACACGACGGCCGGCCCGATGGGGAACAGCACGGCGGCATTCTCCGCGCCGGTGGGGCCGAGGATCTGCCCGGCCGCCAGCACCTGCCGTTCCAGATGGCCGCCGATCCGGGCCGCATCCTCCGGCGAAAGCCCATCCAGTACCCGGTTGCCGGTGCCGGCAGGCTGCATTGGCGTCCCCGTGGTCGTCCCGGTCATGGGACGGCTCCCATACTCATCCATGGGAACGGACCTACAGCGAACTGGTTTAGTGTCAATCAGGTGCGCGCCACGGGTCGCTCGTTCTTGCCATGATCCTGCTGCCTTGTGTGGTCCCGCGGCCCGTCAGGCCAGCAGCCGGGCGATGGCGACGCGCCGGAGGTCACGATCCTCGAGCTCCCGCGTCACCGGCACGTCGAGGCTGGCGATCGGCACCAGCCCGTCCCGCGGCACATAGGCCCGGCCCGGATCGGCCAGCCAGACCTCCGCCCCCGCCGCCGCCATGGCCCGCAGCCAGGGCAGCACATGCCCGGTCATGGGCGCCTCGTAGCAGACATCCCCGGCCAGGATCAGGTCCCAGCGGCCGGCGGCGCCGACCACATCACCGTCCAGGGCGGTGACTGCCACGCCGTTCAGCGCCGCGTTCAGCCGGATGGCGGCGGTCGCCAGCGGGTCGATCTCCGCCGCCTCCACCACCGCGGCGCCGGCCATCCCCGCCGCGATGGCCGCCAGGCCGCAGCCGGCGGCGAAATCCAGCACCCGCCGGCCGGCGATCCGGGCGGGGTCGTCCAGGATCAGCCGCGCCATGGCCTGGCTGCCCGGCCAGGCGAAGGCCCAGAAGGGCGGCTCGATCCCCTCCCGTGCCAGCCAGGCCTCGGTCGCCTGCCAGATCGGGGTGATCTCGGTGGCGAGGTGCAGCGCCACCTCCGGCACCAGGGCGGGCCGGGCGATGGCGGTGTGGGCGCGGATGAAGGATGCGGCGTCCCGCATGCCCGGCCCGTCACGCCCGGCCGAGCAGGAAGGCCAGCGCCACCGCCAGCCCGACCTCCCGGTTCGCCTTGAACAGCCGGAGGCAGGCGCCGGGGTCGTGGATGTCGAGCAGGGCGACCTGCCGCGCCAGCAGCGCCGCCGGCAGCAGCAGGCCGGGCAGGAAGGCCCAGCCCAGCCCGGCCGCCCAGCCCGCCGCCGCCAGGAAGCCCAGCATCGCGGCATAGCAGGCGGCAAGGAAGGGCCGCGTCCGGTCCCCGAAGCGCAGCGCGGTGCTGCCGATGCCGACCGCCGCGTCGTCCTCCCGGTCCTGGTGGGCATAGATCGTGTCGTAGCCGAGGATCCAGCAGAAGGCGGCGGCCCAGAGCAGCAGCGCCACCAGGTCCACCTGGCCGGTCGCCGCCGCGATGCCTTCCGGCGCCGCCCAGGAGAAGACGAGGCCGAGCATCGCCTGCGGCCAATGCGTCACGCGCTTGGCCAGCGGGTAGAGCAGGATCGGCAGCAGGGAGAGCAGGCCGAACAGGATCGCCACCCGGTTCAGCTGCAGCAGCACCAGCAGCCCCACCAGGCAGAGCCCGGCCAGGAAGACCAGCGCCCGGAAGGGCGTGACGGCGCCGGAGGCGAGCGGCCGGCCGCGGGTGCGTTCCACCCGCCGGTCGATGTCGCGGTCCCAGAGGTCGTTCACCACGCAGCCCGCGCCGCGCATGGCCACCGCGCCGAGGCCGAAGAGCAGGGCGAGCCGCGCCCCCTCCCCCCAGCCCGGCGCGGCGATGGCGAAGGCCCAGAAGCCGGGCAGGACCAGCAGCCAGGACCCGATCGGCCGGTCCAGCCGGGCGAGCAGCGCATAGGGCCGCCAACCTGCCGGCAACCGGCCGATCAGCCCGCCCGTTCGGATATCGGTGTAGCCTTGCATCCGCCCGCCCTTGCTGCCGGCCTCCGTGTCAGCGAAAGACCCGCATGTCCACCCCGCGTCTCTACCTGGACCAGCCGCTGGAGGAAGGGCGGGAGATCCCCGCGACGCCCGGCCAGGCGCACCACCTGGGCGGCGTGCTGCGCCGCGGCCCGGGCGACGCGGTGCTGGTCTTCAACGGCAGGGACGGCGAATGGGCGGCGAGCATCGCAACCCTGCGCAAGGACCGCTGCACGCTGCTGCCGGAACGCCCCATCCGCCCGCAGGAGCCCCCGCCCGATACCCGCCTGCTGGTCGCCGCGGTGAAGCGGGACGCCATGGACTGGATGGCGGAGAAGGCGACCGAGCTCGGCATCGGGTCGATCCGGCCGGTGGTCACCCGCCGCAGCATCACCGACCGGGTGAACCAGGCGCGGCTGGCCGCCATCGCGCAGGAAGCGGCCGAGCAATGCGGCCGCCTGACCGTGCCCGCGGTGGCGCCGGCCATGCCGCTGCATGCGGTGCTGGATGGCTGGGACGGCACGCCGCTTCTCGCGGGCGACGAGCGGCGGGAGTCGCCGCCGCTCGCCCAGGTTGCGCAGGGGCTGCGGGCGCCCTGGGCCTGGCTGGTCGGGCCGGAAGGCGGGTTCGAGCGGGCAGAGCTTGACGATCTCCGTCGCCGTGCCTTTGTTTCGACTGTTTCCCTGGGGCCCCGCATCCTGCGGGCGGAAACGGCTGCGGTGGCGGGGCTTGCGGTGCTGCAGGCCCTGGCCGGCGACTGGAACGGGCGCTGATCGTGCCGGGCGGTCGCCCGGACCGCGGCCGCCCGGCCGGCGACCCGTCCGGCTGCGCGCAGCCCGGGCGCGGCCCGTCGGGTCAATGAAGGCTGGACGCCGGGCGTCCCGACCAGGGTCGGGCCGATCGGGGTCGAGGGGTCCGATCCCGGTGCCTGGGTCCCAGGCGGCGGGCGAATCGGCCCGCCAAACAGATGCCTGGCGGCGCCCGCCGGACGGCCCCTCGCCGTCCGGCACGGGCCGCCGGGGCCCGAGAACACTGGAAGGGCAGGATGTCGAACCCCGGCGAAGCGGACCTGACGCCGATCACCTCCGTGCGGCAACTCGCCGAATGGTTCGCCGCCGGCAGCAAGCCGCGCGGGCAATGGGGCGTGGGCACGGAGCACGAGAAATTCGGCTTTTTCCGGGATGGCTTCGCCACGCCGGCCTATGCGCCGCCCGGGGGCGAACCCGGGATCCGGGCGCTGCTGGAAGGGCTGCAGGCCAAGGGCTGGGCGCCCATCCTCGACAACGGCAACCCGATCGGGCTGAAGCGCGGCGGCGCCTCCATCAGCCTGGAGCCGGCGGGGCAGCTGGAATTGTCGGGCGCCGTGGTGCCCGACCTGCACGCCACCTGGCAGGAACTGCAGCAGCACCTGCGGGAGGTGCATGAGGTGGCGGGGCCGATGCAGATCGGCTTCGCCCCGCTCGGCTTCCATCCGCTGCATGCGCGCGACCAGATGCCGTGGATGCCGAAGGGCCGCTACGCCATCATGCGGCGCTACATGCCGACGGTCGGGTCCATGGGCCTCGACATGATGACCCGCACCTGCACGGTGCAGGCCAATCTCGACTACGGCGACGAGGCCGACATGGTCGAGAAGCTGCGCATCAGCCTGGCGCTGCAGCCGGTGGCGACCGCGCTGTTCGCCAATTCCCCGTTCACCGAAGGCAAGCCCAACGGCTTCCGCAGCATGCGGGCGCAGGTCTGGACGGATACCGACAAGGCCCGCACCGGCATCCCGGCGGTGGTGTTCGAACCGGGCTTCGGCTTCGAGCGCTTCGCCGAGTGGCTGCTGGACGTGCCGATGTACTTCGTCATGCGCGACGGCAAGTGGCTGGACGCCGCCGGCGCCAGCTTCCGCGCCTTCCTCGACGGCCGGCTGACCCTGCTGCCGGGGGAGCGCGCGACGATGGGCGACTTCGCCGACCACGTCACCACCGCCTTCACCGATGTGCGGCTCAAGCGCTTCCTCGAGATGCGCGGGGCGGATGCCGGCAGCGCGGCGATGCTGGTGGCGAAGCCGGCGCTCTGGGTCGGGCTGCTCTACGACGACGCGGCGCAGAAGGCGGCGGCGGCGCTCACGCGGGACTGGACGGTCGAGGAGATCCGCGCGCTGCGCCTGGCCGTCCCGCGGGAGGCGCTGGAGGCCCGGATCCATGGCCGGCTGGTCCGCGACGTGGCGCGGGACGCGCTGGCGATCGCCCGGGACGGGCTACGGGCGCGGGGCCTGGGCGAGGAGGTGTATCTCGCGCCGCTCGAGGAGATCGTGGACAGCGGCCTGACCCAGGCCGACCGGCTGCTGCAACTGTACGACCGCGCCTGGGGCGGCGATGCCGGCCGGGCGCTGCTGCACGCCGAGGTCTGACATGCCGCCGCCGGTGCGCCTGCGGCCGGAGGAGATCGCGGCGGTGAAGCGCATCATCGCCGCGCATTTCGGCCCGGCGGCGGAGGTGCGGGTCTTCGGCAGCCGGGCCAGGCTGGCGGCGCGCGGCGGCGACCTGGACCTGCATGTGCTGGTGCCGGGGACGGCGCCGGCCGAGAGCGTCGCCGACCGCGCAGCGATGGATATCGAGCACGCGCTGGACGACCGGCATACCGACCTGCTCGTGCTGGGGCGCGAGGATGAAGCGCGCCGGATCGACGAGGTGGCGCTGCAGACAGGCGTGCTGATTTGACCGAGGCCGATCTCGACGCCGCCATTCGCGCCGCGCAGGCCATCGCCCAGTCGCTGCGGCGGGTGCGGGAGCGGCTGGTGGCGCTCTTCCCGCTCGACGCCGCGGGCGTTTCGGCGCTGGACGAGGACCAGCGCGACCGCACCGATGCCCTGATCAAGCGCTTCGAGAATTTGGTGAACACCTTGCAGGACCAGGTCTTCCGCCAGATCGCGGAACGGGAACTGGCGCGCGACCCCGACCGGATGTCGCGCCGCGACGTGCTGGATTACATGGAGAAGATCGGGGTGCTGGACGCCGCCGACCGCTTCCTCGATGCGGTCAAGCTACGCAACCGCCTGTCGCATGTGTATCCGGAGGACCCGGCCAAGCAGGCGGGGCAGTTGAACCGCGTGCACGCGGCAACGGCGGTGGTCCTTCAGGCGCTGGAGGGCGTGGAAGCCTGGGCCGCCCGCCGCCTCACCCCACCCGCTTCGCCATGAAGACGCGGGAGAACCCCTTCTCCACCTGCCGCCCGGTCTCGGCGAAGCCGCGCCGCTCGTACAGCGCGATGTTCCGCGCCATCAGCGCATTGGTGTAGAGCCGCAGCTCCGGCAGGCCGCGGCGCCGCGCCTCCGCCTCGGTGAAGTCCAGCAGCACCCGCCCCGCGCCGGTGCCCTGCGCCGCCGGATCCACGGCGATGTTGTCCAGCAGCAGGTGGTCCGGATGCGCCTCCAGCACCACCAGGCCGCGCAGCGCGCCCGCCGCCTCCAGCAGCCAGGCCTGACCGGCGGCGATGCGGGCGGCGTAGTCGTCCTCCATCGGCGCCGGGCGGCGGCCGACCACCGCCACCCAGGGGCCATAGGCGCGCTCCACCAGCGCGGCCAGGGCGGGCGCTTCCTCGGGGCGGGCGGGGCGGATCATGCGGGCCATCCGGCGGCTGGGGACGGGCGCATCCTGCACCCGTCCCGCCCCGGTCAGAACAGGTAGTTGCCGGGGTCCAGCAGCATGGCGTCGGTGACGTTGTCGAATTGCGCCACCCGCTCGAAGCCGAATTCGCCACGCGCGCCGTCGCGGTCCACCAGCAGGAACCGCGTCAGTTCGGTCGCGCCGGGGGAGGTGACCTGCAGGTAGCTGCCCAGCGTCTCCGCCGTCGCCTGGAATTTCACCAGCAGGCGGATGTCGATCAGGTCAACGCCGTCCGCGAAATCCGTCACCCGGTCCGCCGTTTCCTTGAACCGGGCGAAGGCGAAGATGTCGCGCCCCGCCTCCCCGGTCAGGGTGTTGGTGCCGAGGCCGCCTTCTAGCCGGTCGTCGCCCTCCCCGCCATCGAGGAAGTCGTCGCCATCGCCGCCCGTCAGGCGATCATCGCCCGCCCCGCCGAAGACCACGTCGTCATCGGCGCCGCCATCGGCGGTGTCGTTGCCGCCGCCGCCATCCAGCACGTCGTCGCCCGTCCCGCCCGCCAGGCGGTCGGCGCCCTGGCCCGCCAGGATCACGTCGTCGCCGGCGCGGCCGTCCAGCGCCTGGCCGCCATCCCGGCCGAGCAGCGTGTCATCCGCCGCCCCGCCCGCCACCAGCCCGTCGCGCGGGCCGGAGACGACGACGGCGTCCGCTTCGACCGCGCGCCCCGCCACCCGCATCACCTGCGCCGCGTCCAGCGATTCCAGGCCGGCCAGCAGCAGCGAATGCGGCCCGCCCGCGGCCGGGATGCGCAGCAGCAGCCCCTCCTCCGTCGCGGCGGCGCCGGCCAGCACCGCCTTCAGGGCCTGGGGCGACAGGCCGAAGGCCGACAGGTCCAGCAGGTCGCCCTGCGCCGCCGAGAAATCCTCGATGCGGTCATGCCCCGGCCCGGCGGCGATGACGAAGCGGTCGGCGCCCCCGCCGCCCTCCAGCGTGTTCCGCCCGGCGCCGGCCGCCAGCACATCGGCATCCTCCCCGCCGCCCAGGGAATCGTCGCCGGCGCCGCCCGACAGCACATCCCTGCCGATGCCGCCCAGCAGGGTGTCGCCACCCTCCCGGCCCAGCAGCACGTCGTCGCCGTCATGGCCCTCGAAGCGCTCGGCCCGCGCGGTGCCGCCCAGCCGGTCGTCGCCGGCGCCGCCGATCACCGTGGTGAAGGCGAAGCCGTTCAGCTCCTGCGCGAAGGCCACCACCCCGCGCTCCCCGTCCGGGCCGGTCACGGCGGCATTCGGCTGGCCCATCACCACCGTGTCGGCGAAGGCGGTCAGGTCCAGCGTGGTGAAGGGCGCCGTGCTGCCGAAGAAGGCGGTGATGATGTCGTCGGTGTAGTTCCGCGGGTCGAGCAGCGTGGCGAAGAAGCTGCCGAGCAGCAGGTCGGCGCTCGCGCCCGAGAAGCCGTTCACGATGGCGCCGTCGGAGAGGCGGATGGTCTCGACGCCATCCAGCCGGATCGGCAGCTGCACCGGCGAGAGCGGGCTGAGCGCCAGGTAGAACAGCGGCACGCCGGGGATGGGCGAGGGCTGGGTGAAGGCGGCCGCAGCCTCGGCGAAATCGCCGGTGAAGCGGAAGCGGTAGCCGTTGAGGCTGAAGGTGAGCGAGTCCGGCTGCGGATCGAAGCTCAGCGTGAAGGGGTTGACCGTCGCCGGGTCGGGGAAGGCGGGGAAGCCGGCGAGGCCGGGGCCGATCCTGAAGGTCGCCACTGGGGGCTCCGTGCAAAGGGAGCCCCGTGCCTAACACGAGATGAAGAAACTGTAACGCTGGCGGCGGTCCCGGGCGGGACCCGGGCGGCCGCCCCGGCGCTACACGGCGGTGCCGCCCACCGTCAGCCCGGCCATCTTCAGGGTTGGCTGGCCGACGCCCACCGGCACGCCCTGGCCCTGCTTGCCGCAGGTGCCGATGCCGGGATCGAGCGCCATGTCGTTGCCGACCATCGTCACCTTCGTCAGGCTGTCCGGCCCGTTGCCGATCAGCGTCGCGCCCTTCACCGGGGCGCCCAGCTTCCCGTCCTCGATCAGATAGGCCTCGCTGGCGGAGAAGACGAATTTCCCGCTGGTGATGTCCACCTGGCCGCCGCCGAAATTCACCGCGTAGAGCCCGCGCTTGACGCTGCCGATGATCTCCGCCGGGCTGTGCGACCCGCCCAGCATCACCGTGTTGGTCATCCGCGGCATGGGGATATGCGCGAAGCTCTGCCGGCGGCCATTGCCGGTCGGCGCCACGCCCATCAGCCTGGCGTTCTGCCGGTCCTGCAGGAAGCCGACCAGCACGCCATCCTCGATCAGCACGGTGCGGTTGCTGGGCGTGCCCTCGTCATCCACGGTCAGCGACCCGCGGCGGTCCGGCAGGGTGCCGTCATCCACCACCGTCACGCCGGGGGCGGCGATCCGCTGGCCGAGCAGCCCGGCGAAGGCGCTGGTCTTCTTGCGGTTGAAGTCGCCCTCCAGCCCATGGCCGATCGCCTCGTGCAGCAGGATGCCGGGCCAGCCGCTGCCCAGCACCACCTCCATCTCGCCCGCCGGGGCCGGGACGCTGTCCAGGTTCACCAGCGCCTGCCGCAGCGCCTCCTGCACCGCGCCCTGCCAGACCGGCGCGGCGACGATGCGGGCATAGTCGAAGCGGCCGCCCATGCCATGGCTGCCGGTCTCCCGCCGCCCGTCCTGCTCCACCACCACGGCAACGTTCAGCCGCACCAGTGGGCGGATGTCGGCGACGCTCGTGCCGTCCGCCCGCAGGATCTGCACCGCTTGCCATTCGCCGGCCAGGCTCGCCATCACCTGCTTCACCCGCGGGTCGCGGCCCCGGGCATAGGCGTCGATCTCGGCCAGCAGCGCCGTCTTGGCGGCGAAGTCCAGCAGCGCCAGCGGGTTCGCATCCTCGTACAGCCGGGCATTGGTGGCACGCGGAGCGACATCCAGCGTGCCGCAGCGGCCCTGCCGCACGGCGCCCACCGTCTCGGCCGCCCGCTTCAGCGCCGCCTCGCTCAACTCCCCCGCATGGGCATAGCCGGCCGCCTCCCCGGCCACGGCGCGCAGGCCGAAGCCCTTGGTGGCGTCGAAGCTGGCGGAGCGGATACGGCCGTCGTCCAGCGAGATCATCTCGCTCTCGCGGTATTCCAGGAACAGCTCGCCATCCTCGGCGCCGGCCAGCGCAGCCTTCAGGATGCGCTCGGACGCGGCCCGGTCCAGCTCGCTGAAGAACAGGCGGTCGGTGACGGCGATCGGGCTATCGAGCGGCATGGGGACGGGTTCCTCGGGACAGCAGGGGCAGGCACGGGCCGGGTCGGGCGGGACCGCCGCGGCCGGGGCGGCGCGGCGCATGGTCGCCCGGCCGCCTCCAGGAAAGCTGAACGGATCGGGCCCGCGACGGGCCAAGGGTCGCAGACATACCGGCCTTTCGCGCCGAATACACGTCGGCCGGCCGTCCGGCCCGCGATCTCGCGCCGGCCAGCGCAGGTGCCGGCCGCCACGGCCATTATGTTTGTCGCGCAGCCGCCACGCCAACCCCGCGCGATGTCTGGGGCACGGCCGCCACGCCGACCCCGCGCGCGGAACCGGCAGCCAGGCCGCGGGATGCCCGCGCCCCGGTCTCAGGCGACCAGGGGCGCCAGCAGGCGCGATGCCGGGAAGCGCAGCACCGCGGTGGTGCCCTGGCCGGGCGTGCTCTCGAGCGTGAGCGTCGCCCCCTGCGCCTCGGCCAGCGCCCGCGAGAGATACAGGCCGAGGCCGGAGCCGGGGAAGCGCCGCGCCAGGGAGGAATCGAGCTGGGTGAAGGGCTCGAAGGCGCGCGGGATGTCCTCGGGCGCGATGCCGATGCCGCTGTCGGCGACCCGCAGCACCAGGCCGCCGCCCCTGGCCCCGCCCCCGCTCGCGCCCCCGCCCCCGTCCACGGGCCCGTCCAGGGGCCCGTCGGCCTCCTCGGCCGTCGCCGCCGCGGTCACCGTCACGGTGCCGCCGGCCGGGGTGAATTTCACCGCGTTGGAGACGAGGTTGAGCAGCACCTGCCGCAGCCGCACCTCGTCGGCGCGCAGCAGCGGCAGCGCCGGCGGCAGCGCCGCCGCCACCGTCACGCCGGCGGTCGCCGCCGTCGCCTGCATGACCCGCACCGTGGTCTCGACCAGCGGGATGACCGCGACCTCGCCCTCGGTCATGGCGAAGCCGGTGGTCTCCGCCCGGGTCACGTCCAGGATGTCGTCGATCAGCGACAGCAGGTGCCGCCCCGCCTCATGGATCGAGCGGACATAGTCCCGCCCGCGCACCGGGTCGGGGTCGGCGGTGATCGCCTCGGAGAAGCCGATCACCGCGTTCAGCGGCGTCCGCAGCTCATGGCTCATCGTCGCCAGGAAGCGGGACTTGGCGCGGTTCGCCGCCTCCGCCGCGTCCTTGGCGCGCTCCAGCTCGGCGCGGATGCGGCGGTCCTCGGTCACGTCGGTCAGGGCCAGCACCCAGCCGCCGCCCGGCACCGGCTCGGACGCGATCTCCAGCACCAGCCCGCTCGGCCGGGTGCGGACCGACAGGCTGGGCTGCCGGCGGTCCCGCGCCTTCAGCCGCGCGGCGGTGGCCAGCCCTTCCTCCCCGGCGCCGTACTCCCCGCGCTGCTGCAGGTGGTCGATGAAGCCCTCGAAGCTGCCGCCGGCCGCCATCACCGCCTGCGGCAGCTCCAGCAGCTCGAGGAATTCCGGGTTCACCGCCAGGATCCGCCCCTCGGCGTCGAACAGCGCGATGCCGTGGCGGATGTTGTCCAGCATGGCCTGCAGGATGCCGGCGCGGCGCTGCGCCTCGGCCTCGGCCGTCGCCAGGGCGCTGATGTCCGACATGGTGACGACGAAGCCGCCATCCGGCGTCGGGTCCGACGTCACCTCGATGATCCGTCCGTCGGCATTCGGCCGGACGTAGCGGGCCGGCCGCGTGCGATCCAGCATGCGGGCCATGCGCGCCGTCGCCTCGGCATCGCCGCCGACCGAGCCGCGCCGGAGCTGGCAGGCGATCAGCTCCTCGAGCGAGGCGCCGACCGCCAGCATCTCGGGCGGATAGCCGCCGAGGTCGGCGGCCAGGCGGTTGGCGGCGATGATGCGGCGGTCCGGCCCGTAGTAGCAGATGCCGTGCCGCATGCTGTCGAGCATGAGCTGGAGGATGCCGGCGCGCGACGCCGCCTCGCTCTCGGCCCGGGCCAGGTCGGTCACGTCGGTATGGGTGATGACGAAGCCGCCATCCGGCGTCGGATCCGACCCCACCTCCATCACCTGGCCGTTCGGCCGCTGCCGGCGGTAGCGGATGGACCGGCCGCGATCCATGCCCAGCAGTTCGCGCAGCCGCGCCTCCGCCGCCTCCCCGGTGCCGAGCTGGCCGCTGCGCCACTGCTCCCGCACCAGCTCGTCGAAGCTCTCGCCCTCCCGCCCGCGCAGGTCGGGCAGCGCATGCGGCGGCCCGGCCAGGCGGTTGGCCAGGATCATCCGGCGGTCCGGCCCGAACAGGATCAGCGCATGCCGCATGCTGTCGAGCGCGGCCTGCAGCATGGCGGCGTGCTGCCGCGCCTCCGCCTCGGCCCGCGCCCGGGCGGTGACGTCGGTGAAGCTGACGACGAAGCCGCCATCCGGCGTCGGGTCGGTATAGACCTCCAGCTGCCGGCCGTCGGTCAGGTGGCGCATCTCCCGCCGCGGCTGCGACCGGTCGAGCGCGGCGAGGCGCTGCATGGTCGCGGTGGCGCCCGGCTCCGGCCCGAAATGGCCGCGGTCGCGCTGCCGCAGCAGCGTCTCCTCCAGCGCGATGCCGGCCGGCATGTCCACCGGCGCCAGGCCGGTCAGCGCCGGCGCCAGGGCATTGGCCGCCTTCAGCCTCCGGTCCGGGCCGTAGATCAGCAGCCCGTGCCGCATGTGGTCGAGCGCGGCCTGCAGCATGGCGGCGCGGGATTCCGCCGCCGCCTCGGCCTCCGCCAGGGCGCTGATGTCGGAGAAGGTGATGGCGAAGCCGCCATCCGGCGTGGGGTCGGAGACCACCTCGATCAGCCGGCCGGCGGCGTTGCGCCGCTGGTAGCGGATGGGCTGGCTGCGATCGAGCGCGCCGAGCCGGCTGACCTCCGCCGCCGCGCCCGGGGTGTCGCCGAAGACGCCGGCCGCCTGCTGGCCGCGCAGCACCTCGGCATGCAGGGTGCCGGGGCGCAGGCTTCCCTCCGGCGCGCCGGACAGCGTGGCGGCCAGGCGGTTGGCGGCGATCAGCCGGCGGTCCGGCCCGAACAGCATGATCCCGTGCCGGATCACGTCCAGCATCACCGCCTGGGTCGCGGCCTGCCGCTTCGCCTCCGCCTCCGCCCGCGCCAGCGGCGTGATGTCGGACAGCGTGATGACGAAGCCGCCATCCGGCATGGGGTCGGAGAAGACCTCGAGCGTGCGGCCATCCCGCGTCGGGCGGATGTAGTGCAGCGGCCGCGACCGGTCGGCGGCGGCCGCCTGCCGCTCCAGCGTCGCGTCCAGCGCCGCGTCGCCGGTCGCACCGCGGCCGAACAGCGCGCCGGTCAGCGCCTCCAGCGGGGCACCGGGCACCGCCATCGCGTCCGGCACGCCGGTCAGCTCCCGCGCCAGGCGGTTGTCGGCCAGGAAGCGCCGGTCGGGGCCGAACAGCACCACGCCATGGTGCATGTTGTCGATCATCGCCTGCAGCGTGGCGGCGCGCTGCTCCGCCCGCGCCTCGGCCTCCGCCAGCGCGGTCACGTCGGTCCAGGTGACGACGAAGCCGCCATCCGGCGTGGGGTCGGACACGCTGTCCACCACCCGCCCGTCCGGCATCCGCCGGCGCACCGGGTGGGACTGCCGGCGGTCGCGCCGGGCCACCGCCGCCGCCTCGGCCTCGGCCGCGGCGCCTTCGCCGAAGACGCCCTGCGCCAGCTGCCGCGCCGCCAGGTCGGCCACCGTCATGCCCGGCCGCATCTCCTCGGCCGGCACGCCGGCCAGGCCGGCCGCCAGGCGGTTGGCGACCACCAGCCCGCCCTCCGGCCCGAACAGCGCCAGGCCGTGCCGCATGGAATCCTGCATGGTCTGCAGCAGCGTGGCGCGCTCGCGCGTCGCCTCCTCGGCCCGCACCAGCGCGGTCACGTCGGTCAGGGTGATGACGAAGCCGCCATCGGGCGTGGGGGCGGAGCGTTCCTGCATGACCCGCCCGTCCGGCAGGCCGCGGCGGGTCTCGAAGGCCTCGCCGCGGTCGCGCGCCAGGGCGTCGCGCATCGCCGCCCCGCCCGCCTCCCCCACGCCGTAGAAGCCGGCCGCCTGCTGCGCCCGCACCAAGTCGCCGAAGGGCCGGCCGGGCTGCAGGTCCCCGGGCGGCAGCAAGGTGCAGGACGCCGCCATGGCATTGGCCGCCAGCAGCCTGCCGTCGCGGTCGTAGAGGATGAAGCCGTGCTGCATGGCATCCAGCGCCACCTGCAGCATGGCGGCGCGGCGCTCCGCCGCCTCCTCCGCCCGGGCGCGGGCGGTGACGTCGGTCCAGCTGATGACGAAGCCGCCCTCGGGCGTCGGGTCGGAATGGATCTCGATGATCCGCCCGTCCGGCATCGTGCGGCGGTAGCGGATGGGCTGGCTGCGGTCGAAGCCGATGATCTCGGCCGCCGCCGCATCCGCCGCCGGCCCGGTGCCGAAGACGCCGGCGGCGCGCTGCGCGACGACGATCTCGTCCAGGCTGCAGCCGGGCCGCACCGCCGGGTCGGGCGTGCCGCTCAGCGCCTGGGCCAGGCTGTTCACCGCCAGCAGCCGCCGGTCGGGGCCATAGAGCGCGATGCCGTGCCGCATCTTGTCGAGCAGGGCCTGCAGCGCGGCGGCGCGCGCCGTGGCCTCGGCCCGGGCGGCGTGCAGCGCGGTGATGTCGGTCACCACCTGGACGATGCCGCCATCCGGCAGCGACGCGTAGCGGATGTCGAGCACCGTGCCGTCCGGCCGGATGCGCTGCCGCGGCACCGGCGCTTCCGGCGGGCGGTACAGGTTGCGCCGCGCCAGCTCCTCCGGGTCGCCGGGGCCGTATTCGCCCTGCCGGGCGCGGCGGCTGGCGATCTCCTCCCGGTGCTCGCCGACCGCGACCTCCGCCCCGGCCATGATCGCCTGGTGCGCGGCATTCACCATGGTGGCGCGGCCATCGGCGCCATAGACCACGACGCCATGCGGCAGGCAGGCGAGGACGCCGTCGAGCAGGCCGGCGCGGCGCTGCGCCTCCTCCTCCGCCCGGCGGGCGGCGGTCATGTCGGTCACCTCGACCAGGTGGCCGCCTTCCGGCAGGCCCTGGCTCTCGAAGCGCAGCACCTGGCCGTTCGGCCGGGTGCGCTGGTAGGTGTGCGGCCGCGACCGGTCCAGCCGCAGCCGGTCCTCCACCACCGCGTCGCTGTCCTGGTTGGCGAATTCCCCGCGCTCCGCCAGCAGGCGGTAGAAGGCGGCATGCGTCATGCCGGGGCGGATGGTGCCGCGCGGCAGGCCCAGCAGGTCCTCATAGGCCGGGTTGGTGAAGACGACGCGGCGGTCCTGGTCATAGGCGGCGACGCCGCCATGCAGCCGCGCCAGCAGGTCCTGCAGCCGCCGCGCCTGCGCCGCCGCCGCCTCGGTCCCCGCCAGCAGGCCGGTCACCTCCACCAGGGCGGCGACGGCGCCGCCGCCGGCCAGCGGCGCGCCGATCTCATCGAAGCAGGCGCCGTCGGCGCGGCGGATGCGGCGGCGGAAGGGCCGCCCGCGATCGATGCGGAGCTGCTCGGCCGCCAGCGCCTCCGGGTCGCCGGGGCCGTAGAAGCCCTGACGGGCGAGGCTGCGGACCAGCCCCTCCACCGGCGCCCCGGGCAGCAGATGCGCGGCGTCGAGCCCGGTGGCGCGCCGCAGCGCATCGTTGACGAAAGCGAGGCGCCCATCCGGCCCGGTCGCCCAGACGCCGAGCGGCAGCGCGGAGAGCGCCGCCATCAGCGCCGCATCGGCCGCCCCGCTTGGTTTCATGCGCCTCTCCGCGATTCTCTGGGGGAGGATTTCCCACAGGTTGAATACCTGAGCGCGTGCAACGCCGCCAGCGCCGCGGCGAGGACCAGCACGGCGCAGGCCTGGTGCAGCGTGCCGAGCCAGACAGGCACGACATGCACCAGCGTGGCAACGCCGAGTGCATATTGCAGGCAAACGGCGAAGCCGAGGCCGAGGCAGGCGCGCCGTGCCGGGCCGGCCGGCAGCCTGCGCCAGCCGGCGAAGGCGGCGCCCAGCGCGGCGAGCGTCGCCAGCGTCGCCAGCAGGCGGTGGTTGAACTGCACCGCGGCGATGTTGACGGTGAGATTCGTCCAGGCGGGGTCCAGCCGCCAGTAGCCTTCCGGCACCAGCCGCCCCGCCATCAGCGGGAAGGTGTTGTAGTCGAAGCCCGCCTTGGTGCCGGCGACGAAGCCGCCGGCCAGCATGGCGGCCACGATCAGCCAGGCGGCCGCCTGGGCCTGCCGCCGCACCGTCCGCTGCCCCGGCACCGCCGGCGCCGGCACCGGCCGCAGCACCGACAGGCCGGTCCAGAGCAGCGCGGCAAAGAGCACCAGCGCCAGGCCGAGATGCATCACGAGGCGATAGGGGGAGACGGCGGTGCGGTCCGCCTCGAACCCCGAGGCGACCATGAACCACCCCACCGCGCCCTGCAGCCCGCCGAGCAGCAGCAGCAGGACCAGCCGCGGCTTCAGCCCGGCCGGGATGCGGCCGCGAAGCCAGAACCAGGCCAGCGGCACGGCATAGGCCAGGCCGATCAGCCGCCCCCAGAAGCGGTGGATCCACTCCAGCCAGAAGATCTCCTTGAAGCCCTCGATCCCGAAGCCGGCATTGACCAGCGCGTATTGCGGGATGGAGCGGTAGAGGTCGTAGAGCCGCCGCCACTCCGCCTCGCTCAGCGGCGGCAGGGTGCCGGACAGCGGCGCCCATTCCATGATGGACAGGCCGGACCCGGTCAGGCGGGTGGCGCCGCCGATGGCGACCATGACCCAGACCATGCCGGCGACGGCCAGCAGCCAGACGGCGATGGGGCGGGGGTTGGGCTCGATGCGGTCGGCCGCGGCGGCCGAGATCTGGGCGTCGAAGGGCATGGCCCGAGTATAGGGTCGCCCCGCCGCCGGCGCATCGGCAGCGGCTTGCCCGGGGGCGGCCGGGCTGCTACCCGCGCGCCGATGCCCACCGCCGAACCTGCGGCGCCCGACGCCGCAGCGCTGGCGCCGCCGGGCCCCGCCGCCGATGCCCGCCAGGGCCCCCTGCCGCTATCCGTCGTCATCCCCGTCCGGAACGAGGCGCCGAACATCGCGCCCCTGGTCGCCGAGATCGAGGCGGCGCTGGCCGGGACCCGGCACGAGATCGTCTATGTCGATGACGGGTCGTCCGACGCCACGCCGGCGGCGCTGCGGGAAGCGGCGGCGGGCGCCCCGCTGCGGGTGCTGCGCCACCGGCAAAGCTGCGGCCAGTCGGCGGCCATCGTCACCGGGGTGAAGGCGGCGCGCGGCCTGTGGATCGCCACCCTGGACGGGGACGGGCAGAACGACCCGGCCGACATCCCCCGCCTGCTGGCGCGCGCCCAGGCCGAGGGCGGCGCCATCCTGGTCGCCGGCCACCGGGTGACGCGCAAGGATACCTGGGTGAAGCGGCGGACCAGCCGCATCGCCAATGGCGTCCGCAGCCGGCTGCTGGGCGACCGCACGCCGGATACCGGCTGCGGGCTGAAGGTCTTCCCGCGGTCGCTCTTCCTCGACCTGCCGCATTTCGACCACATGCACCGCTTCCTGCCGGCCCTGGTGCTGCGCCAGGGCGGCCGGGTGGTGAGCGAGCCGGTGAACCACCGGCCGCGGGTGCGGGGGCGGTCCAACTACGGCACGCTGGACCGGCTGGCGGTGAGCCTGCTGGACCTGGTCGGCGTCGCCTGGCTGCAGCGCCGCTGGAAGCGGCCGGTGGTGGACCCGGCGGAGTGAGCGCGACGGCCCCCGCCGGCCAAGGCCCCCCGGCGGGGCGGGAGAGGCTGCGCGCCATCGGCAAGCTGGTCGTCCTGGCGCTGGGCCTGGCGGCGGGCGGGCTGCTGCTGCGGGCGCTGGGCGCCGCGCCGGGCACCGAATGGGTCGATCGCTACATCCGCGACCAGGGCCTGCTTGGGGAGACGCTGTTCCTGCTGGCCGGCGCCGCCGCCGCCGCGGCCGGCCTGCCGCGCCAGGGCGTGGCCTTCCTGGGCGGCTATGCCTTCGGCGCGGTGCTCGGCACGCTGCTGGCGCTGGCGGCGCAATTGCTGGGCTGCGCCCTGGCCTTCGCCTGGGCCAGGCTGGTCGGGCGCGCCTGGGCGGAGCGCGTGCTGGCCGGCCGCTACGGCCGCCGGCTGCGGCCGGTGCGGGATGCGCTGGCGGAGAACCCCTTCGGCGCGACGCTGGCACTGCGGCTGCTGCCGGTGGGGAACAACCTGGCGCTGAACCTGCTGGGCGGGCTGGCGGGGATCGCCCCCCTGCCCTTCCTGGCCGCCTCGGCGCTGGGCTACCTGCCGCAGACCGTGGTCTTCGCGCTGCTGGGCAAGGGCGTGCGGGTGGACGGCGCCTGGCAGCTTGGGCTGGCCGGGGTGCTGCTGGCGGTCTCGGTCGGGATCGGGCTGTGGCTGCTGCGGCGGGCGCGGGCGGGGCGGGCGCTGGACGGGGCCTAGGGCGGGCGGCGGCGTGTTGCCTGGCCGCCCGCCGGTGCCGATCATGCGGCATGCTTCGGATCGAACCCACCGCCGACGATGCGCTGCTGGTCGAGCATTACCGCCTGCACTGGCACGAGATGGGCGTTGCCGAGGATGCGGCACGGGCGGATTGGCAGGCGGAAGCCCGCCGGTTCCTACGGGAGGCCCGGGCGCGGGACGGCCTTGCGGCCTTTGCGGCGCGGGATGCCGCCGGGGCCGTGATCGGCACCGCCTGCTGCCACCTGATGCCGCGGGCCTTCCCGGCCTTCCGCCAGGGCGACGCCGATCGCATCGGCTATGTCTGGGGCCTCTATGTCCGCCCCGGGGCCCGCGGCAGGGGCGTCGGCGGGGCCCTGGTCGGCCGGTGCGTGTCGCATTTGAAGGGGCTGGGCTGCGGGCGCGTGCTGCTGCACGCGGGGGCGCGGTCCGCGCCGCTCTATCGCCGCCTGGGCTTCAGCCCGACCCATGAGCTTGCGATGCCGCTCTGATCGCCCCGGCCGGGTGGCCCCCGCCGGGGCGGCCGCGCGCACCCCGTGGCCCTGTCCCGCGTGCCGGCGGTGCGATGGTCGGTCGCGGCCGCCTGTCGAGGGCGGTCGCACGGGGCAGCGGCGGTGCGCATCGGCGACGGCCGGGGGTTCGGGCGGATGCCGATGGTCAGGCGGGCTGATGGCCGGCGGGGGCGGGGCGCGGGCGAACCATCGGTTCGCGCGGCCGCGGTGTGGGACGGGGTGGCGCCGGGACGGCGGGGCTTGCCCTGCCCGCCGGCGCCGGAATATAGGAATATTGTCAACGCCACCGCTGCATCCGGTGGCGGCGGCCGATAAAACCGCTCAATTCCTCAAATCCTCAAGCGGCCCTGGCGGACTCCGCCCGGAACGACACGCCTTTCCGGAAAAGGGGCCGATCCGGACTCAGCGGAATTGAGCGCGGCGGCGGCCGGTCGGGCCACCGCCGGACCGGGGGGGAGGCGCGCTGCCACCCCCGGGGCGCCCCCCTCAGTGCAGCACGAATTGCCCGCCGGCATAGCGCAGCTCGGCCGGGCGGATGAGGGCGGAGGAGGCGACGCGGACGGAATGCAGCGGCCCCTCGATCTCCCGCCGCCAGAAATCCAGGAAGCGGGTCAATTCCGGGAAGACCGGCGCCTGGTCGAGCTTCTGCCAGATGAAGGTCTGCAGCAGCCCGGGATGGTCCGGCAGGTGGTAGAGGATCTCGGCTGTCGTCAGCCGCCAGTCTCGCACGTGAAGATCGGGTCCGCGAACCATGCTCTCGATCTGCTGCAGCACGCCTGTTGTCTCCCTGGTCGTCCTGGTGCCGTGCCGTCCGGCGCCGTCCTGCGGCGCGGTACGGCGTGTTCCTCCTGTGTGACGGTTGAAAGTCTGCCACGAAGATCCGGGTTCCGTGCAAGGAAAAGCTTTGAAGATCAGGCTGTTAGCACTCGCACTCGAAGAGTGCTGCAACGTCTTGACGCCGGCCTGGCACTCGCCTAGGTCTCTGGCACTCCTCCGGGGGGAGTGCCAGCAGTGCCGCAAGCGGGCTCTGGCCGGACCTGCCGGTGCGAGGAAACGCAAATGGCCAAATGGCAATGGCATCAGGAGAGGACCGTATGAGCTTCCGTCCCCTGCATGACCGCGTTCTCGTTCGCCGTGTCACGGCCGAAGAGAAGACCGCGGGTGGCATCATCATCCCCGACACCGCCAAGGAGAAGCCGCAGGAGGGTGAGGTGATCGCCGTCGGCTCCGGCACGCTGAACGACAAGGGCGAGCTGCGCCCGCTGGACGTCAAGGCTGGCGACCGCATCCTGTTCGGCAAGTGGTCCGGCACCGAGGTGAAGCTCAATGGTGAGGAGCTCCTGATCATGAAGGAGTCCGACATCATGGGGATCCTCGACACCCCTTCCGTCGCGAAGGCCGCCTGAGGCCGCTGCCGCCGGCCGCCGCGCCCCCCGCTTCCGGGGTGGCCCGGCCCGCACCGGCGGCGAAGCCCAGCCTTCGATTGATCGTCAATCAGGGTGATCCGCCGCGCACCGGGGCCTGAACCCCGGCGCCGGGCGATAGCCCTATGAACAGAGGATACGCAGAATGGCAGCGAAGGACGTCAAGTTCGGCGCCGGCGCGCGCGAGCGGATGCTGCGCGGCGTCGACATCCTGGCCGACGCGGTGAAGGTGACGCTGGGCCCGAAGGGCCGCAACGTCGTGCTCGACAAGAGCTTCGGCGCGCCGCGGATCACCAAGGACGGCGTGACCGTCGCCAAGGAGATCGAGCTGGCCGACAAGTTCGAGAACATGGGCGCGCAGATGGTGCGCGAAGTGGCCTCGAAGACCAACGACATCGCCGGCGACGGCACCACCACCGCCACCGTGCTGGCCCAGGCCATCATCCGCGAGGGTGCGAAGGCCGTGGCCGCCGGCATGAACCCGATGGACCTGAAGCGCGGCATCGACAAGGCCGTCACCCAGATCGTCGGTGAGCTCGAGGCCAAGACCAAGAAGATCACCACCTCGGCCGAGGTCGCCCAGGTCGGCACGCTGTCCGCGAACGGCGAGACCGAGATCGGCGAGATGATCGCCAAGGCGATGGAGAAGGTCGGCAACGAGGGCGTCATCACGGTCGAGGAAGCCAAGAGCATCCAGACCGAACTCGACGTCGTCGAGGGCATGCAGTTCGACCGCGGCTACGTCTCTCCGTACTTCATCACGAATGCGGAGAAGATGATTGCGGAGATGGACAACCCCTACATCCTGATCTTCGAGAAGAAGCTCAGCCAGCTGCAGCCGATGCTGCCGCTGCTGGAGGCCGTGGTGCAGTCCGGCCGGCCGCTGGTGATCGTGGCCGAGGACGTCGAGGGCGAGGCGCTGGCCACCCTGGTGGTCAACAAGCTCCGCGGCGGCCTGAAGATCGCCGCCGTGAAGGCCCCGGGCTTCGGCGACCGCCGCAAGGCGATGCTCGAGGACATCGCGATCCTGACCGGCGGTGAGGTGATCAGCGAGGATCTCGGCATCAAGCTCGAGAGCGTGACACTGAACATGCTCGGCCGCGCCAAGACCGTGCGGATCGAGAAGGAGAACACCACGATCGTCGACGGCGCGGGCGAGAAGTCCGCGATCAACGGCCGTTGCGAGCAGATCAAGGCGCAGATCGAGGAGACCACCTCGGACTACGACCGTGAGAAGCTGCAGGAGCGGCTGGCGAAGCTGGCCGGCGGCGTCGCCGTGATCCGCGTCGGCGGCTCGACCGAGGTCGAGGTGAAGGAGCGCAAGGACCGCGTCGACGACGCGCTGCATGCGACCCGCGCCGCGGTGCAGGAAGGCATCGTGCCGGGCGGCGGGACCGCGCTGCTGCGCGCCTCGACCAACCTGCACACGCTGAAGGGCATCAACAACGACGAGCAGGTCGGCATCGAGATCGTCCGCCGCGCCATTCAGGCGCCGCTGAAGCAGATCGCCGAGAATGCCGGCAAGGACGGCGCCGTGGTGGCCGGCGAGGTGCTCCGCACCGACACCTACGCCTTCGGCTACGACGCCCAGCTCGACGAGTACAAGGACCTGGTGGCGGCCGGCATCATCGACCCGACCAAGGTCGTGCGCACCGCGCTGCAGGACGCCGCGTCCGTGGCCGCCCTGCTGATCACCACCGAGGCGATGGTGGCCGAGCGGCCGGAGAAGAAGGCCGCGGCCGGTGGCCCGCCGGGCGGCGGCATGGGCGACATGGATTTCTGATCTAGTCGACCGGTGTCGACTTCCGGCCCTTCCGGGGTTGGAAGTCAAGAAAGGGGGCGGGGCTGCAAGGCCCCGCCCTTTTCATTAGGAAAATACAAGGCGTCTTTTTGGGACGGCCGCTGCCGCTTGTCGCGGCATCGCGTGTATGCAATCGTTGACTTCGCGTGGGCGATCTGCGCTGACTGGATCAGCCAGCCGATTTGGCCGCCTTGCCGTGCCTCCCCGGGGAGATCCCTCGGGCGCCCTCAAGCGATCCAGCCCGGTGGGTTTCCCGCGCGGGCGATCGGCGTCCGCGCCACAGGACAACAGGAGGGTGCGTCGCATGGCGACCGGCACCGTGAAGTGGTTCAACGCGACCAAGGGCTTCGGCTTCATCGTCCCGCAGGATGGCGGCAAGGATGTCTTCGTGCACATCACCGCCGTGCAGAAGGCCGGCCTGCAGGGCCTGAACGAGAACCAGAAGGTCAGCTACGACGTCGTCATGGAGCGCGGCAAGGCCGCCGCCGCCAACCTCAAGCCGCTCTGACCACGCTCTCCTGAACTCGGCGGGGCCCGGCCAGCCGGGCCCCTTTGCTCCGCAGATCCGGCCGGCCCGCCGCGGCGGGTCAGCCCGCCACCGGGTCCTGCACCCAGACCCGGCTCGCACCGGCCTCCCGCAGGAAGGCCTCGGCCCGCTGCCGCATCTCCGGCGCCGCCGCGGCGATGCCCAGCGCCGGCCCCGCCGTCCTCGCATCCTCCGCATCCGCCTTCCTGGCCTCGTTATGCGGGTCGGCCGCCATCCCCACAGCCTCGCCCGCCGCCAGGGTCGCGCCGCCGGCCGCCGCCGCCGCCGCCACGGCCGGCAGCGCCGCGCCGCCAGTGGCGATCACCAGGCCAGCCGCGAGCATCGACGTGCCGGCGGTCGCGGTGCCGACCCAGTTGGTCCTGAGGTTGCGCTGGCTCGCCTCGCCCGGATGCTCGTCCGGCATGATGACCTGCCGGTTGTCGGCCGCGCCTTCGTCGCCGGCCCCGGCGGCCGCCTGGGATTGCTGGAACCACGGCTCCGCCCGCAGGCGTTCCGCCGCGCGGTCCAGCGCCGCGCGTTCCGCGAACTCGCCCCAGACGACCGGACCGGCCATGGATGCGTCGTCTTGCTCACCGGTCCACTGGCTGCTGTCCACCGTGATGGGCATGGGGCCTCCTTCCGCTAGACTTGGAATCGGCCGGAGCGGCCGGCGCGTTCCGACGGGTACGCAGGCCGTTCCTGGCGTTGTAGGCAGAACGGATCCACGCGCCCGGGCAGCCACGCCCCTCCCGCGGTCCGCCCTGGCCAACGCCCGCCGCCCGATGCCGTTCCGGAGGCCCGCTTGTTCGACCTGCCCGCGCTCGAAGCCGCTGCCGCCCTGGTGCACCGCGCCTTCCCGCCGACACCGCAATTCGCCTGGCCGCTGCTGGCCGCCCGCAGCGGCGCCGAGGTCTGGGTGAAGCACGAGAACCACACGCCCACCGGCGCCTTCAAGGTGCGCGGCGGCCTCACCTACATGGAACGCCTGAAGCGGGAACGGCCGCAGGTGCGCGGCGTGGCCAGCGCGACGCGCGGCAACCATGGCCAGAGCCTGGCCTATGCCGGCGCGCGGCATGGCGTGCCCGTCACCATCGTCGTCCCGCGCGGCAACAGCACGGAGAAGAACGCCGCGATGCGGGCGCTGGGCGCGACGCTGCTGGAGCATGGCGAGGATTTCGACGCGGCGCGCGCGCATGCGGCGGCCCTGGCGGCGGAGCAGGGGCTGGAATTCGCGCCCTCCTTCGCGCCGGACCTGGTGCTGGGCGTCGCCACCTACGCGCTCGAATTGTTCCGCGCCGCGCCGCCGCTGGATGCGCTCTATGTCCCGATCGGGCTCGGGTCGGGCATCTGCGGCTGCATCCTGGCGCGCGACCTGCTGCGCCTGCCGACCGAGATCATCGGCGTGCAGAGCACCGAGGCCCCGGCCTATGCGCTGTCCTTCGCCGCCGGGCGCGTCGTCACGGTGGACAGCGCGGCGACGCGGGCGGACGGCATGGCGGTGCGGGTGCCGGATGCGGCGGCGCTGGAGATCATCCGGCGCGGTGCCGCGCGCATCGTCACCGTGACGGATGCGGAGGTGGCGGCGGCGATTCGCGCCTATTGGCAGGACACGCACAACCTGGCGGAGGGCGCCGGCGCGGCACCGCTGGCGGCGCTGCTGCAGGAGCGCGAGCGCATGCGGGGCCGCCGCGTCGGGGTCGTGCTCTGCGGCGGCAACATCGACCTGGCGCTGTTCCGCGACTGGGTCCTCGCCCCCGCCTAGGCGGCGGCTGGCCAAGCAGCCTTCCCGCCGCGCCCCGATCCGCCCCGGCGCCCCCGCCTGCAACCGCGTGGCCACCCGCCCCGTTGCCCCGCGACGCGACGGAGGGACGCCGCATGCGCATCCACCACCTCGATTGCGGGCCGGCGCGGCCGCTGGGCGGCGCGCTGATGGATGGCGTCAGCCCGGGCACCATCGGCCGCCTCACCTGCCATTGCCTGGCGGTGGAGACGGCACGGCATGGCGTGGTGCTGGTCGATACCGGGCTCGGCATGCGGGACATGCTGCGGCCGACCGGGCGCTTGCCATGGCTGAACAGCGCGCTGCTGCGCTTCCGCTACGACCCGGAGCGCAGCATGCTGCGGCACCTGACGCGGCTGGGCCTGCATCCGCGGGACGTGCGGCACATCGTCATGACGCATCTGGATTTCGACCATGCCGGCGGGCTGGTGGATTTCCCGCAGGCCACCGTGCACCTGATGCAGGCGGAAGCGCAGGTCGCCCGGGCGCGGGAAGGCGTCCTGGGCCGCGCCCGCTACCGCCCGGTGCAATGGGGCGACACGCAGCGCTGGCGCACCTACGGGGAAGGGGATCTCGGGGACTGGTACGGCCTCGGCGCCGTGCGGCAGCTCGACGGCCTGCCGCAGGGCTTCGCCCTGGTGCCGCTGCCCGGCCATTCCGCCGGGCATGCCGGCGTGGCGGTCGAGACGCCGCGGGGCTGGCTGCTGCATGCCGGCGACACCTATTTCAACCGCGCCGAAATCCATGCCGAGCCGCCGCACTGCCCGCCGGGCAGCGCCGCCTATGAAGCCGCGATGGCCTGGAGCGGGCCGCTGGTGCGGGCGCAGCAGCGGCGGGTGCGGATGCAGGCCCGCGCGCCGGATGCACCGGTGATGGTGTTCTGCACGCATGACCCGGTGGAGTTCGTCGCGCTCTCGGCCTGGACGGACGGGCAGCAGGCCACGGCCGCGGCCGCGGCCGCCTGATGCCGGACGGCATGGCGGGTTCGACAGCCGCGCGGCGGCGCGGTAATTCCGCGCGGTCCGCAAGGGGGAACATCCATGGCAGCCTGGCACCGCGTCGCCAATGAGGACGACCTGGCCGAGAACATGCCGCTGGCCGTGCGCATCGGCGACCTGTCCATCGCCGTGGTGCGGCTGGCGGACGGCATCTTCGCGGTCAACGACATCTGCACGCATGAATACGCGCTGCTGTCGGACGGCTATTGCGAGGACGGCAAGCTGGAATGCCCGCTGCACCAGGCCTGCTTCGACATCCGCACCGGCGCCGCGCTCAACGAGCCGGCGGAGGTGCCCGTCGCCACCTACAAGGTGAAGGTCGAGGCCGGCGCCGTCTTCGTGGAGGCCTGAGCCGCATCAGGCGCCATGGCACATGGCGCCTGGCCCTGGTCGCCGCGGCGGCCGCCGCCATGGCCCGGGCCCGCCGCCTGACCGGCTGCCGCCGAGGGTGACGGCGAGGCCGATGCGGGCCGGCGGCGGCGGCCGGTCAAGGCCGGCCCGGCCACGGGTCGGTGGCTGTCAGGCCGCCCCGGCCACCGTGGTGCGGAACATCAGCCGCTGGTAGCGGGTGTGGTCGAACAGCGTCGCGGTGTGCAGGGTGCAGCGGTTGTCCCAGACCACCAGGTCGCCTGCCCGCCAGCGGTGGCGATAGACGTAGCGATCCTGCGATGCATGCGCCATCAGCGCGTCGACAAGGGCGCGGCCTTCCGCCACCGGCATGCCTTCGATGTGGCTGATGACGGCGGGGCAGAGGAAGAGGGAGCGGGCGCCGGTGACCGGATGCACCCGCACCAGCGGCTGCGGCATGGGCGGGAATTTGCGCCGCGTCTCCTCCGGCAGCGGGCCGCGGCCGGGCGTGTGCTGCGCATTCCATTCGGCCAGCGTCGCCAGGTCGTGCACCGCGCGCAGGCCGTCGATGCGCGCCCGGGTTTCCGCCGGCAGGTCGGCATAGGCGGCGACGGCGTCGATGAACCAGGTCTCGCCGCCTTCGGGCGGGCAGATCGCGCCGTAGAACAGCGACGCCATGCTGGGCACGGCGCGGAAGCTGCTGTCGGCGTGCCACTGCTCCACGCCGCGGGCGAAATGCGCGCGCAGCCCGTTCGGCCCTTCGGCATTGCCGACGCAGAAGATCTCCGGGTGGTCCGGATGGGTGTGGGCGGTGGAGGAGTGGAGTTCCAGCGGCCCCATGCGGCGGCTGAAGGCGACCTGCGCGCCGGGGTCGTTGGGCACGTCCCGCACCAGCAGGACGTGGCGCCTGTGCAGCGCGCCGAGGAAAGCCTGGAAATCGGCCTCGGGCACGTCGCCGGCGATGCGCAGGCCGCGCAACTCGGCGCCGAAGCTGGCCGGCAGCGTGTGGACCTCGACGGCGGAGGGGTGGTCCAGGGTCAGGCCGGCGCTCATCGCACTGCGGTCTCCTTGCAGCGTGGGGTCGGGCCGTGGTGACGGGCGTTCGGTTGGGGGCCATCGCCCCTCGGGATGATGCCCCGGTCCCGGCCACCGCGCAAACGGCGCGCCGCGTCCCGAACAGGGGGGCGCGACACCGTCGGGCGACCCCAAGCCCTGGCCAGGCCGGCGGAACGGTGTCGAAGGGGCGCTACGGCGCCTTCGCGCTATGCCCGGGCAGGTCGAAGCCTACCGCCGCAGCTCCATCTGGATCGGCCCCTCGCGCTCGCCATTGGCGAACTGGTCCACCAGCGCATTCCCGGTATGGCCCAGCGCGCCCGCCGGCCCGGTCCAGACGATGCGGCCCTTGTGCAGCATCGCCGCCGTGTCGCCGATGCGCCGGGCGCTCGCCATGTCATGCGTGATGGACACCGCCGTGGCGCCCAGCCGCTTCACGCAGTCCACGATCAGCCCGTCGATCACCGCGCCCATGATGGGGTCGAGGCCGGTGGTCGGCTCGTCGAAGAAGATGATGTCGGGCTGCGCCGCGATGGCCCGGGCCAGCGCCACCCGCTTCTGCATGCCGCCCGACAATTCCGCCGGCGAGAGATCGCCGACCGACCCGGCCAGCCCGACCTGCGCCAGCACCTCCGCCGCCTTGTCGCGCGCCTTCGCCCGGGTGATGCGCTTCTGCGCCAGCAGCTTGAAGCAGACATTCTCCCAGACCGGCAGGCTGTCGAACAGCGCGCCGTTCTGGAACAGCATGCCGATGCGGTCGCCCAGCGCCTCCCGCTCCCGCCGGCTCATCGCCAGCACGTCGCGGCCATCCACCTCGATGCTGCCCTCGTCCGGCTGCACCAGGCCGAGGATGCACTTGATGGTCACCGACTTGCCGCTGCCCGACCCGCCCAGGATCACCAGCGAATGGCCGGCCGCGACATCGGCATCCACGCCGTCCAGCACCTGCTTCGCGCCGAACGCCTTGCGCAGCCCGCGCAGGCGGATCTTCGGCACCGCCGATGCTGTCCCGGCGGCGCGCGGTGCCTGCTGCAGCATGTCGCTCATTGCGCGAAGAAGGCCTCGGTCAGCACGTAGTCCAGCGCCAGGATGAGGATGGAGGACGTCACCACCGCCGTGGTGGTCGCCCCGCCCACGCCCTGCGCCCCGCCCTTGGAGCGGTAGCCGCACCAGGTGCCCATCAGCGCGATGACGAAGCCGAAGACCGCGGCCTTCACCAGGCCGGAGATGACGTCATCCGCCTCCAGGTAGTCGAAGGTGGATTTCAGGTAGGCCGCCGACACGAAGCCGAGCTTGTAGGTGCCGATCAGCCAGCCGCCCATTACCCCCAGCACATCGGCCACCAGGACCAGCAGCGGTAGGGCGATGACGGCGGCCAGCAGCCTTGGTGCCACCAGGTACTTCATCGGGTTGGTGGACAGCGTGGTCAGCGCGTCGATCTGGTCGGTCACGCGCATGGTGCCGATCTCGGCCGCGAAGCTGGCGCCGATGCGCCCCGCGACCATCAGCGCCGCCAGCACCGGCCCGAGTTCGCGCGTCAGCGAGATGACGACGACGCTGGCGATGGTGCTCTGCGCGTTGAAGCGGGCGAAGCCGGTATAGCTCTGCAGCGCCAGCACCATGCCGGTGAAGACCGCGGTCAGCGCCACGACGGGCAGCGAGAACCAGGCGATCTCGACGAAGGCGCGCCAGAACAGCCGGCCGTAGAAGGGCGGCCGCACCAGGTGGCTCACCGCCTCCAGCGCGAACAGCGTGACATCGCCGATGGTGCGGCAGGCGGCCAGCGTCGCGCGGCCGAGCGCGGCCAGCGGGTCGAGGATGAGGGCGGCCATCAGGCGGGGACGTACTCGCGCGCATAGCGGGCGCCGAGGCCGGTCAGCACCTCGTATCCGATGGTGCCGGCGCGCTCCGCCACCTCGTCCGGGGTGTTCCCCGGGCCGATGAGCTGCACCCGGTCGCCGGGCGCGACCATGGGCAGGTCGGTGACATCGAAGGTGATGAGATCCATGGATACCCGGCCGACGAGGGGCACGGGCCGGCCGGCGATGACGCCGATGGCCCGCCCGGAGAGGCTCCGAAGGTAGCCATCGGCATACCCGGCGGCAACGGTGGCTATCCGGGACGTGCGCGGCGCCGCCCAGCCGGCGCCATAGCCCACCGGGGTGCCGGCCGGGATCTCCCGTACCTGCAGCACCGGCGCGTCCAGCCGGACCGCCTGGCGCATCGGGTTCGGCTGGCCGGGTGTCGGGTTTATGCCATAGAGCGCGCAGCCGGGCCGGGCGAGGTCGGACGCGAAACCGGGCCCGAGGAACAGGCCGGAGGAATTCGCCAGGCTGGTCGGGGCCGCCGGCAGCCGCGCCCGCAGCGCGGCGAAGCGCCCGGCCTGAGCGGCGTTCAGCGCATGCGCCGGGTCGTCGGCGCAGGCCAGGTGGGTCATCACCCAGCGCAGGTCCAGCCCCTCCAGTGCCGCCGGGTCGGCGGCCAGCGCCTCCGCCTCCGCCGGGGCCAGGCCCAGCCGCGCCATGCCGGTATCGAGATGCAGCAGCGCCGGCAGGCGGCGCCCGGCCCGGCGCGCGGCGGCGGCCCAGGCGGCGACGTCGCCTGGGCCGTTCAGCACCGGCAGCAGGCCGGCCTCGCCAGCCTCACCCGGCGCGAAGCCGTTCAGCACCGCCACCATGGGCCCGGGGCCGAGCGCGGCGCGCAGCGCCAGCCCTTCCGCCAGATGCGCCACGAAGAAATGCCGGCATCCCGCCGCCAGCAGCGCCCGCCCGACCGACGCCGCGCCCAGGCCATAGCCATCCGCCTTGACCACGCCGGCACAGGCCCCGGGCGCCGCGCGGTCCCGCAGCAGCCGCCAATTCGCCGCCACGGCGCTCAGATCGACGGTCAGCACCGCCTGCATCGCCCCAACCCCGCTGTTCGGTTCCCGGTCATGCTGCGGCACGGCATGGACCGGCGGACGGCCTGCCGCAACCCCGCAACCCATGGGCGGCCACCGCGTTCGGGACCAGACGGCACAATCGCCGATCATTTTGCCGCGCGGCAGCATTTCAGCAGACTGGATTGCAGACCGGTCCGCAGGGGCCGCGCCGCCGGCGTCGCAGCACGGAGAACAACATGCCCGAGAATACCCCGAAGACCGAACAGCGGAACGGCGCGACGGCCGAGGTGGTGCGCCGCGGCGCAGCCGCCGCCCGCGGCACGACCGAGGCCCTGCGGCAGGCGCCGCAGGTGGCCGCCGAACAGGTCCGCAACGGCCAGGCCGCGGTGACGGAGGCGGTGCGCGCCACGGTCGAGGCGGCGCAGCAGCCCGCCGTCCAGGCGGCCGAGGCGGTGGGCCAGGCCAACGCCGAGATGGTGCGGCGCGCGGCCGAGACCGCTGCAAAAGGCCCGGACGCCCTGGCGCAGGACGCGCAGCGCAATGCCGCCTCGCTCTGGGCCGGTGGCTTCGACCTGTGGCGCGGCCTGCCCGGCGCGGCGCCGATGCCGGGCGGCATGGGTGAGATGCCGCAGGCCTTCGCCGGCCTGTTCGGCGACCTGCTGCGGAACAACCTGCGCGTGGCGCAGGAGATGCTGCGCCTCACCAACCCCGTCGCGCTGATCGAGCTGCAGCAGCGCATGATGCGCGGCTATGTCGACGCCGTGCTGCACAGCCAGTCCATGCTGCTGGGCACCGCGCAGCGCGCGGCGGAGACGGCGCAGCGCCCGCCCGGGCGCTGACGCCTCAGGGAATTGTGCACCGCAGCGGAACGCGCTGCGGTGCAGCACGTTTGGGGTGAATGGCGGCCTGGACCCCCGCCAGCAGGCACCGGCCCGCTCCGGCCGGTGCGACGCCGGGCAATCCCGCCATCATCATGACATGAGACTGTCGCGGCGCAGGCCGCGACGGAACGGGGACCGCATGGCCGAGCCCGAGCGCACCGGAAGACTTGTCGAGGAGAGGGTCGTCCCCGTCGTGGAGGAAACGGCCGTCGTCACCAAGGAACAACTCGTCACCGACCGGGTGCGCCTGCACAAGCGGGTTCATGCCGAGCGGCAACGGCTGGACATCCCGGTCCGGACGGAAAGCCTGGAGATCGCGCGCATTCCGGTCGGCCGCTTCGTCGAGGCGGCGCCTGCGGTGCGGCAGGTGGGCGACACCACCATCCATCCGGTGGTGGAGGAAGTCCTGGTCGTCGAGAAGCGACTTCGGCTGGTGGAGGAGGTGCATGTCACCCGCCGCCAGACCACCCGGCAGGTCCGGGACGAGGTGACGCTGCGGCGCGAGGAGGTGACCGTCGAGCATCTGACGGACCCCCACGCGACGGAGCGCAACGGGCCGGGCTGAGCCCCGGCCGGATCACGATACATATTCAGGACAAGGAAAATTCTATGATGGAATCCGTGATCGGTCTGCTCGCCAACCGCGAGCAGGCGGAGAGCCTGCGCCGTGCCCTGGCCGAGGCCGGCATCCGCGAGACCAACGTGGTGATCTTCGACCGCCAGGCGGGCCAGACGCTGATGGACGAGCTGGAGGATCGCGGCCTCGAGGAGACGCGCGCTAGGCTCTACGCCCAGGCGGTGCAGAAGGGCGGCGTGCTGGTGGCGGCGGAGGCCGAGAAGGCCGAGGCGGCGCTGACGGTCATGAACCGCTTCGACCTGACCTCGCCCGAGGCGCTGCTGCAGGGCGAGCATGTCGAGCGCGCGCAGTCGGTGGAGGAGGAACTCCATGTCGGCAAGCAGACCGCGGTCGGCGGCAAGCGCCTGGTGACGAGCGTGCAGGAGCGCCAGGTGGAGATGCCGGTCACCCTGCACGAGGAAGAGGTCGAGGTCGAGCGGACCCGCGAGAACCATCGGCTGAGCCCGGAGGAGGCCGGCCGCGCCTTCCAGGAGGAGACGGTGGAGCTGACCGCGACCAGCGAGCGGCCGGTCGTCTCCAAGGAAGCCCGCGTCACCGGCGAGGTCGCGCTGCGCAAGCGCGCGGTGGAGCGCCGCGAGGTGGTGCGCGACACGGTCCGCCGGCAGGACGTGGATGTCGAGACCATCGCCGAGCGCAAGGTCGGCCCGACCCGCGAGGCCTGACGGAGGCGGGCGGGGCGCCACGGCACCCCGCCAGGCTTGCGTGACGGAGCAGGGTCTCGCACCGGGGCGATGACGCCCCGCAGCGATCTGTCCTGATGCCAGCGGCGTGCATCGTCCCATCATGCCGCGCCGCCAGGCCATGCGGCCCGACCCGCCCGGCGGTCGGCCATGATCGACGGGCGTACGTCCAGAGCGGCTTGCGCGTTCTTCTGAGCGCGCAAGCCGCCCTATCCTGTTGATTGCAGAGCGGATTCACGCGTCCGGGCGGTCACGCCCTCCCGCGATCCGCTCTAGGGTGGGGCCGCAGCCTCCCGCGCCATGCGGGAACGGGTGCGGCCCTCCACCGTCGCCGGCGTCGGCTGCGGCGCGAAGATCGCGCCCTCGGTCGGCGGCGCCGGCGGACCGGATGTCATCTGCGCGCCATGCACCACGTCGCCGGCGATGCGCTCCGCCAGGCCCGGCCAGAATTGCGCGCCCAGCACGGCGCCTTCCGCCTTCCAGCCCACCGCGATCTCCTTGCGCGGCCGGACCGCCGCGGCGGCGATCGCATCCGCGACCGGCTGGGCATCGTCCATCATCGCCATGCGCGGCGTGCGGCCGCTGTAATTCGCGGTGTTGTCCCAGTAGGGCGTGTCCACCGCCCAGGGCAGCACGGTGGCGACCTGGATGCGGTCCGCGCCGGCCAGGCGCAATTCCTGCCGCAGCGCGCCGGAAAGGCCGATGACGGCGTGCTTCGTCGCGGCATAGCTGGCGTGGTAGGCGACGGGGATGCGTCCCTCGACCGAGGCGACGTTGACCAGCGTGCCGAAGCCCTGCACGCGGAACTGCCGCAGCGCCGCATGGCTGCCGAAGATCACCCCCTTCAGGTTCACGTCCACGATGCGCGCATGGTCGCGCGGCGGGATGTCCTCGAACCGGCCGATGGCACCGATGCCGGCATTGTTGATCCAGGCATCGATGCGGCCGAAGCGGGCGAGCGCGGCCTGCGCCAGGCGATCCACCTGCGCGGGGTCGGAGACGTCGGTCGGCACCGCCAGGGCCTGGCCGCCCAGCGCGCGGATCTGCGCCGCCGCTTCCTCCAGCGCCTCCGCCCGCCGCGCCGCCAGGACGACATTGCCGCCGAGGCTGCCGAGGCGCAGCGCGGCGCCGCGGCCGAGGCCGCTGGAGGCACCGGTGACGACGAAGGTGCGGCCGGCGACCTGCGCACGGTCGGACTCATCCAGCGAACCGCCGCCGCAGGCCGCGAGCGGCAGGACCAGCAGGGCGAGCAGCAGGAGCCCTGGCTTCCACGCACCGCGTCGCTTTCCCATGCCACCTCTCCCTTCGCCTGTCCGGCAGATGGCGAAGGCCGGGGCGCCGCCAAGCCGCCGAGGGCGCGGGGAACCGGGCGCGGCTCGGTCACCGCGGCATCGTGACGCGCGGCCGGGGACCGGGACGCGCCTGTCCGGCGGGCGCGGCCGCTCGCGGCACCGGGTCATTCGCCATGCGGTGCCTGGGCCGGCGGCCTCGCCCGGCATCCGCCGGCCGGACCCGCGGCCGGGGCCGGTCAGAGCCCCAGCAGCCGCGCCGCATTGCCGCCGGCGATGGCGGCGACGGTCGCCTCGTCGAAGCCCGCGGCCGAGCGGATGTGCCCGACCGGGTCGCTCTCCGCCATGTCGAAGGGGAAGTCGGTCCCCATCAGCACACGGTCGGCGCCGAAGACCGTCACCAGGTATTCGAGCTGGTGCGGGGTGAAGACGATGGAGTCGAGATACACCTTGCGCAGGTAGTGCGTCGGCGGCTGCGGCAGCGTGCCGCGGGCATCGCTGCGGGCGCCCCAGGCATGGTCGATGCGGCCGGAATAGGAAGGCAGGTAGCCGCCGCCGTGCACCGCCAGGATCGTCAGGTCGGGATGGCGCTCCAGCACGCCGTCGAAGATCAGATGATGCAGCGCCAGCGTGGTGTCGAAGGGATTGCCGACGACGTTGTTGAAATAGTGCCGGGTCAGGCGCTGGCCCTCGATGAAGCCGTTGGGGTGCAGCATGACGAGGGCGCCGAGGCGCTCCGCCGCCGCCCAGAAGCCGGCGAAGGCGGGGTCGGACAGCTCCCTCCCCTGCACATTGGTCAGCACCTGCACGCCCTTGAAGCCAAGCGGGCCCATGCAGCGCGCCAGCTCCGCCTCGGCCTCCCCCGGCACCGCCAGCGGCACGCTGCCGAGGCCGAGGAAGCGGTCCGGCCGCGCCGCGCAGAAGGCCGCGATGCCATCGTTCACCAGCCGCGTGGCGGCGACCGCGTGCTCCGGCGGGATGCCATAGTAGCACTGGCCGGGCGGCGGGGCGCAGAGCTGGATGTCGATGCCCATGGCGTCCAGCTCGGCGAGGCGCGGGCCGTGCTGGTTGAACACTTCCCGCCGGTCCAGGCCCTGCTTGCGGTTCAGGGCCCGCGTCTCCTCCGTGGCGAAGCGCGTCAACGGCTCGCCGGCGGGGTCGAGGAAGGGCGCCGCATACGTCGCCGCTTCCGGCACCAGCACATGGGCATGGATGTCGATCACCGGGCCTGCCGGCTTCTGCTCCCGCCCCGGGCGGCCATGGGCGCGCGCGGCGGTCGGGCCGTAATGGTTCGTCGGCTCGCTCATCCCCCCTGCCCTTCCCCGATGCCCGCCATCCGCGCCAGCACGGCATGGATCGCCGCCGTGTCCTCCCCGCCCCGTCCCTCGGCCAGCACCGCCGCGTGCAGCGGCAGCACCGCGCCGAAGAGCGGCACCGGGCAGTCCAGCGACGCCGCGAATTCGCCGATCACCTTCAGGTCCTTCGACCACATGGCGTTGCGCATGGTCGGCGGCGCGTAGCGCCGCGCCGCCATCATCGGCGCCCGCAATTCGAAGACGCGGGAGGTGCCGACGCCGCTGGCGACGAGGTCGACCACCTGCGCGGGGTCCAGCCCGGCCTTCTCCGCCAGCACCATCGCCTCCGCCGCCGCGGCGTTGTGGATGGCGACCAGCAGGTTCGCCACGAATTTCATCCGCGTGCCGTTGCCATAGGCGCCGAGGTCATGGGTGGCGCGGGCGAGTCCCTCGAACAGCGGCGCGAGGCGGGCGATCGCCTCGCGGTCGCCGCTGGCATAGACGACAAGGTCGCGCCGTTCCGCCTGCGCGCCGGTGCCGGACAGCGGGCAGTCCAGCACGACATGCCCGGCGGCGCGCAGGATGGCCCCGGCCGCCAGCTTGTCCTCCAGCGTGAAGGTGCTGGTCTCCACCAGGGTTCGCGGCGGCAGGCCGGCTGCGGCGATGGCCGCGGCGGTGGCCTGCAGCGCCGCCGGCTTCGGCAGGCTGGTCAGCAGCACCGGCGCCGCCCGCGCCACCGCCGCCGCATCCGCGGCGATGGCGATGCCGGCCTCGGCCAGCGCGGCGCGGCGCGCCGGGTCGGTGTCGAAGCCCGTCACCGCCCAGCCCGCGTCGCGCAGGTTCCGCGCCATCGCCCCGCCCATGATGCCCAGGCCGATGACGCCGACCGCCTTGTCCATGCGCATTCCCCGTCAGGCCGCCTTCTTCACGTTCCAGAATACCGTGCTCGGCGCCTTCAGGATGCCGCTGAGGCGGGAGGCGCGCCAGGCATGCGGGATGATCCAGAGGCCGACGGGGATGAAGGGCGGTTCCTGCAGCGCCTGGGCCTGCATCCGCCGCGCCGCCTGCTGCTGCGCCGCCATGTCCGGCGCGTCGAACCAGGCATCGCGCAGCGCCTCCATCCGCGGGTTCGGATGGTCGTTGCCATAGAGCGGCGTGTGCATGCCGGGATTGGTGGTCCAGAGCCCGGACCAGGAGAGGGCGAAGCAATGCCAGGGATGGCGGTCGGCGCCCTCGCCGCTCGCCCGCCAGCGGCCGACCATGGTGCCCCAGTCCATCGCCTGCAAATCGACGTTCAGCCCGATGCCGCGCAGCATGGCGTTCGCCACCAGTCCGATGGCATTCGGCGCCGGCAGGTCGGTGGGCAGCATCTGCACCACAGGGCGGCCGTCATAGCCGCTTTCCTTCACGAGCTTGCGGGCGAGGTCGAGGTTGCGCGGGCCGAGCAGCGCCGACAGTCCCTCGTCATTGGCATAGGGGCTGTCGGGGTGGAACCAGCCATGGCCGGTCCTGGTCAGTTCGGTGTCGCCGCCGGCCAGGGCCTGCATGAATTCCTGCTGGTCCACCGCCGGGACCAGGGCGCGGCGCAGCGCCGGGTTGTCGAAGGGCGGCACGCGGGTGTTGAAGGTGACGAAGCCGTAGAAGCCCAGGCGCTCCACCACCTCCACCCGCACATCGGTCATCCGCCGCAGGCGGGGGACGAGGTCGAGCAGCGGCCGCTCCATCCAGTCCACCTCCCCGCGCTGCAGCGCCGCGGCGGCGGTGGCGGGGTCGGGCATGATCTGCCACTCCACCCGCTCGAGATGCGCCACCTTGCCGCCGGCCCAGGCCTCAGCCGGCTCGTTGCGCGGCACGTAGCGGTCGAATTTGCGGAACACGGCGCGGGACCCGGCGACCCATTCGTCGCGGACGAAGCGGAAGGGGCCGCTGCCGATGCTCTCCGTCACCTGGGTAAAGGCCTCGGTGCGCGCCACCCGTTCGGGCAGGATCACCGGCTGGGTCAGCGCGAAGGGCATCAGCGCGAAGGTCTTCGTGAGTCTGATTACGAAGCGGCGGTCATCGAGCGCGCGGATCTCCGCCAGTTGTGACGCCAGGCGCTTGCCGAAGACGTCGCGCTGCATCCAGCGGCGGATGGACTGCACGCAATCCGCCGCCCGCACCGGTTCGCCATCGTGGAACCACAGCCCGTCGCGCAGGCGGAAGGACCAGGCCAGGCCATCGGCGGAGACCTCGTGCCCCTCCACCATCTGCGGCCGCGGCAGCAGATCCGCGCCGAGTCCGTAGAGGAAGTCATGCACCATCAGCGCGTAATTCGTGGAGATGAGCGCGGAGGACCAGAGCGGGTCCAGCGAGGTGAGGTTGGCATGCGGGACGAAGCGCAGAGTGTTCGCCGCCGCGCCCTGGCCGAGGGCCGGCCCCGCCAGCGCCGTGGCCGCCGCGGCGCCCAGCAAGGGCCTTCTGCCGATGCCGATGGTCATCGCACCCTCCGTCCCCGTTCCCACCGCAAGGCTACGCAAACCGCGTGCCGGCCGGCAACCGGTCGCGCGCGCGGACAACGAAGGCTAGGCTGCCGCGAACCGCAGGAGGCAGGGGATGCGCGCGAAGGTCCGCGACACCGAATTGTATTTCGACGTGCAGGGGCCCGGCCTGGTGCCGGACGGGGCGCGGATGCGCGAACGCCCGGTGGCCTTCGCCATCCATGGCGGCCCCGGCAGCGACCATAGCGGGTTCAAGCCCGGCTACACCGCGCTGACCGATGCGATGCAGGTGGTCTATTTCGACCATCGCGGCCAGGGCCGTTCCGCCCGCGGCGATCCCGCGCGCTGGACGCTGGACGAGGCTGTCGAGGACATGGAGGCGCTGCGCCGGCATCTCGGCTGCGGGCCCATCGTGTCCATCGGCACCAGCTATGGCGGCATGGTCGCCATGGCGCATGCGGCGCGCTACCCGGATGCCGTCTCCCACCTCGTGCTGGTGGTCACCGCCGCGCATGGCGGCTTCATCCCGCGCGCGCAGCAGATCCTGGCGGAACGCGGCACGAAGGAGCAGCAGGCGATCTGGACCAGGGTGCTCGACGGCGACATCAGGGACGAGGCGGAGCTGAAGACCTATTACCGCCTCATGGGCCCGCTCTATGCCGCGACGCACGATGCGGCGAAGGCCGAGGAGGGGATCGCGCGGGCGATCCACAGCCCGGAGGCGCTGAACCGCGCCTTCGGGCCGGACGGCTTCCTCCGCCGCTTCGACCTGCGGCCGGAGCTTTCGCGCATCACCGCGCCTGTGCTGGTGCTGGCGGGCGCGCTCGACTGGATCTGCCCGCCGGAATTCTCGCGGGAGATCCATGCGCTGATCCCCGGCAGCCGGCTGGTCGTCGCCGAGGGATCGAGCCATTCCATGCGGGTGGACGCGCCGGAGGTGCTGTTCGGCGAGACGCTGCGCTTCGTCGGGGCCTGACGCCGATGGGCACGGAGATCGAGCGGAAATTCCTGGTCGCCGGGGAGGGCTGGCGCGACGCGGCGCTGGGGCCCGGCCTGCGGCTGCGGCAGGGCTACCTGGCGCATGGCGGGCCGGCGGCGCCGGTGGTGCGGGTGCGCCTGGCCGGCGACCACGGCTTCCTCACGATCAAGGGACCGGGCCTGCTGGCCCGGGCCGAATACGAATACGCCATCCCGGCGGCGGATGCCGAGGCGATGCTGGCGACGCTCTGCGCCCCGCCGGTGATCGACAAGACGCGCAGCCGCGTCGCGCATGCCGGCCTGGTCTGGGAGGTGGACGAGTTCGCCGGCCATCTCGCCGGCCTGGTGCTGGCGGAGGTGGAACTGCCCGGCGCCGAGACGCCGGTCACGCTGCCCGGCTGGGCGGGGCGGGAGGTGACGGACGACCCGCGCTACCAGAACAGCCACCTGGCCCGGGCGGATGGGCCGCCGGCCTGAGCGGCCGGTGCGCGCGACGGGCCAGGCAGGCCGATCCGGGCCGTGACCGGCAGGGCGGCGTTGCCCTCCGCCGCGGGCCGCCCTACGCCGCCTCGCCGAACTGCAGCGCCGCCAGCCTTCCATAGAGCCCGCCGGCGCGCACTAGCGACTCATGCGTGCCCGTCGCCACGATGCGCCCGCCCTCCATCACCACGATGCGGTCGGCGCGCCGCACCGTCGCCAGCCGGTGCGCCACCACCAGCGTCGTCCGGCCGCGGGAGGCGACCGCCAGCGCCTGCTGCACCGCCTGCTCGCTCTCGGCATCCAGCGCGCTGGTCGCCTCGTCCAGCAGCAGCACCGCCGGGTCGCGCAGGATGGCGCGGGCGATCGCCAGGCGCTGCCGCTGCCCGCCCGACAGCATCACGCCCTTGGTGCCGAGGAAGGTGGAGAACCCCTGCGGCAGCGCGTCGAGGAAGCCGGCGGCCTGCGCCGCCTCGGCCGCCGCGCGCACCTCGGCATCGCTCGCCCCCGGGCGGCCGAAGCGGATATTCTCGAAGGCATCGGCGCTGAACACCACCGGGTCCTGCGGCACCAGGCCCAGCCTGGCCCGCAGCGAAGCCGGATCGACGCGGCGGATATCCACGCCGTCCAGCGTCACCCGCCCCGCCTGCGGGTCGTAGAAGCGCAGCAGCAATTGCAGCACCGTGGTCTTGCCGGCGCCGGAGGGGCCGACCAGCGCCACCGTCTCCCCCGGCTCCACCGCCAGGGAGAATTCATGCAGCGCCGACTGCCCGGGCCGCGTCGGGTATTCGAAGGTCACGGCCTCGAAGCCGATGCGGCCGCGGGCGGGCGCGGGCAGCAGCGCCGGCGCGGCGGGGGCGGCGATGCCCGGCCGCACCGCCAGCAGGTCGAAGATGCGCTCGGCGGCGCCCGCGGCGCGCTGGATCTCGCCCCAGACCTCGCTGAGCGAGGCGCCGGAACTGGCCAGCATGACGGCGTAGAGCACGAAGGCCGCCAGCTCCCCGCCGGTCATCCGCCCCGCCACCACGTCCCGCCCGCCGACCCAGAGGCTGAAGGTGATGGCGCCGAAGCCCAGCAGGATGACCAGCAGGATCAGCAGGGACCGGCTGTTGATCCGCCGCACCGCCGCGGCGACCGACTCCTCGACCCGCGCGGCGAAGCGCTGCCGGTCCAGCGGCTCATGCGTATAGGCCTGCACGGTCCGCAGCCCGGCAATCGCCTCCTCCGCCGTGTCGCCCAAGTCGGCGATGCGCTCCTGCGCGGCGCGGGACAGCCGCTTCTCCCGCCGGCCGAACAGCACCAGCGGCGCGACCACCAGCGGCACCACCAGGGCGACGATGCCGGCCAGCTTCGGGCTGGTGACCAGCAGCATGCCGAAGGCGCCGGCGCCGGTCAGGACGTTGCGCAGCCCCTGCGAGACGGCGGAGCCGATCAGCGCCTGCAGCAGCGTCACGTCGGCGGTCAGGCGGGACAGGATGTCGCCGGTCCGCGCCGTCTCGAACCAGGCGGGGGAGAGGGAGAGGACATGGTCGAAGACGTCGCGGCGGACATCGCCGGCCACCCGCTCCCCCAGCCAGGAGACCAGCCAGAAGCGGGTGCAGGTGGCGACGGCCAGGGCCGCCACCACGCCGAACAGCACCAGCGCGGTGCGGTCCAGCGCCGCGGCGCTGCCGGCGGCGAAGCCCTCGTCCACGAGGTGGCGCACGCCCTGGCCGAGGCCGAGGACGAGGCCGGCGGCCAGCAGCAGCGCCAGGGCGGCCAGCAGCGCGCGGCCGCGATAGGGGCGGAGATAGGGCAGCAGCCGGCGCAGGGCGGCGATGCGGGCGGGCGGGGCGGCAGCGGTCATGCCGGCCGAGACTGCGCCGCGCGCCCGGCCGCCGCAACAAGGCCGGTTGGCGCGGGGTTTGCACGCCCCTGGCGCAGGCATAGGCTGGCGCCTTGCGATGCCAGGGAGGCTGCGAATGGCCGACGAGATCCCCGTCCTCGACCTCGCCCCGCTGCTGCGCGGGGAACGGGATGCACTGGACCGGCTGGGGCCGCAATTGTACCGCGCCTTCACCGGGGTGGGGTTCTACTTCATCCGCAACACCGGCGTGCCGGATGCGCTGGTGGAGGCCGCCTTCGCCGCCGCCGCGCGCTTCCATGCGCAGCCGCTGGACGCCAAGCTGGCCATGCCCTTCAGCGTCCACAACCAGGGCTACCTGCCGATGCGCGGCAATACCTCGCGCATGAACGCCGTGGACGGCGTCAAGAAGCCGAATGCGAACGAGGCGGTATTCTTCAAGCGGGAATTGCCGCCGGACCATCCGGACGTGCTGGCGGGCAAGCGCTTCCGCCCGGCCAACCAGTGGCCCGCCGACCTGCCGGGCTTCCGCGACGTGGCGCTGGACTACATCGCGGCGATGGAGGGGCTGGGCCGGCGGCTGGTGCCGATCTACGCGGCGGCGCTCGGCCTGCCGCATGACTGGTTCGACGACAAGTTCCGCGAGCCGATGTTCACCCTGCGCATGACCCACTACCCGCAGCAGGAACCGACCGCCCCGGCCGATGAATGGGGCCTGGCGCCGCATGCCGACACGTCCTTCATGACCATCCTGGCGCAGAACAAGGTGCCGGGCCTGTCCATCCGCCTGCCGGATGCCCGCTGGATCGACGCGCCGGCGCTGGACGGGCATTTCCTGGTCAATGGCGGGATGATGCTGCGGCGCTGGACCAACCACGCCTTCCTGGCGACGCCGCACCGCGTGACGAACCGCTCGGGCCAGGAACGCTATGCCATCCCCTTCTTCATGGATTGCGACTACGACGCGGTGATGGCGCCCATCCCCACCTGCGTCACGGCCGACAACCCGCCGCGCTACCCGCCCTTCACCTACCTGGAATTCATGACGGAATACTCGGGCGCCAATTACGACCAGCGCGGCCGCTCGGCCGCCGGCGTGGCGCTGCAGGGCGCCTGACCCGGGGATCCCGGGGGCCTTCCGGCCGCTGGCGGGTCGGCGGCACTGCCGCCGAGGTTCGGGGAAGGCAGAGCCTTTCCCGGCACGCGGAAGCCGTGTTTCCTTGGCGCCAACCAGTGCCAGGGAGGAAGCCCATGCAACGCCGCGCGCTGCTTGCCGCGTCGCTCGTGCCCATTGCCGCGCGGGCGCAGAATTTCGCCGAACGCCCCGTCACCCTCGTCACCGGCTATGCCCCGGGCGGGTCCACCGACATCGCGGCGCGGCTCCTGGCGGACCGGATGCCGGCGCATCTCGGCGCCGGGACGCGCATGGTGGTGGAGAACCGGCCCGGCGCCGCCGGCGCCATCGCCAGCGAATGGCTGCGCCGGCAGCCGCCGGACGGCTTCACCATCATGGTGGCGGAAACCGGGTCGCACGCCATCGCGCCCAACGCCATCGCCGGCTGGAACCGCTACGACCCGGTGGCGGATTTCACCCATCTCGGCCTGATCGGCGCCCCGCCGCTGGTGCTGGTGGTGACCAACCGCTTCCCCGGCAGCAATGCGGCGGAGACGGTGCAGGCGCTGCGCCGCGCCCCGCCCGAAAGCGTCACCTACGCCACCTCGGGCGTCGGCGGCGTGCTGCACCTGGCCTCCGAGATGCTGGCGCAGCATCTCGGCACCCGCTTCGTCCATGTGCCCTATCGCAGCGGCGCGCAGATGCTGCAGAGCATCCATACGGGGGAGGCGCAGTTCGGCATCGCCGCCCTCGCCTCGGCCAACGCGATGATGCGGGACGGGCTGGTGCGGCCGGTGGCGGTCACCGGCCAGCGCCGCTTCCCGACCTGGCCGGACCTGCCGACCCTGGCCGAGAGCGGGGTGCCCGGCTTCGACTTCGACACCTGGTTCATCCTGGTCGGCCCGCCCGCCATGCCCGCCGCGGCGGCCGAGGCGGTGAACCGCGCCCTGGTCGCCAGCCTGAACGAGGATGCGCTGCGCGACCGCCTGCTGGCCGCCGGCCATGATGCCTGGCGCGGCCCGAACGGCCTGCCGGAGGCGCGGGCGTTCATCCAGAGGGAGGTCGCGAAGTACCGCGACGTGGTGGCCCGCACCGGCGTCCGGCTGGAGCCCTAGGGGCGGCCCCGGGGGGGGGCCGCCCCCGTAAGGAAGACGGCAATCCTTTCCCGCGAGGAGCCCTGAGGCCGCCTGCCCCCCATCGGCGCCGGCGCGACGCGGGTGGCTGCCAAGCCGGTCGGCAACCGCTAGATGTGGGGCGGCAGGGACGGCGCGCGGCAGGCTGCAGGGCCGCGCCCGGACGCCACCGACCGCCGAGGGCCGCACCCGCATGACCGCACCGCCCGCCGACCGCCCGCCGCCCGCGCCGCGCCGCCGGGTCCTGCGCGTCGCCCTGGCCCTCCTCCTCCTCCTGCTCGCCGGGCCGCGCGGGGCGGCCGCCGCCGACCCGCCGCCGATCGAGATCCGCGTGCTCGGCGGCCTTGCCTCCATCAGCCAGTATGTCCGCTACGAGGCGCCCTTCTGGACCGAACGGGTGCCGGTGCTGACCCAGGGAAGGCTCCGGGCGGAGGTGGCGCCCTTCGACCGCATCGGCATCCGCGGGCAGGAGATGCTGCAGCTCATGCGCCTTGGCGTCGTGTCCTTCGGCACGGTCCTGCTCGGCCTCGCCGCGGCGGACGAACCGGAGCTGAACGCGATCGACCTGCCGCTGCTGAACCCCGACATCGCCACCCTGCGGCGGACCGAGCAGCTCTGGCGGCCGCGGCTGGAGGCGCTGCTGCGCGAGCGCTACGGCATCCGGCTGCTGGCCGTGTACACCTACCCGGCGCAGGTGACCTTCTGCCGCCAGCCCTTCGCCGGGCTGAACGACCTGGCGGGGCGGCGCGTCCGCGTCTCCTCGGTCGGGCAGGCGGAGCTGGTGACGGCGCTGGGGGCGACGCCGGTCGTGACCCCCTTCGCCGAGATCGTGACGGCGATCCGCGCCGGCGTCGTGCAATGCGCGGTCACCGGCGCGCTGTCGGGCAACGCCATCGGCCTGCAGGAGGTGACGTCGCATGTCTCGCGCGTCGCGATCAGCTGGGGCGTGTCCATCTTCGGGGCGAACCAGCGGGCCTGGGCGGCGCTGCCCGAGGATATCCGCACCGCCCTGGCCGCCGGCCTGGCCGAATTGCAGGACACCATCTGGCATGCGGCCGAGCAGGAGACGGAGGACGGCTTGGCCTGCAATGCCGGCCGGCCCAC
This sequence comes from Paracraurococcus ruber, assembly GCF_004353985.1. Lineage (GTDB taxonomy): Bacteria > Pseudomonadota > Alphaproteobacteria > Acetobacterales > Acetobacteraceae > Paracraurococcus > Paracraurococcus ruber. The sequence continues at coordinate 2,748 of NZ_SMOA01000019.1, read as the reverse complement.
CTGCGTCGGCGGCGCGCGCGGCCGCATGATCGTCGTCGAGGACCGGCCGCAGGAACAGGCGCGCCGGCACCAGCTGCTGGGGGAGGTGGTGCTGCCCGCCTGGGTGCAGCGCTGCGGCGCCGATTGCGCCGAGACCTGGAACCGCATCATCGGCGGCGTCCGCAACCTGCCGGCGAAGGCCGACTGACCGTGCTGTCGCACCGCATCCGCCGGGTCATCGCGCTCGGCTGCATCGGTATCCTGCTGCTGATCCTGCTGGGCACCGCGCTGGTGCTGGACCGGCTGCGCGACTCCGCGCTCTCGGCCGCGGCGCAGACGGTGCAGCGCGTGGCCAAGGTGGCGGAGAGCACGGCGAACCGGCAGCTCCTCTCGGTGGACGGGACGCTGGCCGGGCTGCCCGCCATCCTCGGCCAGCTGGCGCAGGACGGCGCGGTGGACCGCGCCGCCGCCAGCCGCATGCTGCGGGACATCAACTTCCAGAACCTCAATTTCCGCGACCTGGTGATCCTGCGGCCGGATGGCCGGCCCTGGGCCAGCGCGCTCGCCGCCTCCCGCAGCCTGCCGCCGCCGATCGACCCCGCCCGCATGGCGGAGGCGCGGGAGTCGGGCACCGCGGTGGTCACCGGCCCGGCGCGCAACGCGCTGACCGGCGAATGGGCGCTGTTCGTGCTGCGCGCGCTGGACCTGCCGGGGGCGGAAGGCCTGGTGGCGATGGCGGAGGTGCCGGTCTCCATCATCACCACCATGATGGCGCCGGCCGGCGACCAGCCGGGCCTGCGCATCTCGGTCGAGCGGCGGGACGGCACGCTGCTGGCCAGCCTGCCGCATGACGAGACCTGGATCGGCCGGCCGCTGCCGCGCAGCGCCGCGACCATGCCGGCGGATGGCAGCGCCGTGCAGGGCACCAGCCGCAGCGGCACCACCCCGGTGGTCGCCGCGGCGCGGCCGATGCTCTACCGCGACCTGTTCGTGGTCGCCAGCCTGTCGGTCAGCGCCGCCCTGGCCGAGTACCGCGAGGATCGGCAGCGCCTGAGCATCGTCGCCGGCGTCTCCACCCTGCTTGTCGTCGCCCTGGCCTTCGCGCTGCACCTGGCGCTGCGGCAGCGGGAGAAGGTGGAGGCGGAGCGCGCCACCGCCCGTCGCCTGCTGGAGAGCGCCATCGAGACCATGCCCGACGGCTTCGTCATGTTCGACGCCGCGGACCGGCTGGTGATCTGCAACCAGCGCTACCGCGACCTCTATGCCGTCAGCGCGCCCTTCATCCGGCCCGGCGCGAAATTCGAGGACATCATCCGGGAGGGCGCCAAGCGCGGCCAGTACCCGCAGGCGGGCGAGGATATCGAGGGCTTCGTCGCCCAGGTCACCGCCTGGCACCGCAACGACCAGCCGAGCATGGAGCGGCTGCTGCCGGATGGCCGCTGGATCCTGGTGACGGAACGCCGCACGCCCACCGGCGGGACGGTGGGCATCCGCACCGACATCACCGCGCTGAAGCACGCCATGGCGGATCTGGCCAAGGCACGCGACGCGGCCGCCGCGGCGACCGAGGCGAAGTCGCGCTTCCTGGCGCGGATGAGCCACGAGCTGCGCACGCCGCTGAACGGCGTGCTGGGCCTGGCGCAGGTGCTGGCGCGCGACCCGGCGCTGTCCGGCGACCAGCGGCAGCGCGCCGAGACGCTGGAGACGGCGGGCCGGCACCTCGTGGCGGTGGCGAACGACGTGCTGGACCTGGCGAAGGTGGAGGCGGGGCGGCTGGAGCTGCGGCTGGCCGCCATCGGCGTCGCCGGGCTGCTGCGCGACTGCATCAGCCTGGTGCGCCCGGCGGCGGAGGCGAAGGATGTCGCCCTGTCGCTGCAGCTGGCGCCCAGCGTGCCGGCGCATGCCGAGCTGGACCAGACCCGGCTGCGGCAGATGCTGCTGAACCTGCTGTCCAACGCGGTGCGGTTCGCCCCCTGCGGCAGCCGGGTGGAGCTGGCGGCGGCGGCGCTGGGCCCGGCCGGCGCGGACGGCACCGTGCCGGTGCGGATCGAGGTGCGGGACAGCGGCCCCGGCGTGCCGGCCGACCAGCGCCGGGCGATCTTCGGCGACTTCGTGCAGCTGGACCGCGGCACCTCCGGCGGCAGCGGCCTCGGCCTCGCCATCGCCGCCGGCATCGCCGAGCAGATGGGCGGGCGGATCGGCTGCGAGGAGAACCCGGCCTCCGCCACCGGCAGCGGCGCGGTGTTCTGGGTGGAGTTGCCGCTGCGGCCGGCCCTGGCGGCCGTGCCGGCGGCGCCCGCGGCGATGGCGGCCGGGCAGCCGGCGATGAACATCCTGGTGGCGGACGACGTGCCCGCCAATCTGGCGGTGGCGCGGGCGCTGCTGGAAAGCGCCGGGCACCGGGTGACCTGCGTGGCGGATGGCCAGCAGGCGGTGCAGGCGGTGCAGGACGCGGCGGCGGACCGGCCCTTCGACGCGGTGCTGATGGACGTGATGATGCCCGGGACGGATGGGCTGGAGGCGACGCGGCGCATCCGCGAATTGCCGGGGCCGGCCGCGCGCACCCCGATCCTGGCGGTGACCGCCGGCGCCTTCCCCGAGGATGTCGCCGCCTGCCGCGCCGCCGGCATGGATTCCCACCTGGCGAAGCCGATCGAGCGGGAGGCGCTGATCGCCGCGCTGGCCCGGCTGGCGGGCCCGGCCGGCGACGCGCCGCCGGGCCGGGCGACGGGGAAAGGCCAGGGCGCCGCGGCCGCTGCCCCGGCCTTC
>NZ_SMOA01000199.1 GCF_004353985.1 Paracraurococcus ruber | reverse complement strand
GCCGCCTGCGGCGCCAGCGGCACCGTGTCGCCGAACGGGCCGGGCGCCGCTGGCCCGGCCGCCGGCAGGCCGCGCCGCGCCAGCAGGGTCAGCGCCGCGGCCTTGTCCCGCACCGCCAGGGCCAGGGCGGCGAGCGCCGGGGGGCCGTCGCCCGCGACCAGCAGGAGGTCGATATTGGCCAGGGCAAGGCTGGCCTGGCCCCCGCCGTCCGCCACCATCGGCAGGTCGAACAGCGTGGCATGGGCCGCCCGCGCCGCGTCGAGGTCCGGCACCGCGACCACCGCGTGATCAAGGCCGAGGATCGGCTCCTCCCGGGTCGCTGCCATCCCTGCCTCCGGTCGCCCGGGCCGAGCCTCGGCCGCCCGCGCCGCCCTGGCAAGCTGGTGCGACCGATCGCCCGCCGGCGGCGTTGACCCGGCGCCTGCCGCCCTCTCCCCCCGCATCGGCCGGCCCCATCCCCCGCAGGCGACGGAGACACACGCCCCATGGTCAAGCTCGGCTACAAGCTGATGTCGGAGGAACATGCGCCGCGCGACCTGGTGCGCAACCTGGTCCTGGCGGAGCAGGCGGGCTTCGACCTTGCCGCCATCTCCGACCATTTCTCCCCCTGGGTGGAGGAGCAGGGGCATGCCCCCTTCGCCTGGAGCGTGCTGGGCGCCTGCGCCCAGGCGACCAGCCGCATCGGGCTGATGACCGCCGTCACCTGCCCGATCATGCGCTACCACCCGGCCATCATCGCCCAGGCCGCGGCGACGCTGGGGCTGCTGAGCGACGACCGCTTCGTCCTCGGCCTCGGCGCCGGGGAGCGGCTGAACGAGCATGTGGTAGGCGAGGGCTGGCCCGGCGTGGGCGAGCGGCATGAGCGGCTGTCCGAGGCCCTCGACATCATCCAGGGCCTGCTGGAGGGCGAGCTGAGCAACTACCGCGGCGCCTATTTCACCCTCGACCAGGCGACGCTCTACGACCGGCCGGAGCGCAAGCCGCTGGTGGCGGTGGCGGCGGGCGGGCCGGAGGCGGCGCGCCTGGCCGGCCGCAAGGGCGATGCGCTGGTGGTGACGGAGCCGAAGCCGGAGCTGATCGAGGCCTTCGAATCGGTCGGCGGCGAGGGCCCGCGCTATGCCGAGGTGTCGATGTGCTGGGCGCCGACCGAGCGCGAGGCGCAGGAGACCGCGCACCGGCTGTTCCGCTGGGCGCTGACGGGCTGGCCGGTGCAGGCGGAACTGCCGACCACGCGCGGCTTCGCGGCGGCGACCCGGCATGTGACGCCCGAGGCGGTGGCGCAGCAGGTCACCTGCGGCCCCTCCGCCGAGCTGCACCTGACATCCATCCGCAAATTCATCGAGGCCGGCTACGACCACATCATCCTGACCCAGGTCGGGCCGCGCCAGGCGGAGTTCATCGCGTTTTTCGAGCGGGAACTGGCGCCGCGGCTGCGGGGCTGACGGGGGCGTCGTCCCCCTTCACGCTCCCTCCACCAGAGGGATCAGGCGACCCCTGGACCGGCCCCGGTCGTCGCCGCCGGCACCGCCTGAGGCGATGGGCCCATGCCGGGGGCCGGGACCCCGCCCGAACCCCTGGCGGCGGGGCGTGAGAGGGGACCCCGAGCCGCTTCGGCACGGCGTCCCGTGCTCACGGCCGGTGCTCATGGCCGATCAACGGAGCCTCGCCCGCCGGGCGGCGCGCGCCGAAAGCCCTGGCGGCCGGCCTGCATGGCCCGTCCATGCCGCCGGCATCACCCGGGATAGGCGACGAAAGGTCCGTGCAGCGCCCGCGGCAGCAGCGGCATCGCATGCGCCGCAGCCAGCAACACTGCGCGCTTGGGCGTCGGCGCCTGGGCGAGGGAGGCGCGCAGCTTCTCCAGCCCCGCCGCCCGCTGGCCGTGGCGGATGAGCTCCCGCCCGACCACCCAGTCATTCTCCGCCTCCGCCCGCCGGCGGATGGCGGTGAAGCGGGCCGGACCCAGCCGCGCCTCCAGTGCCGGGTTGCCCCAGATGGCGAGCATGGCCGGCGCGAAGGCCGCGGGGTCGCGCGCCATGCGGTGGAAGGCGCTGCCGGCGCGCTGGCGGACGAAGAGCACCGGCGCGGTGTCGGCCACCGCCGTCCAGGGGCCGAGCAGGGAGAGGCGGATCCAGTATTCCCAGTCCTCCCCGTAGCGGAGATGCGGCAGGAAGGGGCCGGCCTGGCGCAGCGCATCCCGCCGGAGCAGCAGATGGCCGCCATTGGCGAAGAGGTTCTCGACCAGCAGCCGTTCCAGCAGGTCGCCGGACGGCCCGGCGACCGGCTTCGTGCGCAGCGCCCGGTCGCCCGGGCGGGCGTCCTCGGCGACGAAGGCGAAGCCGCCATGCGCGCCCACCGCTTCCGGCGCGGCGGCCAGCGCCGCCGCGAGGCGGGAGAGCGCGTCGGGCGCCAGCCAGTCATCGGCGTCGAGGAAGAGGATGGCATCGCCCCGCGCATCCGCCATGGCGCGGGTGCGGGCGGCGGAGACGCCGGCATTGGCCTGCCGCAGCAGGCGGATGCGCGGGTCGCGGCGCTGCGCCACGACCTCCGCCGTGTTGTCGCGGGACCCGTCGTCCACCACGACCAGTTCCCATTCGGAAAAATCCTGCGCCAGCACGCTGTCCACCGTCGCCCCGACGAAGCGGGCGACGTCATGGGCGGGGGTGAGGATGGAGATGGCGGGGGCGGGGGTGGCAAGCTCGCGCGGCATGGCCGCAGGGATGCCATGCGCACGCCCCGGCGGGCGGTCACATCCGGCGCAGATGCGGTCAACAGGGTGGGCGGCCGCCGCGGCCAGGCGGTGACCAGGCTGGGCGGCGGCCACCGCGTCGCGGCCGCAGCGCGGCATGACCGGCCGTCTCCGGGCCTGCACGCCGCGCCGCGGCGGCACCATGCGCCCAGGGCGGCGTCACGCCGCCCCGCGATCCGCCCCGGCCACCGGGGCGCGCGGTGCTACAGCTGCACGGCCTTCATCGCCCCGGCCGGGTAGCGCGTGCCGGCGGCGGCGCCGGCCGGCACGGCGGCGCTGATGCGCGCGACGTCGTCCGCCGTCAGCGTCACGCCCAGCGCGCCCAAATTCTCCTCGATCCGTGGCAGGTAGCGGGTGCCGGGGATGGCCACCACATCCTCCCCCTGCGCCAGCAGCCAGGCCAGGGTGAGCTGCGCCGGGGTGCAGCCCTTACCGGCCGCGATCGCCTCCACCTGCGCCACCAGGGCGCGGTTGGCGGCGAAATTCGCCTCCTGGAAGCGCGGATGCGCGGCGCGCCGCCCGTCCACCTGGGCGAAATCCTGGATCGCCCCGGTCAGGAAGCCGCGGCCGAGCGGCGAATAGGCGACGAAGCCGATGCCGAGCGCGCGCGTCACGGCGCGCGTTGCCTCCGCCTCCTGCCGGTAGAGCAGCGAGTATTCGGTCTGCACCGCGGCGATGGGATGGGTGGCATGGGCGCGGCGGATGGTCTCCGGCGCCGCCTCCGACAGGCCGAGGAAGCGGACCTTCCCCTGCTCCACCAGGCGGGCCATGGCGCCGACCGTCTCCTCGATCGGCACGGCGGGGTCCACGCGATGCTGGTAGAAGAGGTCGATGACCTCGACGCCCAGGCGCTGGAGGGACGCCTCGCAGGCCTGGATGACGTAGTCGGGCCTGCCGTTCACGCCGTTCGGCCCGCCGGGATTCGGGGTCTGGCCGAATTTGGTGGCGAGCACGACGCGGTCGCGGATGCCCTTCAGGGCGCGGCCCAGCACCTCCTCGTTATGGCCCCAGCCATACATGTCGGAGCTGTCGAGATGGTCGAGGCCGAGGTCCACGGCGGCGCGGACCAGGTCGACCGAGGCGTCGTCGTCGGCCTCCCCATAGACGCCGGAAAGGCCCATGCAGCCGAGGCCGATGGTCGAGACGCTCAGTCCGCTGGCGCCGAGGCTGCGATGCGGCAGGGTGGCCATGCGCTTCCCCCGTGATGTCGGTTCTGCCGGAGCCGGGTGTCCTGCCCGCATGCTTCGTTGCCAGGGGCTGCGAAGCATGCGGGCAGGACACCCGGGCGAAGGGCCGGTGGACCGGGCCGCAGGACGCCGCCGATGGCGGCGGACTGCGGCTGCGGGACACCGGCAGCGTCGGGCGGGGCGTCGAGACGGGCCCGGAAACGACGATGCCCGGCGCGGGGGCCGGGCATCGGATGGCATGGGCGGCGGGGCCGGCTCAGCTCTCGGCCGAGACAGGCACGCCCTTCTCCTTCATCAGCGTCTGCAGTTCGCCGGCCTGGAACATCTCCATGATGATGTCGCAGCCGCCGACGAACTCGCCACCGACATAGAGCTGCGGGATGGTCGGCCAGTTGGTGTAGGCCTTGATCCCCTCGCGGATCTCCATGTCCTCCAGCACATTCACGCCCTTGAAGGGCACGCCCATGTGGGAAAGGATCTGCACCACGCGGGCGGAGAAGCCGCATTGCGGGAAGACCGGCGTGCCCTTCATGTAGAGCACCACCGGGGTGGCCTTGATCTCGCTCTCGATCCGCTCGAACACCGGGTTGGTCATCGTCTCGGGTCCTTCCCAAGCAAACCCGCTGGGGTTTGCGTCAAGAGTTGTGGTCAACCATCGACATCGCGGCGCCGCGTCAGGCGGGCGCCGAAGTCTGCAGGGCGAGCGCATGCAGCTCGCCCCCCATCCGGCCACGCAGCGCGGCATAGACCAGCTGGTGCTGCTGCACGCGGCTCTTGCCCCGGAAGGCCTCGGAGACGACGGTCGCGGCATAGTGGTCGCCGTCGCCGGCCAGGTCCTCGATCGTCACCTGGGCGTCGGGCAGGGCCGCCTTGATCAGCGCCTCGATCTCCGCCGGCTGCATCGCCATCCGTTCACGCTCCCCCAAGTCCCAGGCCGGCCGGCGGCGATGCCCCCGGCGCGATCAGTGTGTCTGCCACGCAGCCGCCGCGGCGGCCCTGCGCAGGATACCGGTGCCCAGGCGTCAGGAGGCCTGCATACCGGTATCAGCCATCAATGCGGGAAGGGTGCCCTCATGCGCCTCCCGCAGCTCGGCCAGGGATATGGCCAAGCCGCCCGGAAGAACCAAGGCCTCCCCGCCGCTGCGGCCGATGCGCAGCGCCGGCACCCCGCCCGCCGCGGCGGCGCGGAGCAATCCCGCGCCATTCGCGACCGCCAGAAGGTAGCGCCCCTGATCCTCCCCGAACCACCAGGCATGCGGCGGCAGGGCGGCAGGGCCGGGGTCGAGGCTGGCCCCGCAGCCGCCGGCCATGGCCATCTCCGCCGCCGCCACCAGCAGCCCGCCATCCGACAGGTCGTGGCAGGCGGCGACCAGGCCGGCGCGGATCCAGCCCCGCACCGCATCGCCGTTGCGGCGCTCGGCGCCCAGGTCCACCGGCGGCGGCGCCCCGTCCTCCCGGCCGGCGATCTCGCGCAGCCAGAGGCTCTGGCCCAGCCAGCCTCGCGTCTCCCCGACCAGGATGAGGTCGAGGCCGGGCGGCAAGGCCAGGCCGGTGGCCTGCGCCACGTCCTCCAGCACGCCGACGCCGCCGATGGCCGGGGTGGGCAGGATGCTGCGCCCCTCCGTCTCGTTGTAGAGGGAGACGTTGCCGCTCACGACCGGGAAGTCGAGCGCGGTGCAGGCGGCGGCCATGCCGCGTACCGCGGCGGCGAACTGCCCCATGATCTCAGGCTTCTCAGGATTGCCGAAATTCATGTTGTCGGTGATGGCCAGCGGCAGGGCGCCCGTCGCGGTGATGTTCCGCCAAGCCTCGGCCACCGCCTGCTTGCCGCCTTCCTCCGGGTCGGCGAGGCAGTAGCGCGGGGTGCAGTCGGTCGTCATCGCCAGGGCGCGGTTGCCGCCCTGGTCCAGGCTCTCCTCCACCCGGACGATGGCGGCATCGGCGGCGCCGGGGCGCCGGGCGGTATGGCCGCCGACCATGCTGTCATACTGGTCCCAGATCCATCGGCGGGAGCAGAGGTCGAGGCTGCCGACCAGCGTCAGCAGCGCCTTGTCGAGGCCAACGGGGTCGGGGATGGTGGCGGGGTCGAGAACCGGCTGCTTCGGCGTCTCGGCGGTCGGCCGGCGATACAGCGGCGCCTCCGACTCCAGCGGGGCGAGGGGGATGTCGGCTTCCAGCGCGCCGCGGTGGCGGATGGTGATGCGGCCGGTGTCGGTCAGATGCCCGATCACCGCGAAATCGAGTTCCCACTTGGTGAAGATCGCCTCCGCCTGAGCTTCCCGGCCCGGCTTCAGGATCATCAGCATGCGCTCCTGGCTCTCGGAGAGCATCATCTCGTAGGCGGTCATCCCCGCCTCGCGCTGCGGGACGTCGTCGAGCACGAGGTCGATCCCCATGCCGCCCTTGCCCGCCATCTCCACGCTGCTGCTGGTCAGGCCGGCGGCGCCCATGTCCTGGATGGCGACGATGGCGTCCGTCGCCATCAGCTCCAGGCAGGCCTCGATCAGCAGCTTCTCGGCGAAGGGGTCGCCGATCTGGACGGTGGGGCGCTTCTCCTCGGCATCGGCGGAGAATTCGGTGCTGGCCATGGTGGCGCCATGGATGCCGTCGCGGCCGGTCTTCGACCCGACATAGACCACGGGGTTGCCGATGCCGGTCGCCTTCGCCGTGAAGATGCGGTCGGCGCGGGCGATGCCGACCGTCATGGCGTTGACCAGCGGGTTGCCGTTGTAGCGCGGGTGGAAGTTGACCTCCCCGCCCACGGTCGGCACGCCGACGCAATTGCCGTAGCCGCCGATGCCGCGCACGACGCCGTCGATCACCCGCTTCATCCGCGGCGCGTCCGGCATCCCGAAGCGGAGGGCATTGAGGTTGGCGATGGGCCGGGCACCCATGGTGAAGACATCCCGCAGGATGCCGCCGACGCCGGTGGCGGCGCCGTTGTAGGGCTCGATGAAGCTCGGGTGGTTGTGGCTCTCCATCTTGAAGACGGCGGCCAGGCCTTCGCCGATATCGATGACGCCGGCATTCTCGCCCGGCCCCTGGATGACCCAGGGCGCCTTGGTCGGCAGCTCCCGCAGCCAGACGCGGGACGACTTGTAGGAGCAGTGCTCCGACCACATCACGCTGAAGATGCCGAGCTCGGTCAATGACGGGGTACGGCCGAGGATGGCGAGGACCCGGTCGTACTCGTCCGGCTTCAGGCCGTATTCGGCCGCCAATTGGGCGGCGCGGTCAGGGGCAAGCAGGGCGGGGAGGGGGGCGCTGGTCGTCATGGCTGTCCGATGCGCGCGGCGGGGCGGCCGCAGGGGGTGAAGCCGGAAATCGGGCGGCCGCGGGGGGAAGCGGGCGGCGCGGCGGGCCGGCCCGGGCCGCCGGCGGTCATGCCGCGGATGCGAGCGTCTCGGCCAGGCTCTCGAACAGCGGCATCCCGTCCGTCCCATCGATCGCCGGGTCCACCTGGTTCTCCGGATGCGGCATCAGGCCCAGCACGCGGAGATTGGCCGAGGCGATGCCGGCGATGCCGCGGGCGCTGCCGTTGCGGTTCGCCGCCTCCGTCACCTCGCCCGCAGGCGTCGCGTAGCGCAGGATGACGCGCCCCTCGGCCTCAAGCTCGTCGAGCGTGGCGGGATCCGCAAAATAGTTGCCGTCGCCATGCGCCATGGTGGCGCGGAAGACCTGTCCGCGCCGGAAGCGGTGGGTGTAGGGCGTGTCCGCCCGCTCCACCCGCATGTGGCAGTCCATGGACAGGAAGCGGAGCGTGGCGTTGCGCAGCAGCGCGCCCGGCAGCAGCCCGGCCTCGGTCAGCATCTGGAAGCCGTTGCAGACGCCCAGCACATGCCCGCCCCGCGCCGCGAAATCCTTCACCGCGCGCATGATCGGGCTCTGCGCCGCCATGGCGCCGCAGCGCAGGTAGTCGCCATAGGAGAAGCCGCCCGGCAGCACCACTAGGTCGGTGCCCGCGGGCAATTCCGTGTCGCGGTGCCACAGCATGGCGGGCTTCCGGCCCGTGGCGCGGCGCAGCGCCAGCGCCATGTCGCGCTCGCGGTTGGTGCCGGGGAAGACGACGATCGCAGCCTGCATCACAGCCTCATCCCTGCCACACGCGCAGCCAGTGCAGCCCGCCCAGCACCAGCATGGTCGTCACCGCCGCCAGCGTCGCCGCCGTCATCCAACGGTTCAGCTTGCGCTTCTGCAGCGCCACCCAGCCCGGCCGCGGCGCCCGGGCGGCGCGCGGCGCCGCCACCCTGTCCTCCCGCCAGCGGAGCCCGATGCTGATCAGCACCGTCAGCACCACCATGATGAGGAGGCTGGCCTTGACCACCGCTCAGGCGACCTCGACCCGGAAGCTCTCGATCACGGTGTTGGCCAGCAGCTTGCGCGCCATCTCCTCGGCAAGCTGCTTCGCCCGCGCGGCGTCGGTCTCCGCGATCTCGAGCTCGATCACCTTGCCCGCCCGCACCTCGCCCACGCCCGCGAAGCCGAGGCCCGCCAGCGCATGCCCGATCGCCTTGCCCTGCGGGTCCAGCACGCCCACCTTCGGCATCACCGTCACCAGCACCTTCATCGCGCGTCACCGCCCAGCAGCCGGCGCCCGTACCGGCCATAGAGGTAGCAGCCGAAGCTGCCGAGGACCGCGAGGACGAGCGTCAGCGTCGCGTCCGAGAACAGGCCGATCACCGCGAGGATGGCATAGAGGCCGATGACGGCGCAGAGCACCACCACGGCCTCCAGGATGCGTCCCAGCATCGGCGCGCCCTACTGCATCATCTCGGGACCCTTGAGGTCCCGCACCCCCGCCTCCGGCAGGATGCCGAGGCGGCGGGCCACTTCCTGGTAGCCTTCCTCGACCTTGCCGAGGTCGCGGCGGAAGCGGTCCTTGTCCATCTTCTCGCCGGTCTTGCTGTCCCACAGCCGGCAATTGTCCGGGCTGATCTCGTCCGCCAGGACGATCCGCATCTCGTCGTTCTCGTACAGCCGGCCGAACTCGATCTTGAAGTCCACCAGCGTGATGCCGACGCCGAGGAACAGGCCGGTCAGGAAATCATTGATCCGCAGGGTCAGCGCGACGATGTCGTCGAGATCCTGGGTGCTGGCCCAGCCGAAGGCGGTGATGTGCTCCTCGCACACCATCGGGTCGTTCAGCTGCGCGTTCTTGTAGTAGTACTCGATGATCGAGCGCGGCAGGCGGGTGCCTTCCTGGATGCCGAGCCGGGTCGAGAGGCTGCCGGCGGCGACGTTGCGCACCACGACCTCGAGCGGGACGATCTCCACCTCGCGGATCAGCTGCTCGCGCATGTTCAGGCGGCGGATGAAATGCGTCGGCACGCCGATATCCATCAGCCGCATCATCAGGTATTCGCTGATGCGGTTGTTCAGCACGCCCTTGCCGGTGATCACGCCCTTCTTCTGGCTGTTGAAGGCGGTGGCGTCGTCCTTGAAATACTGCACGAGGGTGCCGGGCTCGGGACCCTCGAACAGGATCTTGGCCTTGCCCTCGTAGAGCTGGCGGCGTCGCGCCATGGTCTGACTGGTCCTTCCTCTGGTCGCGCGCGCCACGGGCCCGGCGCCGCGTGCCCGGGCGGGCGGCGCCTGTCTGCGGTCTTGCGGAACGCCCTATAGCCCGCGGAGCCTGCCCGCTACAGCCCTGGGGGCAAGCCCCCTCGCCACACGCCCGCCGGCAGCCCCGCCGGCGGGGAACCCCGGAGCGCGGAGGGGTATAGCAAGCGGCGGCCAGCGCCGCCACGGGCGGGGGGCGGGTCCGGGCCGCGCCCGGCGCGGGGGCGGCCCAAGGGGCGGCCCAGGCGCGGCCCAGCGGGTGTCCGAAGGGGGGGCATCCGGGATCGGGGGCTCGCAGCGGAGGAGCCAGGCCGGGCCGGGGGCCGGGGACCGGCCAGCCGAGCCGCGGCCGTGCCCACCCGACGTGCGCCGCGAACGGCCTTCGCCACGGGTCGCCAGGCGGCCTGCCGGGCCAGGCGCCGCGGCATCCCGGCCCCTGCCGCGCCCGAGGCCCGCGCCGCTCAGGGCCGGAAGGCACCCGGCAGGATGCTCGCCACCGCGCCGTCGCGCCCGACCAGCGCCAGGTCCGGCCCCACCGCCAGGTAGCGGTAGCCCGGAAACAGCGGGAGCAGGACCGCGAGTTCCGGCGGCACCGCCCGGGCGGGGACGCCGCGCGGCACCGGGCGGCCCGGCGCCAACAGGCGCGCCGCCGGGCCGCTCGCCGCCCAATCGGGATTGGCCTGCAGCCAGCGCCGCACCTCCACGGCATCCAGCGGCTTCAACTCCGGGCCTGCGGCCGGGCGGGGCGCCCGGGGCGGTCGGGGCGGGGCGGCGGCAGGGGCGGGGCGGGGCGTTGCCGGGGATTGGGCCGGTCGGCCGGGCGGCGGCGCCGGCCGCCGGGCGGCCTCGGGCGCCGG
>NZ_SMOA01000198.1 GCF_004353985.1 Paracraurococcus ruber | reverse complement strand
CGCCGGGCCCGCGCCCTGGCGCGACGCCGGGTCCGCCCGCTGCGCCGCACCCGCGCCCTGGGCGCGACGCCGGGACGGTCCGGCCCCGCCGGATGGCGCCGCGGGACCTTTCCGGTCAGGCGCCGACTCGCGGAGCCTGAACCCGGCGCCCCCTGCCGCGCTTGGATCGCGGCAGGGGAGGCGGGCGCTTCGATGACGACACGGCGGCGATGGGCCTGGGGCCTCGGGGTCGGGCTGCCGCTGCTGGCCCTCGCGCTGGTCCTCGCGCTGTTCCGCTGGGACTGGCTGATCCCGGTGATCGAGGCGCAGGCGGCGGCCCGGCTGGGCCGGCCGGTGACCCTGCAGCATCTGCATGTCCGGCTCGGCCGCACCATCACGGTGGCGGCGGAGGGACTGCGCATCGGCAACCCCGCGGGCTTCGAGGCCGACCCGCCCTTCGCCGAGGTCGCCCGCGCCAGCGCCGACATCGAGCTGGGGCCACTGCTGCGCGGCGAGGTCGTCATCCCTTCGGTGGTGGTGGAGCGGCCGCGGGTGGCGATGATCGGCCGCGCCGATGGCAGCACCAACTATGCCCTGGGCGCCCCCGCGCCGGCGGGGGAGGAACTGGGGGAGGATGCCGGGGAGGGCGGGCCGCGGATCGGCGCCCTGCATATCCGCGACGGCCAGGTGCATGCCGCCATCGCCGGGCTGCAGGCGGATTTCGCGGTGACCCTGAACACCGAGGACCCGGCCCCCGGCAGCGGCGATGACCCCGCCCTGCTGGCCGAGGCACGGGGCACCTATGCCGCCCTGCCGATCGCCGCCCGCTTCCGCGGCGGCGCCGTGCTGAACCTGCGGGATGCCGACCGGCCCTGGCCGGTGGACCTGCAGCTGACCAACGGGCCCACCCGGGTCACCGCCCGGGGCACGGTGCGGGACCCGGTGAAGCTGGCCGGCGCCGATGTGCGGCTGGAGGTGCGGACGCCCGACATGGCGCTGCTCTCCCCGCTGATCGGCGTGCCGATCACCCGCACGCCGCCCTTCCAGGCCAGCGGCCGGCTGGACTACCGCGCCGGCAGCTTCCGCTTCACCGATGTGCAGGGGCGGGTCGGCAGCAGCGACATCGCCGGCGCCTACACCGTCAGCACCGGCGCGCGCACCGTCTTCACCGCCGACCTGCGGTCCCGCCAGGTGGACCTGGCCGATCTCGGCGGCCTGATCGGCGGCACGCCCGGCCGCGCCGGGGAGGCGGGGCAGACCGCCGAGCAGCGGCGGGAGATCGCCCGGCGCGCCGCCAGCCCGCGGCTGCTGCCCACCACGGCCATCAGCGTGCCGAGCCTGAAGAAGGCCAACATGCATGTCCGCTACCGCGCCGATGCCATCCGCGGCGAAGGCATGCCCTTCGACGGGCTCGAACTGGTGCTCGACATCGAGGATGGCGTGATCCGCCTGCATCCCGGCAAGTTCCGGGTCGGCCGCGGCGAGATCGCCGCCGACGCCACCCTGACCCCGCAGCCGAACGGCGCGGTGCGGGCGGCGGCCGACATCGCGCTGCGGCGGATGGACATCTCCCGCCTGATGCAGGCGGCCGGGGCCGGGGGCGCCGGCACCCTGGGCGGGACGGGGCGGATCGAATCGACCGGCCGTTCGCTGTCGGAACTGCTGGGCAATGGCGATGGCGGGCTCACCATCGTCTCGGTCGGCGGCAATCTCAGCGCCCTGCTCGCCGACCTGTCGGGGCTGGAATTCGGCAAGGCGCTGCTCTCCGCCCTCGGCGTGCCGGACCGGACGGAGATCGAGTGCCTGATCGGCGATTTCGGCCTGACCAACGGGGCGCTGCGGGTGAACACCCTGCTGCTCGACACCGACAGCCATGTGGTCACCGGCAGCGGCGTGGCCGGGCTGGGGAGGGAGGTGCTGGACCTGCGGCTGCGCACCGACAGCAAGCGCTTCAGCATCGGGTCCCTGCCGACCAGCATCGCCATCACCGGCAGCTTCAAGAACCCCTCCATCGCGCCGGAGGCGGGGGAGCTGGCGGCGCGGGCCGGCGCCGCGGTCGGGCTCGGCGTGCTCTTCGCGCCGCTGGCCCTGTTGCCGACCATCCAGCTCGGCGTCGGCGAGAACAGCCAGTGCGAGCGGCTGACGCAGCGGACCGGGTCGCGCTGACGCGAGGCCGGGGGCTGCAACAGACGGGCCTGGGCAGGCCAGGGCCAGAAGGGGCCTGGACGCACCGGCCGGGGCACATGGCCCGAGGCTCGCTGCCAAAGGCTCGCGGGCCAGGGCTCGCGGGAAGGTGTGGCGCCGCTGCGGCAACCGGCCCGCCCGGCGACCGCTTCCGGTGCGGAGCCCGTCACAGCGCCTGCCCGCGCCCAGCCCGAGACCTGATGACCACACACCCTGCCGAGAAGCCGGCCGGCGGCATCGCGCCCGCCCTCGATGGCGGTCAGTCCTTCGATCCGCAGAACCGCAGCAGCGAGGTCTTCTTCGCCGCGGTCGAAACCACGCGGATGCCGATGATCGTCACCGATCCGCACCAGCCGGACAACCCGATCATCTTCGCCAACCCCGCCTTCCTGGCGATGACCGGCTATGGCTGGGACGAGATCGTCGGCAGCAATTGCCGCTTCCTGCAGGGGCCGCAGACCGACCACGACGCGGTGCAGGCGATCCGCGACGCCATCCGCAACCGCACCGAGCTGGCCACCGAGATCCTGAACTACCGCAAGGACGGGTCGTCCTTCTGGAACGCGCTCTACATCTCCCCGGTGCACGACAAGCAGGGCAACCTGCTGTATTTCTTCGGCTCGCAGCTCGACGTCTCCCGCCGGCGGGATGCCGAGGACGCGCTGCGCCAGGCGCAGAAGATGGAGGCGCTGGGTCAGCTGACCGGCGGCATCGCGCACGATTTCAACAACCTGCTGCAGGTGGTGATGGGCTACCACGAGCTGCTGCTGCAGGGGCTGGAGCGGCCGGAGCTGGACATGGCGCGGCTGAAGCGCGGCCTCGGCAACGCCCAGGCGGCGGCGGAGCGCGCCTCCATCCTCACCCAGCAGCTGCTGGCCTTCGCCCGCAAGCAGCGGCTGGACGGCCGGGTGCTGAACCTGAACCAGGCGGTGCGCGGCATGCACGACATGGCGACGCGCACCCTGGGGGACGAGGTGGAGTACCGCCTCTCCCTCGCCGCGGACCTGTGGAATTGCCGGGTCGATCCCAGCCAGTGCGAGGTCGCGCTGCTGAACGTGCTGATCAACGCGCGGGACGCGCTGGCCGGGCGGCCGCAGCGGCGGGTGACGGTGGAGACGCGCAACGTGGTGGTGGGGGCGGAGGATGTGGCGAATTTCGCCGGCCTGCCGCCCGGGCGCTACGCCGCCATCGGCGTCACCGATACCGGCGTGGGCATGCCGGCGGTGGTGAAGGCGCGGGTGCTGGAGCCCTTCTTCACGACGAAGGAGGAGGGGAAGGGCACCGGGCTCGGCCTGTCCATGGTCTATGGCTTCACCAAGCAGTCCGGCGGCGCGGTGCGGATCTATTCCGAGGAAGAGGTGGGCACCACGGTCTGGCTGTATTTCCCGGCCGCCGAGGCGGAGATCCGCGCCGCGCCGGCGCCGGCCAGCCGCGCCATGGACCGGCAGGGGCATGAGACGGTGCTGGTGGTGGACGACCGCATCGATGTCGGCGACGTCACCCAGGCCTTCCTGGAGTCCTTCGGCTATCGCGTGCTACGCGCCGCCAATGGGCGGGAAGCACTGGCGGTGCTGGACGGGCCGGAGGCGGTGCAGATGCTGCTTTCGGACCTCATCATGCCCGGCGGGATGAACGGCGTGGTGCTGGCGCGGGAGGCGCGGCGACGCCGGCCGCGGCTGCGGGTGCTGCTCACCACCGGCTATGCCGAGGCGTCGCTGGAGCGGCAGGATGCCGGCGGGTCGGAATTCGAGGTGATCAACAAGCCCTACCGCCGACTGGACCTGGGGCGGAAGGTGCGCATGGTGCTGGACGGCCCGACCGGCATCGGCTGAGGCACGCGGCCCCCCGCCGGCGCCGGCGGGGGAAGGCCCATCCGGCGCGCAGCCGCCGCATGGCATCGGGCTGTGCGCGGGTCCGCTCTGCGGCGCTCAGGACAGCCGCAACCCGGGTTCATGCCGAGGGCGACATGGGATGGTCTGCGGCCGGCGAGGCCGGCGGCGGCGGCGCCGGAAGCCCGCCGCCGCGCCACCCCATCGGCATCGCCGCGCGGCGTCGATGGGCGCCTGTCCCGCGGCGTGCTGAGGCCGCGAGGGGGCCACCCGGCGCCTGGGTGCACGCGAAGCACGACCGGCGGCTATGGCACCTGACCGCCCGGCATCAGGCCCGGGCGCAGCGCAGCGGGTTGCGCAGCCAGAGCCCGGCCTGCGCCAGGGCGATCCCCAGCGGGACGGCCCCGGCCAGCAGCGCCGCGACCGGCGCCGCGGGCAGGCAGCGCAGCAGCACCGCCTGCGCCTCCCGCGCCGCGCCGCGCTGCACCAGGCCGCAGCCCAGCAGCAGCAGCGCCTCCGCCGGCAGGGTGCGGGGGCAGAGCGGACAGCCGATCGGCAGGGCCGCGTCCAGGGCGTGCAGCAGCGCGTCCAGCGGCGCGACCGCCGCCGTGGCGCCTTCCGCCGCAAAGGGCAGGCGCAGCGCCGGCAGCGGCGCATGGCCCTGCCGCGCCGCGGCGGCCCAGAGGCGGGCGCCGTCGAGCAGCAGGCGCTCGGCGGCAGGCAGGTCGTCCACCGGGGTCCCGGCCCAGGGCCAGGCGGGCAATCCATGGGTCGCCATCGCGGTCCTCCTGCGGCGGCCTGCCGCCGGCGGCGGATGGCGCGCCCCCTTGGGGTGGCGGCCTGCGGGGCGGACCGGTGCCGGCCCGCCGGGCCGTCGCGGTCCGCCCCGGGCAGGCGCTATGGCCGCAGGCTACCGCGAATGAGAATGATTCTCAATAACCCTGGGTCGCCGCAGTCTCACGCCAGCGCGAAGCGCTCCGCCCGGGTCGGGTCCGGCCCGTAGCGGTTGGAGCCCTGGAGCCCGGGCGTGCTGAACCAGATGATCAGCGCGATGGTGCCGATGACGGGAACCAGGCCGACCAGCAGCCACCAGCCGCTGCGGTCCGTGTCGTGCAGCCGCCGTACCCCGACCGCCAGGCCCGGCAGCAGCAGGCCGAGCGTGGTGAGCAGGTTGATCGTCCCCATGCCGTCGCGGCCGAACAGCGCCGCATCCAGCACGCCGGTCGCCAGCTGCATCAGGATGGTGAAGAGGAAGAACCACCAGTATTCCGAGCGCCGCGCCCGCCCCTGGAACACCGCGTATCGTGCCAGGCAGGTGCCGACGGCCTGCTGGAATCCCATGCGCTCCGCTCCCTCCCCAACCCTGACGGCAGGCTACCGCGCTTTGCGGCCGCCCGCGAAGGCGGGCCGGGCCTCGCTGCCGGGAAGCTGACCGGCCTCCTGAAGTCCTGACCGGCGGCCGGAGGGCAGGGCCCTGCCGGCAGGCCGCGGCAGGGGCCGCGGCGCCGGTATGGTGGCGCAGGCCATGCGGCGGCGCGCCAGGCCGGCCCGGCGCACCGGCAGCGCAGGCCTGGATGCCGGAGAGGGGGCGGGCCTGCCCCGCCCCGCTCGGCGCGGGCCGTCTGCACCCGGGTTGTCGGCAGCCGGGTTGTCGGCAGCCGGGTTGTCGGCAGCCGGGTTGTCGGCACAGGGCGCCGGCGCCGTGGCGGCCGGGCGCCGGCATGCGGGGCCTCAATGGAAGTCGCGGCTGGGCGGCAGCTTCAGGCGCGGATTGCCGTCGCGCGGCAGGGTGCGGGCATCCGGGCGGTCGGGCTTCGCCACCTCGTCGGCGCGGGCCAGGGCGCGGCGCCAGGGGGCATCCCCGGCGGACCCCGCCCCTGCCTTGGGGGCGTCCAGCGCGGCGAGGCCGGCGAGCAGCTCCGACCGGTCGAGCAGCCGCCGCACGATCAGGTGGATGATGGGCACCGCCGCCTCGTGCCGCTCCACCCGCCCTTCGGCGACGACCAGCCGGGCGGCGACCACGGCGGCGCGGAAGCGACGGGCGAGGTCGGGATAGACGACCAGGTTCGCCACGCCCCATTCATCCTCCACCGTGAAGAACACGACGCCCTTGGCGCTGCCCGGGCGCTGCCGCACCAGCACGAGGCCCGGCAGGCGCAGCCAGGCGCCGCGCCGCGCCGCATCCAGCATGCGGGTATCGGCCAGCCCCTCGGCCGCGAGGATCGGGCGCAGCAGGGCCAGCGGGTGCCGGCGGAGCGACAGGCCGGTCGAGGTGTAGTCCAGCACCGTCTGCTCGCCGGCGGTGGCGGCGGGCAGGCTCGGCGGCGTCTCGAACAGGTCGCCCTGCGGCAAGGAGACGGCCGCCGCGGGCTGGGCGGCGGGCTTCTCCACCGCCGCCGCCTCCCACAGCGCGGCGCGGCGGTCGAGGCCGAGGGAGCGGAAGGCATCGGCCTCCGCCAGCCGTTCCACCGTGCCGCGGTCGAGCGCGGCGCGGCGCACCAGGTCGGGCAGCGACGGCACCGGCGCGGCGTGCATCATGGCGGGGTCCGGGGCGGCCTTCCCCGCCGGCGTCTCCCCTGGCGCCGCGGGTGCCGCGTTCCGTGCCCGGCCGGCCGGGGCGGGGGCATCCGCCCATGCCGGCATCGCCGGATCGGCCTGCCGCGTGGCTCCCGCGGGATCGTCCTCCCGCGCGGCTCCCGCCGGATCATCCTCCCGCGCGGCTCCCGCCGGATCATCCTCCCGCGCGGCTCCCGCCGGATCGTCCTCCCGCGCGGCCCTCGCCGGATCGTCCTCCTGCGCGGCCCTTGCCGGATCATCCTCCTGCGCGGCCCTTGCCGCGACGATGCGCCGCGCCGCCGCCTCTCCCATCCCCTGCACCAGCCGCAGGCCGAGGCGGAGGGCGAGGCCGCCGGTGCTGCGCGCATCCGGCTCCAGCGTGCAGTCCCAGTCGCTGTGCAGCACATCGGCGGGGCGGATCGCCACGCCATGCTCGCGCGCGTCGCGGACGATCTGCGCCGGGGCGTAGAAGCCCATGGGCTGGCTGTTCAGCAGGGCGCAGGCGAAGGCGGCCGGATGGTGCCGCTTGATCCAGGCCGAGACATAGACGAGCTGCGCGAAGGCGGCGGCATGGCTTTCCGGGAAGCCATAGGTCCCGAAGCCCTCGATCTGGCGGAAGCAGCGTTCGGCGAATTTCTCCGAGACGCCGTTGCGGACCATCCCGGCGATGAACTCCTGCTGGAACTGCCAGATGGTGCCGACATGGCGGAAGGTGGCCATGGCGCGGCGCAATTCGTCGGCGCGGGCGGGGGTGAAGCCGGCGCCGACGATGGCGATCTGCATCGCCTGTTCCTGGAACAGCGGCACGCCAAGCGTCTTGTAGAGCACCTTCTCCAGCTCGGGCGACGGGTAGGTGACGTCCTCCTGCCTGTTCTTCCGGCGCAGATAGGGATGCACCATGTCGCCCTGGATCGGGCCGGGGCGGACGATCGCCACCTCGATCACCAGGTCGTAGAATTTGTCGGGGCGCAGCCGCGGCAGCATGTTCATCTGCGCCCGGCTCTCCACCTGGAAGACGCCGAGGCTGTCGGCGCGCCGCAGCATCGCATAGGTCTCCGGGCAGTCCTGCGGCACCGCCTGCAGGGTCAGCGCCGGGCCGCGATGATGGGCGATGAGGTCGAAGGCACGGCGGATGCAGGACAGCATGCCCAAGCCCAGCACATCCACCTTCAGGATGCGCAAAGCCTCGATGTCGTCCTTGTCCCATTCGATGGTGTGGCGGTCCGCCATCGCCGCCTTGGTCACGATGGCGAGCTCCGTCAGCTTCCCGCGGGTGATGACGAAGCCGCCGACATGCGTCGCCAGATGGCGGGGGAAGTCGAGCAATTCCTCGGTCAGCGCGCAGGCCAGGCGCAGCCGCGGGTCGCCCTCGGGGTCCAGCCCCTGGTCCTGGGCGATCTCGGCGATCGAGCTGCCGCCGGCGCCCCAGACCGACTTCGCCAGGCGGCCCGTCACGTCCTCCGACAGGCCCATGGCCTTGCCGACCTCCCGGATCGCGCTGCGGTCGCGGTAGCGGATCACGGTGGCGGCGATGGCGGCGCGGTCGCGGCCGTAGCGGCGGTAGATGTGCTGGATCACCTCCTCCCGCCGCTCATGCTCGAAATCCACGTCGATGTCGGGCGGCTCGTTGCGCGACGCCGAGATGAAGCGCTCGAACAGCAGGTCGTGCTTGTCCGGCGCGACGGAGGTGATGCCGAGCACGTAGCACACGGCGGAATTCGCCGCCGAGCCGCGGCCCTGGCAGAGGATCCCCTCGCCGACGGCGAAGCGGACGATCTCGTGCACCGTCAGGAAATAGGGGGCGTAGTCCATCCCGGCGATCAGCCGCAGCTCGTAGCGGAGCTGCGCCGCGACCTTGTCCGGCACGCCTTGCGGCCACTTCCCCGCCGCGGCCTCCCAGGTCCGCTTCTCCAGCGTCTGCTGCGGCGTCAGGCCGGGGTCGAGGATCTCGTCCGGGTAGTCATAGGCCAGGTCGTCCAGCGAGAAACGGCAGGCATCGACGACGCGCTGCGTCGCTTCGACCGCGTCCTCATGCCCGGCAAACAGGCGCAGCATCTCCTCGGCGGGCTTCAGGTGCGCCTCGGCATTCTGCTCCGCGGCATAGCCCAGCGCGTCCACGGTGGTGCCGAGGCGGATGGCGGCCAGCACATCCGCGAGGCGCCGGCGGTCCAGGACGTGGTAGCGCGTGCCGCCGGCGGCCAGCAGCGGCGCGCCGAGCGCGGCCAGCCGGTCCAGCCGCTTGCGGTCGTCGCCGCGGAAGCGGTGACTGGCGGCGCAGAACAGCGGCAGGGCCAGGCGGCGGCGCAAGGCGGCGGCGTCGCGGCGGAGGCGGTCGGCGAAGGCGTCGTCCGGCGTATCGGGCGGTACCAGCGCCAGCACCAGGCCCTCCGCCGCCTCGACCAGCGCGTCGCGCGCGACATGGCATTCGCCCTTCGGCGCCTCCATCCGGCCCAGGGAGAGCAGGTGGGAGAGCCGGCCATAGGCGGCGCGGTCGGTCGGCCAGGCGAGGTATTCGGTGCCGTCCAGCAGCGTCACCCGCGCGCCGGGGACGAAGCGCAGGCCCTCCTTCTTGGCCGCGACCCAGCCGCGGACCAGGCCGGCGAAGCTGTTGCGATCCGCTATTCCAAGCGCGGCATGGCCCAGCGCCCTGGCCTGCGCCACCAGCTCCTGCGGGTGGGAGGCGCCGTCGAGGAAGGTGAAATTCGACAGCGCGGCGAGTTCGCTGAACCGGGTCATCGCTCGGGACGCCGATGCGGGAGGGGAGGGAACTCCCCTTCCGCGCCCACCCCGCCTTTTTCTGTGGGTCCGCAGGCTGCAACGGCGGACTCGGAGAAAAAGGAGGTTGTGGGGGTTCGGGGGGTTCGGCGCACTGCGCCGAACGAGTTCTCTCCTTCTCCCCCGGGCCGGGGACGGCTCACTCGAACCTGCCATGCAGCCACCACGTCATCGCCTCCCCCGGCACCGCGACGCCGGAGCGGCACACCCACAGCCGGGCGCCCGAGGCCAGCTCCACCCGGTAGTAGTCGCGGAAGGGCCGGTCGGGCCGTTCGCGCCACCATTCCGGCGCGATGCGTTCCGGCCCCTCCGCCCGCGCCACGCGCCAGGACGTGCGGCCGAGGCGCAGCAGGGAAGGCGGCGCATCCGGCAGCAGCGCCACCGCCGTCAGCTGCAGGGGCCGCCGCAGCAGCCGGACCGGGCGCGGGCCGCGGCCGGGCCAGCCGGGCGGGATCTGCACCGCCTCGAAGGGCCCGACCCGCCAGGTCGCGCGTTCCGGCCAATGGCTGGCGCGCGGCGCGGCGCGCCAGACCTCGACGCGCTGGGACAAGCGGTCGAGCAGCTCCGCCAGCGCCTGCCGCCGGGTCTCCGTGGAAGTGCCGCCTTCCCCCGGCAGCGCCGCCTGCGCGGCCGAAAGCGGTGCGGTGGCGCGCGCCTCCAGCGCCAGGCGCTCGAAGCCGAAGCCGGGCTCGAGCCGTTCGAGCCTGTCCCGGAACAGCCGGGCGACATGCCGCGGCTCGCGCGCCGGCAGGCCGGTGCCGACCGCGACGGCCTGCACCGCGCCATCCACCCGGAAGGCCTGCAGCAGGAAGCGGCGGGCGCCCCGGCCGGCCTCGGCCAATTGCCTGCAGAGGTCGGGCAGCAGCAACGCCAGCGTGGCGTCGATGGCCTCGCGCGTGACGATGGGTTCCAGGAAGTCCTGCGCGGCGAGGAATTCCGCCGGCGGCCGCAGCGGCCGCAGCGGCTGCGGGCGGGCGCCGGTCGCCGCATCCAGCAGCGCCAGCAGCCCGGCGCCGAAGCGGCGCGCCAGCGGGCCGCGCGGCTGCCGCAGCAGGTCGCCGACGCGCCGCAGGCCCAGGCGATGCAGCGCGGCGATGGTGCCGTCGGGCAACCGCAGCGCGGCCAGGGGCAGGGGGGCGATGGCGACCGCCTCCTCCCCCGGCGGCACCACGATCTCCACGCCCGCGCGCGCCAGGCCGGCGGCGGCCGCGGCGGTGCCGGCGATGGCGATGCGCGCGGTGAGGC
>NZ_SMOA01000197.1 GCF_004353985.1 Paracraurococcus ruber | reverse complement strand
GCTGAAGGCGCTCGGCGTGCGGATCGCCATGGATGATTTCGGCACGGGCTACAGCTCGCTCAGCTACCTGCAGCGCTTCCCCTTCGACAAGGTGAAGATCGACCGCTGCTTCACGCGCGAGATGGACCGGTCGCGCCAGAGCAGCGCGATCGTGCAGGCCATCGTCGAACTCTGCGCCGCGCTCGACATGACGACGACGGCAGAGGGCGTGGAGACCGAGGAGCAGTTCGCCGCCCTGGCGCATAAGGGCTGTACCGAGGCGCAAGGCTACCTGTTCAGCCGGCCGCAGCCCGCTGGCCGCATCCCCGCCATCCTTGCCCAGCTTGCGACGGGGCATCCCGGCTCGGCGCGGCTTGCGCTCGCCTGAAGCCGGCCTGGCGGCGGCCTGGCCAGGCACGCAGCCGTGCCGCCTGCCGGATCGCGGGGCGAGGACGGCATCCGGGCCGGCCCTGTCCTGCCGAGGCAGAGCAGGGCGACGGCGGCGCCCCGGATCAGGCGAGGAGGTCGATCTCCGGCAGGATGCCCGTGGCGTCTGGTGAGGCTGCCCGGGGCGATGGCGCAGCAGGGGCGGTGCCGACCGCGTAGGCGGCAAGGACGAGCCGACCGAGGCCGGCCGGCGGCGCGGCGGGCCGGTCCGTCACGCGGCGCCGCGGCGCGCCTGGCGGCGACATCGCGCGGCGAGGTGCCAGGATGTCGAGCCTTTCGCGGGCGATCGCCCGCAGCATCTCCTCCGTCCTGGGATGGGTGACGAGCAGGCGAAGCTTCTCGATCGCGCCGTGGCGACGATTGAGGGCGGAGTCGGGCAGTCCCGGCAGGGGCTCTCGCCGGTCGCTCATGATGGCGGCGGATCGAAGAGTCTGGATGCTGGCTTCGCCATGCGGCTTTCCCCCGACAATCGCGCACCGGCCGATTGTTGGGGCCGGCAATGCGATTGGGATGCCAGGGCGATCTGCCTGCGCACAAGCCGGACGATGCCGCATTCATGCCGCGGCCGATCACGTCGGGCAGACTTGATCGTCAGGCATTCGCATGGCTGCAGCCTACCGAGTCGCCCCCGGCCACTGTGGAAAGCAGCGAGGCCGCCTCGGGGATCGTGCACAGCATCGGGCGTGGAGACGAGCGATGCGGCCGTGGAAAGGGGCGAGCCTCGTCCACGGCAATTCAACCGCTTCGCCAGCTTATCCCGTGGAATCCAGCGAGGAAGCTAATAGTAGAATCTCTAATACTAATCCTAGTAGCTTCCTCGCTGCTTTCCACGGCGACATTGCAGTCCGGATCACGCTATGGCGTGCGAGATCACATCAGGTTCATTCGAGGGCATAGGGATTTGGCGATGGGA
Organism: Paracraurococcus ruber; assembly: GCF_004353985.1. GTDB lineage: Bacteria > Pseudomonadota > Alphaproteobacteria > Acetobacterales > Acetobacteraceae > Paracraurococcus > Paracraurococcus ruber. Next base: position 9,240 of record NZ_SMOA01000197.1, on the reverse strand, counting down.
ACGGTGCACGAACTGCTGGAGGCCAAGGGCAAGCAGGGTGCGCTCGATGCCGGCATCGCCCGTTCCATCGTCGAGGCCGCGGCACAGTATCTCGCGGATGAGGACAACGCGCTCGGCTTCGCCTATTCCGGCTGGGCACAGTGCGCCCTGCCGCACAAGCGCCTGCCCGATGACGCGGCTTGGTCCATCTCGGCCGAACGCCTGCGGCTGATGGTCGAGCCGGGCCGGCGCCCGGTCGGCGAGGATCCCCAGGCCTTCGAATGGGTCGGCGTCCCCTATGGCAGCCATGCCCGGCTCATCCTCCTCTACCTGCAGACGGAGGCGCTTCGCACCGGATCCCGGGAGGTCGAACTCGGGACGTCGCTGCGGGACTGGCTCGGCCGCATCGGCGTCTCGGTCGGGGGAATGACCGGGCGCAGCGTGCGCGACCAGGCGGAGCGGATCTCGCGCTGCCGACTCACCTTCCACCTCGCCACCACGGGCAGGGCCTCCGGCCTGGTCAATCAGAGCATCGTGGACAAGGCGCTGTTCATCGAACAGGGATCGAGCAAGCAGGGCCGTCTCAGCCTGGAAACGGCGAAGCTCAGCGAGACCTTCTACGAGCAGCTGCGGCGGCATCCCGTGCCGCTCGAGGAAGCGGCGATCAAGGCGCTGAACAACAACGCCCCGGCGCTCGATGTCTACATGTGGCTCGCCTACCGCCTGCATGTGCTGACCGCCGACCGCCTGGTCACCTGGAAGGCGCTGAAGGGGCAGTTCGGCACGGGATTCCGCGAGATGTACCATTTCAAGCCGAAATTCAGCGGCTCGCTCTCCCTCGCCCTCGCGGTCTATCCAGCGGCGCGGATCGAGGTCACCGAACAGGGCGTCATCCTGAAGCCGAGCCGCCCGCCGGTGGCGCCGAAGACCTACGCGCTGCGCTCCGCCTGAACGGGCGGCCACGCCCACCGCCGGACGACCCGGATTCACCGCCCCATCCGCTGCGCGCGGCGAACGCCGCCATGCGGATGCGAAGCGCGGTCCGGTCTACATCCCTCTCGCATCCGCTGAGCCTCCGGGCTGATTCCTGTCGGGACCCAGGCCGGGTTCGCAGGGCGATGGCGCAGGGCGTCTCGCTGCTTTCCACACCCTGCGCCGCCTCGCCCGATTCCACACTCTCCAGACGGGGACGAAGCGCCCGTTGCATTGCATCTGGCTGGTTCATTCTTCGCCAATCGATCTCACGGACTCTCGCTCGACCGGCGGTCCAGGAGATCGCCCTGCGACCAGCACGCTGCGGGACGCCGGGGCCGGCTTCCGACCATGGCGCAAGACCGCCCCCTGCCCTGGAGCCCCGCGTGAGCGACCTGGTCCTGGTTCTCGATGCTGGCCCTGCATCCCTGGCGCTGCAGGTCCATGCCGCCGCCGGGCTCGATCTGCTCTGGGCCACCGAGGTGCATGGCATCGGCGGACGGCCGGGCTTCACGGCGCGGGGCGCGCAGCACCGTCTGCTGGCGGCGCATGGCTGGCGGGCGGAGGAAGCACCGGGCGATCACCACGCCGCACTGGCAGCCATCGTCGCCTGGCTGGATGAGGCGGCAGCCGGCCGGCGGGTGATCGGCATCGGCCATCGGTTCGGCCATGGTGGCGATCTTCCATCGCCCCTGCGTGTCGAGCCTGCCTTGCTGCGGCGGCTGGAAGCCCTGTCGGCCGATGCGCCGGGGCTGGCGGGGCTGCGGGCGACGATGGCGGTATTCCCCGATGTGCCGCAGGTCGCCTGCTTCGAGAGCAGCTTCCATCTGCGGCGCCGGCTGCCTGGGCGTGCCGCCCCGGCCGATGACCTTGGCGCAGCGCCCGGGCGACACGGCCTGTCCTACGAACATCTCTGCCGGCGGCTGGCCGCAGAGGATCCGGCCCTGGCGTCGGGCCGCACCGTCATCGTGCATCTCGGCCGCCGGACATCGCTCTGTGCCGTCCGCGCCGGTCGCAGCCTGGACAGCGTCGATCTGCAGCGCTGGGAGGATGAAGCGGCGCCGCACCCCGGCGATGGCGTGGCCATGGACGGATTGCCAGGCGATACGCCGGACCGGAGGGCGAAGGCCGAGGCATTGGCGGCCTTCGTCTGGCGCGTCCGACGTGAGATAGGCGCGCTGGTGGCCGTGCTCGGCGGCCTCGATACACTCGTCTTCACGGCCGCGGTCGGGGAAGGATCGGCCTCCATGCGGGCGGCGATCTGCCATGGCCTCGGCTGTTTCGGCATCGCCCTGGCGCCGGCCCGCAACGCGATCGGCGCGCGGGAGATCGGCCGCGCCGGTGCACCGGTGCGCGTGTTGGTGCGCCATAGCGACGCCGCGCTGATGGTCGCCGAGCATGTGGTCGAATCACTGGGGGCAGGCTGCCTCGCGGCTGCCTGAGACCATGCGAAAGCAGATCAAGGAAACCATGTCCCAGCCGATCGACCAGGCGGACGCGATGGAGGCATCGGCGGCATGGCAGGCCAAGCGGTCCCGCGCCAATGCCGCCACCGGGCGGTGGAACGGCGCTTCGACAGGCGTGGAGTGAGCGGGATGTTCGGGTCTTGGCTTGGTGGTGGACAGGTCCGGCGCGGCGCCGTGGCCGGCCTGGCCGTGTTGCTGCCGCTGCTGGCTGGTGGCTGTTCGGGCGGGGCGCCGCGCGACCCGCTGGCGGCACAGTATTTCTCCGACCCCGCCTATGGTGGCCGCCGCACGGCCTTCCAGCCGCGGCCCGCGGCCTTCGCGCCGCCGGTGATCGCGCCCGGCACCAGCCGTGGTCCGGGCGGCCTGTTCTAGAGCGGTTTCCGTTCGCCTTGGCTCACGGCAACGGCTCTCGTCATTTGGCACTACGAGGATCTTCACCCGGTCAGGTGATTTCACCTGACCGGGATCTGCTCTTTGCGAGGGCTAGGTCGGCCGCATCGGCCGAAAGGCTGCCGTTGCCGCCTTGGCCCGGTAAACACGGAAGGGCTCGCGGTCTATCGCACCCGCGGCGCGGCCCGCCGGGGCCGCGAGGATGGCCAGGATCGCCAGCCGACAACCGGTGCCGCAGGCACGCACAGCCCATGTCGGTGCAGCCCGCTACCGGATGACACCCGCCGACAACTTGCCCTTGCACCGCCGCAGCGCGGCTGCCGTGTTGTCCCTGGAAAAATGCGTGCTGCAGTTTCTCACCCGGCTTGCGCCGGCTTGCGAGGCGGACCGCAAGCCATCGGTCGATCCGGCCTGCTGCCAGCCGGTGTCGACCCTACGCGGCAGCAGCAGCGTTCGGCCCGCCAGGGCATCCTCGTCGGGGGGGGCGGCGAACAGGATCATGTCCGCCTGGGGCAGCCGGAAGCGCGGGATCGGCGTCGCGCCGCGGGACCGGCAAAGGCGGCGTGGCCGAGCGGGACGGCTCCGATCTTTGCCAGCCCCCTTCCCTGCAGCGGCTGTCATGCCCCTTGGCGGCCAGTATGCACGCCCAGCGAGCCCGTCGGCGCCACATGTCCTGGCTTGGGCGGCTCAGGCGACCTGCGGGATGTCGCCGGCTTCCTGGCTGCTGACGATCCGCAGGGCGGGGATGCCGGCGTCGCTGCCCGGCACATCCAGCGTCATTTCGAATGCTGTCTCGAGCGTAGATTCGATGTCATCGAGCGCCCGCATTGCTTCCAGCAGATAGCCGCGCTGGGAGTCCTCGAGAACATCCTCGATCGCGCAGGAGATCGACGTGATCGCCCTGCTGGCGAGGTCCTGGAGTGCGCGCAAATCGATCGGCAACATGAAGGGGGCACCTTGGCTTGAAGGCGTCGTGAGATCACGGTCGCAAGGGTACAACCCTTACGTTAATTCGCAAGCTTGTTTTCAACTCAAAGTTACTATTTTTAGGCTGCGCGTCACGGATTTTCCTGAAGCGAAACACTTACGCCGTCAAGGCCGGCGTTCGTCATCCGCAAGAAAGGGCAAGAAGCGGCCAAACAGGTCGGCGGGCGCGCGACATCATCGCCGCGACGCTCGGCCTGGAACGGGGCGGCAAGAGGTCCATGGCTGGTCTGCCCGATGATCCTCGCAGCTCATCCGGTCCCCCGGGCGCATTGCTGAGCTGCAGCAGCGGATGGAGGGAGACCGCGGCCGCAAGGCCCCTGATGCCTGGTGAGATCTGGCGCGGTCATGTTCCGCGTTGGTCACGCCGCGCGCCGACCCGATTCAGCACAGGATCCGGAACACGCCGCGCGCCGCCGCAGCCTCCACCCGGCGCCAGTCCGCTGGTGTCGCCACATGCGCCGGGCGGAAGCGCGGCAGCACGCCGGCTCGACCGAGGAAGTCGCGCAGATCCTTCGGCGTGATGGCACCGGAGAAGCCGCGCCGCCGGTCGCCGGCATGGATCACCCCCACGACATTGCCGTCCCCGTCCAGCACCGGCCCGCCGGAGGTCCCGGCCGCCGCCGGCACGTCGATCTCCAGCAGCCACCGCATCCGGTCCTCCCGCGCCGCGCCGAAGAAGCGCAGCCCGTCCTCCCAGGTGGCGGGAAGCTCCCGCTGCGTCCGGTCGCGCAGCACGAAGCTCTCGGCACGACCCGCCTCGGGGTCGTGCACGCTCAGCATCGCCCGCAACACCTGGCCCGGCTGGGCTCGCAATGCCCCGGGCGGGCGGCCCGCCATGGCTTCCACCGGATAGCCCAGCGCCAGCACGACGGTGCCGCGCGCCAAGCCCTGCACCGCCGACAGCGGCAGGATGTCGGTCGCCAGTTCCGGCCCCGCCAGCAGGGCGAGGTCGGAGTCGGGATCCTCCTGCGCCACGCGCCAGGGTCCGGGCAGACCAAGAACCTCCACGGCGCCGCCAGCCTTACGGCAGGCGATCACCACATGGGCGTTGGTCACCAGCCGGCCGGGCGCCACCAGGAAGCCGGAGCCGGAAACCTGTGGGACACCGGCCGGCATCGCCGTACCGGCCGGCGGCGGCGCGCCGGCACCGCGCTGCGTCCAGCCCAGCACGGTGGCGCAAAGAAAGGCCAGACCCAGGAGGAGCGTTCCAGCGACGCGCGGCATGCCGGTCCCGTAGATCATGCGAAAAATCCATGATACACGAATGGATCAAGGGATCGGAGGCATTTCGCCCCATTCCGGATGGATGATGGTGGAGCCGGACGATGCAGGCTGTCCGCGTGCTGCTGCGGCTGGCGGGCCATGCGGTGGATGCCCGGCAATCCGACCTGCTCGCGGCGGGCCAGGCATTGGCGGCGGCAGAGGCGGCACGCACCGCGCAGGAAGCGCAGCTCCGGCGCGAACAGGCGGCGGCGCGGGCGGATGGCGGCGCCTGGCGGGATTGGGCGGCCTATGCCGCCGCGGCCAGGCGGCTTGGCCAGGCGCGGGCCGCGGCGGTCCAGGCCGCCCGCCAGCGGGAGGATGCGGCGCGGCGCGCGCTTCAGGATGCGCTGGCCCATCGGCACCGGTTGGAATTGGCGCAGGCGTCAGCCGAGGCGGCGTTGCGCCAGGATGCGGCGCACCGGGCGGAACTGGCGGCCGAGGACGCGGCACGCTGCCAGCCCGCGCCCGATGCGGCGGCGCGTCCCGCCTGATCAGCCGCCGCGAACGGCCCAGGCGGGCGAAGGGCGCCCGGCATGGCTTGCCGGTCGCAGCGCCGCATCCCGGGACGCGGCGATGTCAGGCGGAAAGATTCTCCTGCGTGGCGGGCAGGTCCGGCTTCTGGCGGAAGCGCGCCCAGGCGGCCAGGATCTCGCGCAGCTGCTCCTCCTGGCTCGCCCGCTCGCGCCGCAGGATCTGCAGCCGCCGGCGTAGCTCCAGGATCAGGTGGCCGCGCGGCAGCTCGGCGCCGGTCTCGAAGCGCTCGAGGAAGAGGCGGCCCAGCTCGGCATCCTCCCGCTCGATGCAGTAGGCGGCATAGGCGAGCACCGAGCCGCGGCCGAATTCTACCATCTTGCGGCCGAAGGTGCGAAGCTCGAGCAGCCGCGGATGCTGCTCGACGATCCGCGTCACCTCGGATGGCGTGGGCTTGGCGTTGCGGGCGCCGGCCGGCTTCAGCTCGCGCTTCCACAGCAGCACCGCGGCGGCGGCGACCAGGGGCCGGTCGCCGAAGCTTTCCAGCGCCATGCCCAGATGCGGGCCGCGCTTGGCGTGGATGTCGTAGGTGGCATAGGCCTCCTCCGGCAGGCCGCGCATGACCGGAACCTCGATCGGCTGGCCGGCCTGCAGAACGGCGGACAGGCGATGCTGGCCGTTCAGCAGCCGGCCGGAGCGGGAGAAGCAGATCGGCTGAGCATTCATCATCCAGTGGCCGCTGCGGATGTCCCGGGCGATCGAGTCCACATGCGCGGCGATGATGCGCCGGTTGTGGGCATTGTGCGCCAGATACTCCTCGGCCAGCGCCGGGGTGATGCTCTCGACCGTCAGCGGGAAGACATGCGCCTCCCGCTCCAGGTTGGCCACGGCCTCGCGCAGCTTCGCCTGGGTCTCGTCGGTCGCGCCGGTCTCCACCGGGTCGGTCAAGCCGGGATAGCCGGACAGTTCCGGGAATTCCTCGCCGCGCGTCGGATTCACGCTGCGGTCCAGCCAGGCATAGCTGCGCTGCGGGGTGTCGCTCAGCGCCGCGTTCATCGCCTTGATGCAGATGGCGAACAGCGTCGTCGGCTTCAGCCGGGTCGCCGGGTCGCCGCGCGTCAGCTCGATCAGGTCGCGCACCCGCGCGCCGGGCTCCAGCGGGTCGTAGCGGTCGGGATGCGCCACGGCATCCAGGAAGCGGCGGGTCACCGCCTTGTCCACCCGGAAGCCCATGAAGATCAGCGGCGTGCGCACCGCCTCGGACAGCGCCGTGGCCTCGCTCTCCAGCGAGATCTTCACCGCCGCGACCAAGTCGGGATTCGCCGCCAGCACCCGGTCCAGCCGCGACCAGGAGGGCGAGCCGGTCGCGCGCGTCATCTGCCGGTCCTGGTAGCGGATCAGCTTCACCAGCGCCGATTGCAGCGCGCCGGCATGCTGCATCCCGCGTGCTTCCAGCACGCCTGCGAAGGACCGCCGGCGCTGCTGGTCGATGGTGTGCAGCACGTCGTCCGGGATGTTGCGGGCGACGACGGTGGTGAAGGGCACGTCCGCCCGGGCGCAGGCGCGCAGCCGCTGCAGCCCGTCCAGCAGCAGGCCGGACTGCGACAGGATCAGCGGCATCCCATTCAGGATCCACCGCCCGGCACGCATCGCCTCGGCATAATTGCCGATGGCGGCCGGGTTCTCCCGCGCGGTCGGCCGCTTGCTCTGCAGCAGGCCGATGGCGGCATCCGGCGTCACCACCTCGATGCTGAACACTGGGCCGTTCGGATCGGCGGACTGGACCTGCACGATCCGGTCCACCCCGCCCCGCGCCCCGTGGCCACCCCTTGCGGCCCCAACCTCATCCGACCGCATCACACCGCCCTCATGCCAGCACGGGCCAGGCGCGCCGGCGACCGGACGGCCAGGATCCCGCTTCGCAGATACCTTCCATCGCCCGGTGCCGGACCCGTGCAGGGATCGCGGCGCCGTGCCCTGCGGCCCCGCAGGGCGCGCCCCCGCGTCGCCGCGAACTTCCGTGCAGCATGGCAAATTCGCCACGAAACCGGAAGCGTTTCATGATGACCGGACGGCCCAAGTTCCGGCGACGACACCCTAGCAGCCACGGGATCAGGCAACCATGCGAAAAGGTGACGTTACGCGCCTGTCGAGTGGCTCTGGCTCGCGGCCGCCCTGGCCAGAAAGGGCAAGATCACTTGGACCCGTGGCGCTGAAGGATCGAGTGCCGCGAGCCATGGTTGTACCAGTTAATGTTACGCAAGGAATACAGCATCCGGTTCGTGTACGCTACCGCTTACAATATCGTTTCGCAACAGCCACACGACGCCGCTGGTGCGGGACGGCGCGACCGAGCTGATGCCAGCCCGGACCAGCCGCAGAATGCTGGTTCCTGGCCTCCTGTCAGCCGGCGGTCATTCCCGGCTCCAGCCTGACCCTGTGTCGTGCCCTGTCCCCCGGGTGCGCCCCGACGCGCATCATCCGCCGGCACCTGTCTGGCCCCGACAGCCGGCTTACGTTCGATGGTCGGCGGCCAGCCGGATCGGCGGCGCCTCGAAGCGCCAAGGTTCGGTGGCACCCTTCTAGGTATCCCGGTGATGCAGGGTCCTGGCCGCCGCCTTGCCTAGGGCAGATCCCGGGCGTGGCATCGCGCAGGCCCATGCTGGGGTTCCGCGACGCGCAGGCGAAGCCCCTGGCCTTCCAGGCAGTGCCGCTGCGACGTGCCATGGCGTCGCTGAACAGGTAGCGCAGAGCATCGCCCGAACCTGCGCCCGCTGGCTGCGACCACCCATCTCCACCGTCGCAAGGGGTGGAGGCTGTGCTCGTCCGGGGATTCCGGGCAGGGTTGCTGGCGGCCCCGCCGGGCCGCTGCTTCGGAGGCGGCCACGGCGTTGCGGCGGCTTGGCCTTGTGCGTGGTGTCCGGGGCCGAACGACGATCCTCGGCCCGCAGGCATCGCCGCCTGCGCGTGGCTCTTGCCCGGACATGCTTTGCACCGAACAGGGACGGCCGCCGCCGCGCAAACAGCCGAGCCTTGCCAGCCCATGCCGGCACCTGAGCGCGGGCCCCGCAATGCCTGTCCCCTTCGCCCGGTCCTGGATCGGCCCCCCGGTGGCGGCCGGGCCTTCCTGACATTCCGGTCCGTCTACTTGGTCCCCGCCGCCGGCAGGAGCGCCGCCTGTGGCTTTAGGGTAACAGGACATGCGAAAAACGGCTCGTTGAGCCCCATTGTGCGAAAAACTCTCGGTGAGCGAAAGTGCTGCGCATAGGATTGTTGCACAACCCCTCACCAGCCTCTCTCCCCCACCCCCAGCCCAGCGATGGCAGCCGTGGACGACATCCAGACCACCCCCCCCGCCGCCAGCGGCGGCGCAATCCGCCGTGGCGAGGCAATGCGAAATGCCACAAGTCGCGGTCATCAGCGGGTAGCCCGGATCCGCCGCTGCCTGGCCGCCGGGCAGCCCAGCGAGGACGAGATCCGCCGGATGGTCCAAACCTATCTCGCCCAGGGCGGCGAGGTGCATGTCTGCGCGCCGGCCTATGTGCTGCCGGTACAGAACGCCGGCGCCGCGGCGATCGACGTCAGGTCCTGAGAGTCCTCTCTGATTGGGGTTAGGGGGTCAAGCTGTTCCTCTCGCCTCAAGTCATTCCCGTAGGTCACTCGCTTCTCTTCGCGGTCGGCGCGTGGCCGCCGCAGGATGGGGTCAGGAGGG
>NZ_SMOA01000196.1 GCF_004353985.1 Paracraurococcus ruber | reverse complement strand
CTGCGGTCATACCGACCGCGGTTCTCCGGCGTCCACATCCCGCCAAATCGCGCACCACCCGCCGCAACCCGCCAGTCACAACCGATTCAGATGACTCACCATGTTCCCGGATGGACACTTAGCGGCCCGTCCTCGGTGTTCCGGCTCCGGCCCGCTCAATGTGACTCCAGCCTCCATCGTCCAAGATGATCCCCCGCTAGGCCAATCCCGAACGGGCACTGGCATCTCGCGAGCTGCCGGTGCCTTCCTCGGCCTCTCCGAAGCACTCGATGAGCATTTCGGTGAGCACGCGGATTTTGCGCACCGGGTGCTGCCCCGGCGGGCGGACGACATAGATGCCGTGCACAGGAACGGGATAGCGCGGCATCACTTCCACCAGTGTGCCCGCCTCCAGGTGCTCCCGAATCAGGTTGACGGGCAGGACGGCAATGCCGATCCCGGCCAGGACGGCGGCAATGAGGGCAGCGCCGTTGTCCGCCTTGAACCGGCCCTGCGGCCTCATTCTGATGACTTGGTCACCGTCGAGCGCGAACCATGGTTCGGTGGCCTGCATCAGCGCCTCGTGGGTCGTGAGCTCGTCGGGCGTTTCAGGTGCCCCGTGTTCCGCAATGTAGGCTGGCGCTGCGACATACTTCGCGTGCAGAGGGCCGATCTTTCTGGCGATCAGGTTCGAATCATTCAGTTTGCCGACGCGGATCGCACAATCGAACCCTTCTGCGATCAGGTCGACATGCCGATCCGTGTAGCTCGCATGTATGTGGAGCTCTGGGTGGCGCCGCGCCATGTCAGCGAGGACATGTGCGAAATGTGTCGGTCCGAATGATAGCGGCGCTGCCACACGCAGTCGTCCGCGCAGGTCGCCGGCCGGGAGTATCGTCTCCCTGGCGATGTCGATCTCGGCGATCGCACGCGCGGCATGGTCCCGAAAGGTTGCCCCAGCCTCCGTGATCGAGGCACCGCGCGTGGTGCGCGCGAGAAGCTGCACGCCCAGCTCCCGCTCCAGTCCCACGAGCCGGCGGCTGACCATCGACTTGGATATGCCGAGCCTTCGCGCGGCGGGTGTGACACCTCCCGCGTCGGCGACCTCGACGAAAGCCCGCAGATCATCGATGTCCATCGAGCGTTCCTGATTGTGCGACACAGCGTCTCATGAGGCAGTGCTATCCCATCGGAGGGAGGACCGGCAAAGCTCTGCACGCGACGTCGCCTTGGTCGAAGGCTGACCCCGATCAAGCGACCGAATGGAGCAGGAAGAAACACTATGAAGTTCCGCAACGGAGTTGGATCCCTTCTTCGTCCCGAAGACTCGGTGCTCGCCCTCATCGATCATCAGCCCTACCAGCTCGCCAACGTGAACAGCCACGATCCGCAGGCGGTGGTGAACAACACGGTCGCGCTCGCGAAGATGGCCAAGGCGTTCGATGTCCCCACGATCCTGACCAGTGTGATCGCCGCCCGCGGGGGTCTTCTGTTCAAGCAGCTCACTGACCTCTTTCCCGGTCAGCGGGTCATCGATCGCACCTTCATCAATACCTGGGAGGATCAGTCGACCGTCGACGCGGTCAAGGCGACCGGCCGAAAGCAGCTGGTCATCGCCGGCCTCTGGACCGAGGTCTGCGTCGCGATGCCCGCGATCCACGCCGCTGGCGATGGCTGGGATGTCACGGTCGTCACCGACGCCTGCGGCGGCGCTTCGGTCGAAGCGCATGAGGTGGCGATCCAGCGCATGATTGCCGGAGGCGTGAACATGATGACCTGGATGGCTGTGGGCTCGGAATGGCAGCGGGATTGGGCGCGAGCCGAGACCGGTGCGCGCCTGCCGGACATTCTGATCGAGCACGCCGGCGGCGCCGGCATGGCGTATCTGTGGGAGCAGCAGTTGCTCAACACACCCGTCGGCAACGTCGGCTGAGGCAGGCCCAGGATTCAACCCGGCACGATGCGCCGCTGCACGGCGGCAGTGCGAACAGCGAGGACTGCAGGTTCATGAAGAGAGCTGCGAACAGGGCGGGGGACGTCGCCGGTGCCGCTTCAGGGCGGGGCGACATCGAAAGAGTGCTGCAGAGCTACGAGGCAGCGCTCAACGCCGCCGACACCGGCGCGGTGATGGCCGTATTCACGCCGGACGGTGTCTTCATGGCCCCGAACAGCCCATCCGTGGTTGGCGCAGACGCAATTCGGGCTGCCTACAAGGGCATCTTCCAGGCAATCACCTTTGAGACCGAACTGCAGGTCGAGGAGGTGGTGCAGGTCGCGCCGAACTGGGCGTTCGTTCGGACGAGCTCGGCCGGTTTCGTGACCGTGCACGCCATCAAGCAGCGGGTCCCTGACGCGAACCACGAGCTTTTCGTCCTCCACAAGGGCGATGGACATGGCTGGAAAATCGCCCGCTACTCATTCTCCTCGACGAATCCAGCACCTCGATAGTTGCGAGCTCGACACGAGCGGCTGGGCATCGTAACCGAGGCCGGATAAGCGCCCGGCCACGGGCGGAAGCGAACGAGCGTCCCCTGTGGTCCGGCTCACAGCCCGAGGAGGGGTGAGCCGGTCCCCGCGTCAGGACGGCTCGGCGCTGCCGCTGCCTGATGGGGCAGCGCGGCGACCGGGATTTGGCTGCGCTGCGCGGAGGCTTCAAACTCGAATGGAGCTGTAGCATTACGTTTGTCAGCTCCGGACTGACCAAGCGCAACACGGAGTCCAGTTTGGGTCGCCTGCGGCGGAAGCCCGCGAAGGTCTGCCACCAGACCTCGCAAACGATGTCCTGCCGACTTGAACAGGGGATTCGGCTACTCGGCGGCTGAAGCCAGGACCAAGTCGCCCCGGATGGCCTGCAGGAACGCGCCGAGCGCGCTCGACACATAGCCGTCGCGGCGGCGGACCAGCACCGTCGTGACCCGCGCCTCGGCTGCCGGCAGTGCGTGCAGGCCTATCCGCCCTTCGCGCCAGGCTCCCTCGACAACGCCGCGGCAGGAGGGTCACGCCCACCCCGGCCGCGACGCAGCCGACGATGCCGTCGAGGGTGCCGAACTCCAGCCGTCGCACGCCGGCGATGCCGCGCGCCGCCAGCGTCGCCTCCAGCCGCTGCCGGTAGGAACAGCCGGCCCGGAAGACCAAGACCTTGAGCTCACCCATCCCGGCCAGCGGCTCGAGACCGGGCAGGTCGGGCGCGGTGACCAGCACCAGCTCCTCCTCGAACGCGACCTGCTCCACCAGTTCGGGATGCGCCACTGGTCCGGCCACCAGCGCGGCGTCCAGCCGGTGCTCCAGCACCTCCTGCACCAGCGTCGCGGTGGGGCCGGTGCCGACAACCAGCTCCACCTCCGGGAAGGCCCGGGCATAGCGGGCGAGCAGCGGCGGCAGCCGCAGCGCCGCCGTCGTCTCCATGGCGCCGAGCCGTAGCGGGCCGCGCGGGATGCCGTCGTCGGCGACAACGCGACGCGCCTCGTCCACCAGCGCCCGGATGCGCCCGGCATAGGGCAGCAGGCGCTGCCCGGCGGCGGTCAGGACCACGCCGCGGCTGTGCCGCTCGAACAGGCGCGCGCCGAGCTCCCTCTCCAGCACCTGAAGGCGGGCCGTGACGTTGGACTGCACCGTGTTGAGCGCGCCCGCGGCCCGGGTGATGTCGCCATGCCGGGCGACGGCGGCGAAGGTCTCCAGGTCGAGCAGGTCCACGCAGCCTCCCATCGCTCCGGCAGATGGCTCGGATCATGACAAGTCGTTTCCGCCCATGTCGAGCCCCTGGCAGGCTGGCGACGCCATCCCGAGCCGCGGAGCCGCCATGTCCATCACGACCCGCCTGACCGAGTTGCTCGGCCTGCAGCACCCGATCCTGCTCGCGCCGATGGACCTGATCGCCGACGCGCGCCTCGCCGGCGCGGTCAGCCGGGCCGGCGGCCTCGGCCTCATCGGCGGCGGCTATGGCGATGCGGCGTGGCTGGCGCGCGAGCTGGACGCCGCGGGCCGCACCAGGGTCGGGGTCGGCTTCATCACCTGGAGCATGGCCCGCAAGCCCGGGCTGCTGGAGATGGTGCTGGAGCGCCGGCCGCCGGCGGTCATGCTCTCCTTCGGCGAGGTCCGGCCACATGCCGACCGGATCAGGCAGGCGGGCGCGAGGCTGATCTGCCAGGTGCAGACGCTTGAGCAGGCGCGGGAGGCGCTGGGGGCCGGGGCCGAGGTGCTGGTCGCGCAGGGGGCGGAGGCTGGCGGCCACGGCGTCTCCCGCGGCACCTTCGCCCTGGTCCCGGCGGTGGTGGACCTGGCGCGCGGCGCCGTGCCGGTGGTCGCGGCCGGCGGGGTCGCCGACGGGCGGGGGCTGGCCGCGGCGCTGATGCTCGGCGCCGACGGCGTGCTCGTGGGATCGCGCTTCTACGCCACGCAGGAGGCCGCCGGCGCCCAGGCCGCCAAGGAGCGCATGGTCGCGGCCAGCGGCGACCAGACCATCCGCAGCATCCTGTTCGACATCGCCCGCCGCAATGTCTGGCCGGTGCCCTATACCGGCCGCGTGCTGCGCAACGCTTTCTCCGAGCGCTGGCGCGGGCGGGAGGCGGAGCTGCTGCAGCACCAGGAGGCCGAGGCAGCCCGCTATGCCGCGGCGCGCGAGGCTGGCGACTTCGACACCGCCGGCGTGATCGCCGGCGAGGCGGTGGACCTGATCGGCGACATCCCGCCGGCGGCCGAGGTGGTGGAGCGGATCGCGCGCGAGGCCGAGGCGCTGATCGCCGGCGCCTCCAACCGCTACCGGGTGGAGCGGCCCTGATGCCTGGCCGGCAGGGCGGGGCGAGGACCGGCCCCCTCGGCCTCGCCCTGGGCGGCCTGCTGGCGCTGGCCTCGGCCATTGGCATCGGCCGCTTCGTCTACACGCCCATCCTGCCCACCATGGCCGAGGAGTTGGGGCTGACGAAGGGCGAGGCGGGCCTGGTCGCCTCGGCCAACCTGCTCGGCTATCTGATCGGCGCCCTGCTGGCCGCGACGCCGCGCCTGCCGGGATCGCGGCGGGCCTGGCTGCTCGGCGCGCTGGCGCTCGGCGCGGCGACCACCGGCGCGATGGGCTGGGCCACCTCCCTGCCCGCCTTTCTCGCGCTCCGCGGTATCGGCGGCGCGGCCAGCGCCTTCGTGCTCGTCTTCGCCTCGGCTCTGGTGCTCGACCGTCTCGCGCGGGCGGGCCGGAGCGGCCTGTCCGCGGTGCATTTCGCCGGCGTCGGCAGCGGCATCGCACTCTCGGCCCTGCTGGTCGCGGCGCTGCTGGCCACTGGGGCAGGGTGGCGTGGCCTCTGGCTCGCCGCCGGCGCAGCCTCCCTCGCGGCCGTGCCGCTGGTCGCCTGGCTGGTTCCCGCCGGGGAGGCGCCGCCGACCGCCGCCGCGCCACTGCGAGGTCTCACTCTGGCACCGGGCGGCGCCGCCCCCGCGCGGATGCGGCGCTGAGCACTGGCCTATGGCCTGTTCGGCTTCGGCTACATCGTGACCGCGACCTTCCTGATGGCCATCCAGCGGGCCAATCCGGAGGTCCGCCCGGTCGAGCCATTTGTCTGGGCGGTGGTCGGCATCGCGGCAACTCCTTCGGTCGCGGCCTGGACCTGGCTCGGGGCCCGGACCGGCATCGCCCGCGCTTTCGCGGCCGCCTGCCTGGTCGAGGCAGCCGGCGTGGCGGCGAGCGTGCTGTGGCCGACCGCGACGGGCGCGCTGCTCGCCGCGGCGCTGCTGGGTGGGACCTTCATGGGCATCACCGCCCTCGGTCTGGCGGGCGGACGGAGGCTGGCCGGAGGCGACCCCCGCCGGGCCTTCGCCCTGCTGACGGCCAGCTTCGGCGTCGGGCAGATCGCCGGGCCGGTGCTCGCCGGCGTCCTGCACGACCTGACGGGAAGTTTCGTCCTGGCCTCACTCCTGCTCACCGGCGCCCTGGTTGTCGCGGCGGCCTTGCCGCGGGGTTGCCGGTGCCGACGGCAGCGCCGTAGAGCCGTGCCGCCAGCGGGTGCTGCAGCGCGATAGGGAAGATGCATTCCCTTTCGGGATTGAGCAAAGCTGCCGCGTTTCTGTCACGGACTGTCGAACGGATGTTTGACGATTCCTGACGGCCTCTCAGCGCCGGCGGCACGTCCCAAACTGATCTTCTGGCGGAGTTTGATCATTGGCGCCGCGCCATGTCGCCCTTTATGCGACTGATCAGATTGTCTTTAAGGCTTTGCCGCATTCAATACAGACGTCGAAATTCCTTAATGTAACGCTACGGTGCCAGCCTTCTGCCCGATGCCCTTTCAGCAACCCGCGGCCGCATTCGCTCGCCGCGTTGCAACAGCTTTTCGAGGAGCGGCACTGCGCTTTCTCGATAGGGCTGCTTTCGCACCGGCATCTTTCATCCGGGCTTTGTGGTTCGGTATGCCCCGGGTAGTCTGCCAGTGAGCCTGCAGGAGCTGAATGGCCTCGATGGGGTAGAGGCCTGCGTCGTACATCCAGTGATGCGTCGGGCAAAGGCGCGCCAGGTTATCCGGCGCGTTGTTCGAGGCGTTGTGGTCAAGGTGAGCCACTTACAGACACGTTGCAGCCTGCAGGCCGCACACCGCGCAACAACGGTACGGACAGGCTTGATCAATCGTGCGCCTTGCTGCCGCTTGGTTACGAGTTGCAGTGGCAGGCGGCCGCGAGTTCGGCGTAACTTCGGGCGTTGGCTTCGTGCCATCTGATCGACGAGTGGTCGGCATGAGAGATCCGGTAGACATTGCTCACGGCGTTGTCGGGCACAAGCATTAATCGAAACTGCTTGACGATGCGCACAGCTGGTGTCTCTCGACCGATGTCTCGATGCCGGATGCTGCCAAGGCTCAGCGCCATCTCGGACGTATCCGATTGCGGCGGCTTTATGTATGATAATGTCCTTTATCGTATGCACTTGCTTGCTTCAGCACGGCCGGGCCGGGTAGGCTTGGGAGCAGGAGGCACCCCATGCCCGACACCGTCCCCGTGACCATCGAGGTCGAGCCCGACGACGCCGCCGCGCTCGCCGATCCGGCGACGCGCGCCCGGCTTGAACGCCTGGTCCGGCGCACGCTCCGGCCCACCGGCGGGGTGGACCGGCTCTTCGCGGCGATGGACGCCCTCTCGGACGAGGCCCGTCGCCGCGGCCTCACTGACGAGATCCTCGAGGCCGAACTCGCCGCCTACAACACCGAGCGCCGGGACCAGCCGCCCGGCGCGTGATCGTCTTCGACACCTCGACCCTAGTCGGCGCGGCTATCGGCCGCGGAAGCGTTCCCGATCAGGCGGTGCGGTACGCCTTTGCGGCGGACCGGGTCGCCATGTCGGAAGCGATGATGACGGAGGTGCTGGACGTGCTCGCGCGGCCACGCCTGGCACGCTTCCTCGATCCCGACCTGCGCGACGAGGTGCTCTCGCTCCTCGACGCCTTCGGCGTGTTCTTCGCGCCCGCCGAGCGCGTGACGGACTGCCGGAATGCGAAGGACAACAAGGTTCTGGAACTCGCTCTCGCCGCCGGTGCCGAGCTGATCATCAGCAGCGACGCCGATCTGCTCGTGCTGCACCCTTGGCGCGGCGTGCACATCCTGCGGCCCGCAGAGTATTTGGCCGAGGCAAAGGATCACAGGCCGTGAGCTGCGTCACCGTCACGCTCACGCTGCCCGACTGGCTCTTCGAGCGGCTCGACAGCCCGGACCAAGCCACGCTCGAGCACCTAGTGGTGGAAGCGCTGATGGCCGACTTCCCGCGGACCGGCCGGGACGAGGCCAGCCGCTGGCTCGGCCTCGGCGACTGACCTGACGTGATGGATACGTTCCTCCGGGCGCACCGCATCCCCGCTGGAGATACGAGAGGCGCGGATGGCGCATGACCTGATCCTTCCCGCCTCCCCTCCCCCTGCCTGCCCTTGTCGCTTCGGCCGGCGAGCAAGCTGGCCTGCGCTTCCTGGAGTTCTTCGCCGCCGCGATCCGCAACCCGAACACCCGACGCGCCTACAGCCAGGCGGTGACGGCCTTCCTCACTTGGTGCGAGGGCGAAGCCGGGATCCGGTCGCTGGCAGCGGTCCAGCCGTTGCAAGTCGCCACATGGATCGAGCTGCAGACGCGGACGCATTCGGCACCGACCGCTAAGCTGCGGCTGGCGGCGCTGCGACACCTGTTCGACTGGCTAGTGACCGGCCAGGTGATCCCGACCAATCCAGCCGGAGCGGTGCGTGGCCCTCGGCACAGCGCCCTCAAGGGCAAGACGCCGGTTCTCGACGCCGCCGAGGCCCGGCAACTGCTGGACAGCATCGACGTTACGACTCCGGCAGGGCTGCGTGACCGGGCGCTGGTCGGCCTGATGGTGTTCAGCTTCGCCCGCATCGGCGCGGCGCTCGGCATGCGGGTCGAGGACGTGTTCGTGCAGAACCGCCGGCTTTGGGTGCGGCTCAGGGAGAAGGGCAGCAAGCGGCACGAGATGCCCTGCCACCACACCCTAAAGGAGTACCTGCACGCCTACCTGGAAGGCACCGGCATCGCCGATGACCCCAAGGGTCCGCTGCTCCGCACTGTCGGCCGCGGCACCGGGCGGCTGACGCGCACGCCCCTTCCCCAGGCCAACGCTTATGCCATGATCCAACGCCGTGCCGTGGTGGCTGGGATCGGGACGAAGATCGGCAACCACACCTTCCGCGCCGCCGGCATCACGGCCTACCTGAAGAATGGCGGCACGCTCGAGAACGCCGCCGCCATGGCCAACCACGCGAGTACCCGTACCACCCAGCTCTACGACCGACGGCACGACGAGATCAGCCTCGACGAGGTCGAACGGATCAGGGTGTAGCCATTGCCGGCGCTACATCCGGTCCCGCTCCGCAGAAACCAAATAGGCGGGTGCGATACCTGCGACATCAGGCCAGCCACCGATGGCTGCATGCTGCCCGGACGAAGGCGCGGACCGCCGGCGAGTGCTGCCGTCCCGGCATGGTCGCCAAGGCGATGGTCCGCTCGACGCTCGGATCGGACAGGGCACGCTGGATCGTGCCGGGATGCGTGATCGCGTGCTCGGGCATGAAGGCGAAGCCGAGATCGGCGGCGACCATCGCCTGCACCCAGTCCTCGCGTTCCGACCGGTAACGCGCATAGAGCTGAACGCCCATGGCACCGCAGGCCGCGACGACACGCTCACGCATCTCACAGGCCAGCCGGTCGACATAGGGCTGGAGCGATAGGTCGCGCAGTGACAAGGCGGAGCGTTCCCGCAGCGGATGTCCGGGCGGCAGCAGCACCACGTAGCGTTCGACATAGAGCGGCTCGAGCCGGCATCCCTCCGCTGGCGCGTCGAGCGCATTGAGGATGGCGGCGTCCAGCTCGTCCGCTTCCAGCCAAGCGGCGAGCTCGGCGGGGCGCCCCTCGCGGATTGCCACCTCGGCATCGGCATGGGCGCGCTCGAATGACGCGAGGAAGCGCGCCAGCCGCACCGGGCCAAGTGTCGGCATGACGCCCACGCGCACCGGCGTCTGCTTCAGCAGTCTCAGAGTCTCGGCCGCGCTCCGCGCCGCCTCCGCCCGCTTCTGTACCTCGGAAAGGAGAGGCTCCATCCGTCGCCCGAGTTCGGTTAGCCGCAGGCCGTTGCGTTCCCGGTGAAACAGCGGACCGCCCAGATCAGCTTCCAGTTTCTTGAGCGCCGCGGTCAGCGCAGGCTGGGAGACGTGGCACTGCTCGGCAGCCCGCGTGAAGCTCAGTGCGCGGGCCGCGGCAATGAAGTAGCGGACCTGGTGCATCTCCATGGTGCCCACGGTGCGAAGCGTTAGCGGCGGCGTCAACCGAAAGATCGGTTATGGGCGCATAGGCAAAAGCTGTTTCCCCCGCGCGCTCCGGCCGGGCGAGGCTTGAGCCATCGAGGAAGAAGAAGGTGCTTTCATGACAGTCTATGCGGTGGAACGGAGCCTGCCAGGCATCACGACCGAGGCGCTGGCGAGCGCGCAGGCGGCCGCGATCGCTGCGGCCGCGCAGTCCAGCGCGGAGGGGGTGGCAGTGCGCTATCTCCGCTCCGTCTTCCTGCCCCACGACGACCGCTGCCTGTGCCTGTTCGAGGCCGGGAATTCGCAGGCCGTCCAGTGGGTGAACGACCGGGCGGGCCTGCCCTACTTGGCTGTGTCGGAAGCGCTGGATCTGCCGGCCCCGTCACCGGCGGTGCGGCCGGCTTGACGCCCACCCCGCCAAGGCACCGATCGAGGGAGGAACACATGGCATTACGCTTCACGAGCATGGTGGCCGCCGTCGTCGCGGCCAGCTTCGTCCTCCTCGCGCCACCGGTCGCAGCGCAGGCCCCACCGGGGGCGGCACGTCCGCAGACAACATCCGACAGCGGAGGCAGGACCATGTCGCAGTTCCTGGTGCACGTGCATACCGGCCCGAACGATCCCACCAAGGCGGCACTCGCCTTCCTGGTGGCGGCGACCGCGCTCAAGAACGGGCACAAGGTGGACCTGTTCCTGGCCGGCGACGGTGTGGCGCTGCTGACACGTGAGGCGCTCGCCTCGGTCGAGGGGGTCGGCACCGGCCGCCTCATGAGACCTGTGCGCGGGTGGACGGCGGGCCTCGATTTCTGGCTGTTTGAGGCACTGAACGCTGCCGGGAACTGCAGAATGCCGATTTTGCGGCGTGCCGGACGTGAGCCGGACAGAC
>NZ_SMOA01000195.1 GCF_004353985.1 Paracraurococcus ruber | reverse complement strand
CGGGGCCTGGCGCGCCGATCGCGGCCCCGCGGCGGCGTCGCTGCCCTGGCGGCACGCCATCGCAGGGCGCGTCGCAGGGATCCCCGGCGCCCTGCCCGCGATCGCGGAGGACGGCCCCGGTGTTGCGGGCGGTCTCGGCGCTGCCCTCGGGGGCGGGCTCGCCGGCCCCGCGCCGGAGCCGGCCGCCGGGTGGGCGGGCCAGCCTGGCCGCAGCCCGCGCCCACCGGCCCTTCGCGGCCTCAATTGCGCTGAGTCCGATCCGGCCCTTTCCGGCGCGAAGCGAGGTCTTCCGCGGGTCTCCGCGCGGCCGGCCCGCAGGAATTGAGGGATTGAGCGATTTTATCGGCCGGCGCCGAGGCAGCCGCAGGACCGACCGCTTCCGCTGATCATTTTCCTATCGCATGCCGGCAACCTGGACTTCAAGCCCCGGGTCCTGGCCCGATGCGTTGAGGATTCACGCCGCTGTCCCGCTGGCCAGCCGGCGCCCGGATTCCCACGAGGCCGAGAGCGGGCGGAACGTCGCCCTTCGTCACCCGGGCCCGCGATGCGCGTCGCTGCGCAGCAGCGGAAGACGCGCCGCGGCTGGACGCATCCGGGGCCATCCCCGGACGGCGGCGGGCCGGTGCCGCCTCGCCGCATCGGGGCGCGGGCGCAGGCGCCCCCCTGCCCGCCTCGCCGCCGTCAGCCCGGGATGTTGGGGTCCGTCAGCCGCCGGTGCTCCTCCAGCGCGTAGCGGTCGGTCATGCCGGCGATGTAGTCGCAGACCACCCGCGCCGCCTGGGCCGAGCCCGGCTCTCCTGCCCTCGCCCGCCATTCGTCCGGCAGCATCTGCGGCCCGCCATGCAGCAGCTGGAACACCATCTGGCTGACCCGCTTCGACTTCTGCATCGCCCGGTTCACCCGCCAGTGGCGATACATCCGGTGGAACAGGAAGTCGCGGATCAGCAGGTTCGCCTCCTGCATCGGGGCGGAGAAGGCGATCACCGGCTCGGCCGCCGCGCGGATGTCGTCGGCGCTGCGCGGGTCGAGCGCGGCGAGGCGCCGCCCCGCCTCCTCCACCACGTCCTGCACCATGGCGTTGATCACCCGCCGCACCGTCTCGGTCACCATCCGGTCGCGGGCGATGCCGGGATAGGCCACCCGGACCGCCTGGAAGGCCTCCCCGACCAGCGGCAGCGCCGCCGCCTCCTCCAGGCCGAACAGCCGGGCGCGGATGCCGTCGTCGAGGTCGTGGTTGTTGTAGGCGATGTCGTCCGCCAGCGCCGCCACCTGCGCCTCGGCCGAGGCATGGGTGCCGAGGTCCAGCGGATGCTGCGCGTCGTATTCCGCCACATAGGCGGCCGGGCGGCGCACCGGGCCGTTGTGCTTGGCCAGGCCCTCCAGCGTCTCCCAGGACAGGTTCAGCCCGTCGAACTCGGCATAGCGCGCTTCCAGCAGGGTCACGACCTTGAGCGACTGGGCATTGTGGTCGAAGCCGCCATAGGGGCGCATCTGGCTGTCCAGCGCCTCCTCCCCCGCATGGCCGAAGGGCGGGTGGCCGAGGTCATGCGCCAGCGCGAGCGCCTCCGCCAGGTCCTCGTCCAGCCGCAGCCGGCGGGCCAGGCTGCGGGCGATCTGCGCCACCTCGATGCTGTGGGTCAGCCGGGTGCGGAAGTAGTCGCCTTCATGGAAGACGAAGACCTGGGTCTTGTACTGCAGCCGGCGGAAGGCGCCGGTATGGATGATGCGGTCGCGGTCCCGCTGGAAGGGGGAACGGGCATCGCCCCCCGGCTCCGGGTGCAGCCGGCCGCGCGACGCTTCCGGACGGACGGCCCAGGGGGCGCGCTCGGTCATCCGTCACGCCTAACAGGCGGGTCCCGGGGCCGCAACCATGGCGATGATTGGAAAACGCCGGGACGCGGGCCTATCTTCGGGGCAAGACGGATAATGCGCCGGCGCCGCGGCCCCGAGCCCGCCCCCGGCCAGGAGAGTATGCGATGCCCGACGGTTCCGACCTGCCCCGCTTCCGCGTCACGCCGCGCGCCGCCGCCCAGGTGGCCGAGATCGCGCGGCGGGAGGGCCGGCCGCAGGCCGGCCTGCGCGTCTCGGTCAATGCCGGCGGCTGTTCCGGCTTCCAGTACGGCTTCGACCTGGAGGATGCGGCGGCCGAGGACGACCTGGTGGTGGAGGCCGGGGGCACCCGCGTCTTCGTCGACCCCGTCTCGCTCGACCTGCTGGCCGGGTCGGAGCTGGACTGGAACGAGGCGCTGATCGGCGCGCATTTCACCGTGCGCAACCCGCAGGCGGTCTCGGGCTGCGGCTGCGGGGTCAGCTTCTCCGTCGGCTGACCGCCGCGGCCGGCCGCCTGCGGGCGAGCCCGGCCGATAGGCCGCGGTGGCCGGGCCGGCGCCTTCGCCGCGGCGACGGGCGCTTGGCCGGCATTTCCCCTTCGCTGCCCCTTCCCCCGGGGCGTCGCGTCGGGCGCCCCCCGGGCGTCCCGACCCCCTGGCGCCCCCCGCATCCGGCAGGATAGAGCGGACGGGCTCCCGTCCAGGACCCCCGCCCGTGCGCCTCGCCACCTTCAACGTGAACTCCGTCCGCCGCCGGGTGCCGCATCTGCAGCGCTTCCTGGCGCGGCACCAGCCCGACCTCCTCTTCCTGCAGGAGATCAAGTGCAGGACGGAAGAATTCCCGGCGCTGGAACTGGCCGGCACGGGCTACGAGCTGCGCGCCATCGGCCAGACGGGCGGGCGGAACGGCGTGGCGGTGCTGGCACGCATCCCCTTCGAGGTGACGGCGGAGTCGCTGCCGGGCGAGCCGGAGGATGCGCAGGCCCGCTTCGTCGCGGTGCGCGCGGCCGGGATGGAGGTGGCCGGGATCTACCTGCCGAACGGCAATTCCGGCGGCGAGGACGGCTATGCCTACAAGCTGCGCTGGATGGAGCGGCTGGCCGCCTGGGCGCAGGAGAGGCTGGACGATTTCGCGCCCGTCGCCGTGCTGGGCGACTTCAATGTCTGCCCGACCCCGGCCGACCTGGCCCCCGGCGCGCTGCCGCCGACCGATGCGCTGGTGCGGCCGGAAACCCGCGCGCGCTTTCGCCGGCTGCTGCATGCCGGCATGACCGACGCGCTGCGCGCGCTGCATCCGGCGGATGCGCCCTTCACCTACTGGGATTACGGCCCGGCCTTCGAATCCAACCGCGGCCTGCGCATCGACCACATCCTGCTCAGCCCGGACCTGGCCGAGCGGCTGGAGGTGTGCGGCGTCGATACCGTGGCGCGGTCGGAGGAGCAGCCGAGCGACCATGCGCCGGTCTGGTGCGCGCTGCGCTGAGCGGCCTGCCCGGCCGCAGCGCGGGCATCGCGCGCCCGGATGACGGGCCGCGCCACGGTCGCTGACCCGGTCCGGCCTTTTCGCGCCGCGCCGCGATCGCCCCGCCGGCGGGGCGGCCGACCGGGCGGGTCATGCAGTCCCGCGCGGGGCCCCTTGGCGAACCCCGTGCGGGTCTGGTCCGGCGCAGGCCCGGCGCCGGCCGATCAGTAGCTCGGGCGCACCGTGACGGTGGGCGGGGCCTGCTGGATGACGGCCGGGGCGGGCTGCTGCAGCACGACCGGGGCCGGCGGCGGCCGCTCCCGCTCGACATACGTGCAGGCCGTCACGGCCAGGGCGGCGAAGATCACGGACAGATAACGCATGGGCGGGCTCCCTTCCGATGTGGACCAATCCCGCCCCACAACGGACCGGCAGCCTTCCGGTGGCATAACGATCCTGTGACGCCAGCGCGAACGCTACCAGCGCCGGTAGCCGCCATAGCCGTAGCCATAGCCGCCATAGGGCCGGGCGCCCCAGCCGCCGTAATAGGGCCGCGGCGCATAGTAGTAGGGCCGCGGCGCGACATAGACGCTGGCCGCCGGCGGCGAATAGTAGCCGGGCCCGGCCGGGTAGACCGCGCAGCCGCCGAGCGCGGCGAGCAGCGCGAGAAGCGGGAGGGGTCGCAGGCGTCGCATGGGGGTGTGCTCCTTCATCGCCATGCAACGCCGCGCTTGCGGCGAAACGCGGGCGGCCGCATGGCCGCCGGGCTTAAATCGGCGTCATCCCGGGGCCTCGCGGGGCCCTTCGGCGGGTGCCGGTGGCCGCCGCGGCCAAGCGGCCATCGCATCGGATGCCCCCCACCTGCCCCGCCGGTTTCCCACCGGTGCCGCGGCCGATGGGGGCCGTGGCGGCGGGCGCCGCCCCCTGGCGGGTGTCCCGCATCCGAAATTCGCAGCCGGTGGCTGCGACCGCAGCGACCAAGGCACCAGAGCAGATCCCGCCCAGGTGGCATCACCCGGGCGGGTGAAGATGCGCGTCGCTTCAAGAGACCGGAGCGGCTGCCCTGCGCCATGGCGAACGGAACCCGCCCCGGCCCGGCGGCGCCTGCCGCCGGGCCGCGCGGATGGCTGCCGGCGTCACCCGGCCGGTCAGGCCGCGCGTCCTACTGGTCGGCGTAGACATGCGTCTCCGCCTCGGCGCCCGGATGGGTCACCGCGCCGAGATGCGCCGGGCCGACGAGCTGGGCGTATTTCCACAGCGCGCCGGCATTGTAGTCGGTGCGGCGGGGCTGCCAGGCGGCGCGGCGCTTCGCCATCTCGGCCTCGTCCACCAGCATGTCAATCGTGCCCTTGTCGGCATCGATGACGATCCTGTCGCCATTCTGCAGCAGCGCGATCGGGCCGCCCACCGCCGCTTCCGGCCCGACATGGCCGATGCAGAAGCCGCGCGTCGCGCCGCTGAACCGGCCATCCGTGATCAGCGCCACCTGCTCGCCCATGCCCTGGCCGTAGATGGCGGCGGTGGTCGACAGCATCTCCCGCATGCCGGGGCCGCCCTTCGGCCCCTCGTAGCGGATGACGATGACGTCGCCCGGCTTGTAGGCGCGCTGGTCCACCGCCTTGAAGGCCTCCTCCTCCGAGTCGAAGCACAGCGCCGTGCCCTCGAAGCGCAGGGTCTTCATGCCGGCGACCTTCACGATCGCCCCGTCCGGCGCGAGGTTGCCCTTGAGCCCGACGACGCCGCCGGTGGGCGAGAGCGCCTTGCTGACCGGGAAGATGACATCCTGGTCGAGCGGGAAGACCACGTCCTTGTGGTTCTCCGCCAGGGTCTTGCCGGTGACCGTCATGCAGTCGCCATGCAGCAGCCCGGCGTCCAGCAACGCCTTGATGATCACCGGGATGCCGCCGACCTTGTAGACGTCGTAGGCGACGTATTTCCCGCCCGGCTTCAGGTCGGCGATGTAGGGCGTGCGCCGCATGATCGCCAGCACGTCCTCCATGGTGAAGCGGATGCCCGCCTCATGCGCCATGGCCGGCAGGTGCAGCCCGGCATTGGTGGACCCGCCGGTGGCGCCGACCACCACGGCCGCATTCTCCAGCGACTTCAGGGTGACGATGTCGCGCGGCCGCAGGTTCTTCCGCACGAGGTCCATCACCGCGCGGCCGCTCTCGAAGGCCCAGCGGTCGCGCTCCTCATAGGGCGCGGGCGTGCCGGCGGACCCGGGCAGGGCCAGGCCGATCGCCTCGCTGACCGTCGCCATGGTGTTCGCGGTGAACTGGCCGCCGCAGGCGCCCGCGCTCGGGCAGGCGACGCATTCCAGCTCGTGCAGCTCCTCGTCGGTCATGTTGCCGGCGGCGTGCTGGCCCACCGCCTCGAACACGTCCACCACGGTGACGTCGCGGCCCTTGTACTTCCCGGGCAGGATGGAGCCGCCATACATGAAGACGCTGGGGACGTTCAGGCGCAGCATGGCCATCATCATGCCGGGCAGCGACTTGTCGCAGCCGGCGAGGCCGACCATGGCGTCGTAGCAATGGCCGCGCATGGTGAGCTCGACCGTGTCGGCGATCGCCTCGCGGCTCGCCAGCGACGACTTCATGCCCTGGTGGCCCATGGCGATGCCGTCGGTGACGGTGATGGTGGTGAACTCGCGCGGCGTGCCGTCGCCTTCCTTGACGCCCTTCTTCACGCTCTGCGCCTGGCGGGCGAGGTCGATGTTGCAGGGCGCCGCCTCGTTCCAGCAGGTGGCGACACCGACGAAGGGCTTGTCGATATCCTCCTCCTTCAGGCCCATCGCGTAGTAGTAGCTGCGATGCGGCGCGCGGTCGGGCCCCACGGTGGTGTGGCGGCTCGGCAGCTTCGACTTGTCCCACTTCGTCATGGCATCTCTCCGTGCCGGTGGCGCCGGCGGCCGGCAGCCGCGCCACCGACCCGGGCCGCGCCCCGCGGCCACGCCGGACGCCGACCGGAGGGCGGCGTTCCCTCCCGCAAGCTTTAGGTGCCGGGGGGCGGGTTGCCAAGCGGCGACGCCCCTTGGCGCCGACGCGCCGGCCCTGCCCGTCCTTGCCGGGATCCGGTCGCGGACGGACCCGCGCCGGGCCGCCGCGCCAGGCCATGCGCGCCGATCCATGCGCGCCAAGCCATGCGCGCCAAGCCATGCGCGCCAAGCCATGCGCGCCAAGCCATGCGCGCCAAGCCATGCCGTTGGGCGCCGCCATGCCGTCCCGCCCGCCGCAGCCCTTTGCGCTGGCCTCCGCCCGGGGTCGCGCCGCAGACTGCGCCCGGAACCGGCCGCAGAGCCGCTGCCCGAGGGAGACATCGCCATGCCCCGCCCCGTGCTGCCCGCCCCGCTCGCTCGCCGCGCCCTGCTCGCAGGCGCCCTCGCCGCCCCGGCCCTGGGCCGGGCCCAAACCGGCGATTGGCCGCGGCAGCCCGTGCGCTTCGTCAATCTCTACGCCCCGGGCGGCGCCAACGACATCCTCTCCCGGGCCTGGTGCCAGGCGATGACGCAGGTCACCGGCACGCAATTCCTGGTGGAGAACCGCACCGGCGCCGGCGGCACGGTGGGCAGCGACGCCATCGCCAAGGCGCGGGCGGATGGACACACGGTCGGCCTCGGCGGCGTCGCCAACCTGGCCATCGCGCCATCCCTGTTCCCGCAGCTGCCCTACGACCCGCTGCGGGACTACACCCACGTCACCGGCCTCTACCGCCAGCCCAACATCCTGATCGTCAACAACGACGTCCCGGCGCGCACGGTGCCGGAGCTGATCGCGCTGCTGAAGGCCAACCCCGGCAAGCTCAACTACGCGACCGGCGGCGCCGGCACCACGCCGCATCTCTCGGCCGAGCTGTTCAAGTCCCGCACCGGCACGGACATGCCCTTCGTGCAGTATCGCGGCGGCGCGCCAGCCCTGGTCGACCTGCTGGCCGGGCAGGTGCAGGTGATCTTCGACAACCTGGCCGGCCCGATCGGCGCGGTGCGCGACGGCAAGGTGCGGGCGCTGGCGGTCACCAGCCCGAAGCGCAGCCCCGCCCTGCCCGACCTGCCGGCGCTGGCGGAATTCCTGCCGGGCTTCGACCTGACGAGCTGGAACGGCCTGATCGCCCCCGCCGGCCTGCCGCCGGCCCTGGTGCAGCGCATGGCGGAGCTGTCGCTGCGCGCGCTGCGCAGCCCGGAGATCGCCAGGATCTACACCGACAATGGCGCGACGCCCTGGATCATCGGGCCGGAGGAATTCGCCGGCTATGCCAGGGCGCAGGAACCGCTGATGCGGACCCTGGTCAAGCTCAGCGGGGCATCGGCGGGGTAGCGAGGGAGGCCCTGCCTCCCTCGCGCTCCCTCCGCCAAGGGCCGAAAGGCCCTTGGAACCCTCGGGTCAGCCCGCGATGCGGGCCAGCGCGGCGTCGAGGCGGGCCATCTCGGCGCGGGCCGCCTCCAGGCGCTCGCGGTTCTCATCGACGACTTCCTCGGGCGCGCGGGCGACGAAATCGGCATTGCCGAGCTTCGCCTCGATCTTGCGCGCATCCGTCTCCGCCACGCCGCGCGCCTTGGCCAGCCGCGCCCGCTCGGCGCCGAGGTCGATGACGCCGGCCAGCGGCAGCATCACCGTCGCCTCGCCCACCACCGCCTGCGCCACGCCCTTCGGCGCCTCGCCGGCCAGCGGCGCGATCTCCGTCACCCGGCCGAGCCGGCGGATGGCGTCGATCCAGCGGCCGGCGCGCGCCAGGCTCTCCGGCGCCGCATCACGCACCAGCAGCGGCGTGGTGACGGAAGGCGGGACATTCACCTCCGCCCGCACGGCGCGCACCTCGGTCACCAGGCGCACCACCCAGTCCAGCTCCTCCCGCGCCGCCTCGGCCCCGGCGACCGCCGCCGCCTCCGGCCAGGCCGCGCCGATCAGGCTGCACTCCGGCCCATAGCCGAAGCGGTCCCACAGCTCCTCCGTCACGAAGGGGATGGCCGGGTGCAGCAGCCGCAGCAGCGTGCCCAGCACATGCTGCGCCGCGCCCTTCACCTCCGCCTTCTCCGGCCCGTCCTCGCCATTCAGCACCGGCTTGGCGAATTCGATGAACCAGTCGCAGAAGGTGTTCCAGGTGAAGCGGTAGCAGGCGGCGGCATACTCGTCGAAGCGGTAGGCCTCCAGCGCCGCTGTCGCCTCCGCCACCGCGCGGTTCGCCGCGTCCAGGATCCAGCGCGCCAGCGGCGTCCGGGCCGCCGCTGGATCCCAGGCAGGATCGACGACGACGCCGTTCGACTCGCAAAAACGCGCGGCATTCCACAGCTTGGTGACGAAGGCGCGGCGGTCCTCCACCGCCTTGCGGCCCAGCTTCACGTCCCGCCCCGGCCCGGTGAGCGAGCAGATGGCGAAGCGCAGCGCATCCGCGCCATAGGCGTCGATCAGCTCCAGGGGGTCCATCACGTTCCCCTTGGACTTCGACATCTTCTGGCCCTTCTCGTCGCGGACCAGGCCATGGATGTAGATGTCGCGGAAGGGCACCGCGCCATCCATGAAATGCATCCCCATCATCATCATCCGGGCGACCCAGAAGAAGATGATGTCGAAGCCGGTGACCAGCACGTCGCCGGGGTAGTAGCGCCCGACCTCCGGCGTCGGCGCCGGCCAGCCCAACGTGCTGAAGGGCCAGAGCGCGCTGCTGAACCAGGTGTCCAGCACATCCTCGTCGCGCGCCAGCGGCACGTCCTGACCGAACTGGGCGCGCGCGGCCGCACGCGCCTCGGCCTCGGTCTTCTCGACGAAGATGGTGCCGTCCGGCGCATACCAGGCGGGGATCTGGTGGCCCCACCAGAGCTGGCGGGAGATGCACCAGGGCTGGATGTCCCGCATCCAGGCGAAGAAGGTGTTCTCCCACTGCTTCGGGACGAAGCGCATGCGCCCGTCCTCGACCGCCGCGATGGCCGGCTTCGCCAGCGTCGCCGCGTCGCAATACCACTGCCAGGTCAGCCGCGGCTCGATCGGCACGCCGCCGCGGTCGCCATGCGGCACCTGGTGGGTGTGCGGCTCCGCCGTCTCCAGCAGGCCAAGCTCCTCCAGCCGCGCCAGGATCGCCTTGCGCGCCGCGAAGCGGTCCTGCCCGGCCAGGCCGCGGACGAAGTCCGGGTCCGCCACGCCATCGACCGCGCGCAGGTCGGCCGCGATCTCCTCCAGCGCGATGCGCGCCTCGGGGTCCAGCACGGTCGGCATGGCCAGGTCGTGCCGCTTGCCCACCTCGAAGTCGTTGAAGTCGTGCGCCGGCGTGATCTTCACCGCGCCGGTCCCCTTCTCCGGGTCCGAATAGGCGTCCGCCACCACCGGGATGCTGCGCCCGACCAGCGGCAGCACCACCCGCTGGCCGACCAGATGCGCGAAGCGGGCATCCTCGGGGTGCACCGCGACGGCGGTGTCGCCCAGCATGGTCTCTGGCCGCGTGGTGGCCACCCGCAGGAACTCGCCCGGCCTGCCCTCCACCGGGTAGCGCAGCGTCCAGATCTGCCCCTTCACCTCGCGGCTCTCGACCTCGAGGTCGGAGATCGCCGTCAGCAGCTTCGGGTCCCAGTTCACCAGCCGGCGGTCGCGGTAGATCAGCCCCTGCTTGTGGAGCGTCACGAAGACCTCGAGCACCGCCTTCGACAGGCCCTCGTCCATGGTGAAGCGCTCGCGCGGCCAGTCGAGGCTGGCGCCAAGCCGCCGCAGCTGCCGCGTGATGGTGCCGCCGCTCTCCGCCTTCCATTGCCAGACGCGGTCGAGGAAGGCGGCGCGGCCCATCGTCCGCCGGTCCTGGTTGCCCTCGGCCGCCAGCAGCCGTTCCACCACCATCTGGGTGGCGATGCCGGCATGGTCGGTGCCCGGCTGCCACAGCGCGTCCCGCCCCTGCATCCGCCGCCAGCGGACCAGCGTGTCCTGCAGGGTGAAGGTCAGCGCATGACCCATGTGCAGGCTGCCCGTGACATTGGGCGGCGGGATCATGATGGTGAAGGGCGTCGCCGCGCCCTCGGGGTGGCAGGCGAAGGCGCCCGAGCGCTCCCAGCCCTCGTAGAGGCGGGTCTCGAAGCTGCCCGGGGTCAGGGTCTTGTCCAGCATGGGCGCATCCGTGGTCGGCGGTCCCGCCGCCGTCAAGGGGAATGCGCGCGCCCGCCGGCCGGCGGCGCCTTCCGGCCTATTGCGAGAGGGCGCGGCCCACCACGCGCTCGATCTCGGCCCGCACCAGGCGTTCGACCAGCGGCGGCAGATGGGTGTCGAGCCAGTCCTTCAGCAGCGGCCGCACCTCCTCCCGCACCACGTCCTCGATGGTCGGGCCGCCGCGATAGATGCCGCTGCTCCGCTCGGCCGATACGGTCCGCAGCAGGGTGCTGACCGAGGCGGCGGCGGCGGCGGCCGCGGCCGGGGCCAGCAGCCCATCATCCGGCATCGCCAGGGGCTCGGGCCGCGACGCTTCCGCCGGCAGGGTCAGCACGGGCGGCAGCGGCGGCGGGGCGGGCGGCGGCGCGGGCGGCGGGGCGACTTGCTCGGGCG
>NZ_SMOA01000194.1 GCF_004353985.1 Paracraurococcus ruber | reverse complement strand
GCGGCGGCGCGGGCCAGCGCCGCGGCTGCCTCGGCCGCCGTCGGCGGCGGCGCCGGCACGGGCGGTTCCAGCGTCGCGCCCAGCAGGTCGCGCGCATCCTCGATCAGCGCCAGCTTCGCGTCCTGCCCCGCCGGCACGAAGCTCGCCAGGGTCGTGGTGCCGGCCACCTCCGGCAGCGCCGCCAGCCGCCGCGCCAGGTCCTGCGCGGCGGGCAGGTCGGGGGCCAGCGCCTCGATGGTGTTGGGCGTGGTGTCCGGGTCCCGCATCAGGTCGCGGAAGGTCGAGACCGCCTCGGTCTGCGGGTCGCGCAGGTTCAGGGGGTTGGTGTCGAAGCGCAGCCAGGGCAGCGTCGCCGCGGCGGCGAGGCCGAGCAGCAGCACGCCGCCCGCCGCCAGCCGCGCATGCCGCGCCAGCGCGCGGTCGAGCGGCGCCAGCATGGCGTAGCCCACCGGCTCGCGCTCCGGCCGCGGCCGGGTCAGGGTGAACCAGGCTGGCAGCGCCGTCAGGCTGAGCAAGACGGCGACCGCCATGCCCGCGGCGGCGATCAGGCCAAGTTCCGAGACGCCGCGATAATCCGTGGGCAGGAAGGCGAGGAAGCCGCAGGAGAGCGCCATGGCGGCGAGCGCGATCGCCTCCCCCGCGCCATGCGCGGCGCCGACCAGCGCCTCCGGCAGCGGCCGGTCGGCCAGCTCGTAGCGGTATTCCCGCAGGCTGACCGCGTACTGGATGCCGAAATCCACCCCGAAGCCGATGAACAGCACGGCGAAGGCGATGGAGAGCGGGTTGAAGGGCCCCACCGCCAGCAGGCCGAAGGCGGCGGTGATCGGCAGGCCGAGCACCAGCGTGCCGAGGATGGGGAAGATCAGCCGCCCCGAGCGGAGGCCGAGCCAGAGCAGGATGGCGACGGCGCAGAGCGAGAGGATGTTCTCCAGGATGGCGCCGCCGAAGACGGTGGAGAATTCCTCGTCCGCCATCACCAGGTCGCCGGTCAGGCGCACCCGCACCCCGTTCTCCGGCGTCAGGCCCAGCCGCGCCGCCTCCGCCCGCACCGCATCGGTGGCGGCGGCGACCGGGGCGAGGGCGCCGTAGTCGGGCACCGGCCGGATCAGCACGAAGCGCCGCAGCGCCAGCGGGTCCGGCGCCTGGCCGGTGAAGAGCGAGGCCCAGTCGAGCGGGACGAGGTGGCCCTGCGCCGCGCCGTCCGCGCTCGCCGCCAGGGCGGCGAGGGCGGGGCGCAGCAGCGCCGGCTCGCCCTCGTCCCGCCGCAGCCCCTCCGCCACCAGGTCGAGCGTGCGGGCGACCCCGCGCAGGCTGGGATCGGCGGCCAGCGTTCCCAGCAGCGGCTGGGCGGCGATGATGCGCCCGGTCGCCTCGCGCACCGCCTCCTCCTCCGGGAAGAGCAGGGCGGCCTGCCGGAAGAAGGGCTCGGCGCCCGGGCGGGCGACGCGGTGGAACAGGTCGGGGCGCGCCTGCAGCGCCTCGGCCAGGCGGGCGGCGGCGCGGTCGGCCAGGTCGGGCGTCGCGCCGTCCAGCACCGCGGCGATGACGTCCACCCGCTGCGGGAAGGCGCGGTCCATCGCCACCTCGGTCTGCCGCCAGGGCAGGTCCTGCGGGAAGAGCGCGGCGACATCGGTGTTCAGCGCGAAGCGGGTGACGACCACCCAGCAGGACGCGGCGGCGATCAGCAGCGCGAGGGCGAGCACCAGGCGCGGGCGGCGGATGCTGGCGGCGACCAGGCGGGTGGCGAGGAAGGCGGCAAGCCCGCCGCGTGCATGCGGCGGCGTCGCGCCCGGCCGGGGCGTGCTCATGGGCGGGACGCGGCCGCGCCGCGCCGCGCGTCCCGGCGGGCGATGCCGCGGCGGGCGGCCATATCGAGGCGATGTCGGGTCCAACCGGTCACGCTGCCGGCTCCTAGGGCAGATCCCGATCCGGTGGAATCACCTGATCGGGCAAAGATGCTCTTCGATTCAAATGGCTGGAGCGATTGCCGCGAGCCGTGGCGAACGGCAACCGCCCTATCCTGTTGCCTGCAGAGCGGAGTCTCGCGTCCGGGCGTTCACGCCCTCCCGCGACCCGCCCTAGGGCAGAACGCCCGGGCGCGGAACCGCCCCCGAGGCTCCGGCAGCCCCGCATCCGGGGGCCGGCATGGCGCGCCGGGGCGGCATGGTCCGCGCCCCGGCCGCTGCCCGCGGGGCTGCGGCCGGCAGGCGCCGCGGCGCCGTCCCTCACGCCTCCCGGTACAGGATCAGCAGCAGCCCGATGAGCAGCAGGCAGAGCGGCCAGGTCCAGCGGGCCCAGCGGGCGATCTCCGCCGGGCCGCGCAGCTCCGCGAAGCGGGCGCAGCCGCCGACCACCGCCAGCACCGCCAGCGGCAGGTGCGACAGCTCGACCAGCAGGGCTTCCTTGACGTTGGAGATGGCGTGGGTGTGCGCCAGCAGCAGCACGCCGCCCGCCACCATCGCGCTCGGGAAGACGAAGCGCGGCCAGCCGGTCAGCCGGCCCAGCCGCACCCACCATTCGGCGACGGCGAAGCCCACCACCAGCAGCCCGGCCAGCTTGTGCTGCACCACCTCCGGGTCGCGCAGGCTGTCCAGCAGGCCGATCTCGCCGAGCGGCCAGGCCTCCGGGTCCGAGCGCACCAGGATGAAGGCCGCGAGGCCGAGGAAGACCAGCGGCCAGTGCCGGGCCAGCGGTACCCGCCCGGTCGCGTCCAGCAGCGCCGCCAGCGCCACCAGCAACACCATGATGCCGGACCAGTGGTGGTTGTACTCGCTCCAGGCGATGTCCTGCGCATTGCGCGGCGGCAGCAGCCCCTCCCCCGGGGTGAAGGCCTGCGGCCGCTGCGCCGCCTGCTTCGCCTGCCATTCGGCATCCAGCTGCGCCTGCAGGCGCGGGATCGCCAGGTCGCCATGGCTCGGGCTTTCCAGCCTTGGCCAGGCGGGGGTGAAGCGCTCGGTGATCTCGGCCCAGGTCACCCGGTCGTCCGGCAGGTCGGCGGCCGGCGGGACGGAGGTGAGCGAGCCCGCCACCGCCAGCACGGCGATGCCGATGGCGATCTCCGCCTCGACGAAGCGGCGTACCCGCAGCAGCCCGCGCGGCGAAGCCGTGTAGCGATGCAGCAGCAGCCAATTCGACGCCCCGAGCAGGAGGAGCAGCGCGAACATCACCCCCTTGGTCGCCGACATGGCGCCATAGGCGGTGCCGTAGAGCGCCTCGGTCCCGCCGATATAGCCGCCCCAGTAGCCGGCGATGCCCAGCAGGATCAGCCCGACCCCGCCGGCGGCGAAGGCGGAATAGCGCTGCCCGACCATGCGGGCGGAGCCGGGGCTGAGCCGGAAGCCGGCCAGCAGCGCCGGCAGCCCGCCGATCCAGAGCGCGGCGCCCACCTGGTGCAGGGCGGTCGCCGCCAGCAGCACCGCCTGGCCCTCGGTCCGCGCCACCGCATGGCTGCCGGCGGTGGCGCCGAGCAGCAGGGCGACGGCGGCCAGCAGCAGGCCGATCCGCTGCCAGCGGCCGGGCTCGGGCCCGGCCAGCGCGATGGCCAGCAGCACCGCCATGGCGGCGATGGCGGTGGCGGCCGCGCGGACGAAATCCGCCCCCAGCAGGTCCGCCAGCGGCGCATCCAGCGTGGCGCCCAGCGCCAGTACGGCGAGGCCGCTGGACGCCAGGGCGGTGCCGATGCCCGCCGCCGCCGCCCAGGCCACCGCGCGCTGGCCGATGCGGCGCAGCTGCGCGGCGTCGCCCGGCGGCAGCCAGGGGGCCAGCGGCAGCGCGAGGCCGAGCCAGAAAACCGTGCCGCCCAGCACGGCGGTGCGCGCCACCAGCTCGGCGGCGTGCAGCACCACGCTGAGAAAGCCATAGAGGTCGAGCAGCGACTCCATCGCCGGGCCCTAGCGCGGCTGCAGCGTGAAGGGGATGTCGCCGCGGGTGATGTGGCCGTCCACCGCCAGCACCTGCCAGCGCAGCCGCCAGGCGCCCGGTGCCAGTGGCGCGGCCGGGTCCAGCGCCGCCTCGACCAGGGTGGGGTCGCGTTCGGGCGCGAGGGCGAGCGGCTGCTGCACCGCCTCGGGCCCCACCAGCACCAGCCGGCTGCGCGCATGGTCGATGCGGCTGTTGAAGCGGATGGCGACCTGCGGCGGCGCCGCCGCCAGCTCGGCGCCGGCCGGCGGGTCGGAACCGACGACCACGGCATGCGCCGCGGCCGGGCGGGGCGCCAGGGCCGGCGCCGACAGCAGCAGGGCGATCAGGGCCGGCAGGGCGCGGCGGCCGGGCCGGGTCGCGGGGACGGTGGGTGGCAGGGCGGGTCTCCCGGGGGCGGGCGTGGCACGCCCCTCGTTGCAAGCGGGTCGCAAGGTGCCGCAAAATTCAAAGGGCGCAAGATGCTGCGATGCGGGATGCCATGGGGTGTGGCATCTCGGGAATCGCGTCGGGCGGAGGGGGTTCGGGGGAATGCGGATCATTCTGGCGCAGCCAAGGGGATTCTGCGCCGGCGTCGTCAGGGCGGTGGAGATCGTCGAGCGGGCCATAGAGAGATACGGGGCCCCCGTCTATGTCCGGCATGAGATCGTGCACAACCGTCGCGTGGTCGAGTCGCTGGAGGCCAAGGGCGCCCGCTTCGTGCAGGAGCTGGACGAGGTGCCGGCGGGGGCGGTGACCGTGTTCTCCGCCCATGGCGTCTCCCGCGCGGTGGAGGCGGCGGCGGAGGCGCGCGGCCTGCCGGTGCTGGACGCGACCTGCCCGCTGGTCTCCAAGGTGCATCATGAGGGGCGGCGCTACCTCGGCATGGGGCGCGCCGTCATCCTCATCGGCCATGCCGGCCATCCGGAGGTGGTCGGGACGCTGGGGCAGATCCCGGGCGAGGTGCATCTGGTCGCCAGCGCCGAGGACGTGGCGCGGCTGCCGCTGCCGCCCGACCGGCCTGTCGCCTATGTGACGCAGACCACCCTGTCGGTGGACGAGACGCGCGCGACGATCGAGGCGCTGCATGCCCGGTTCCGGGACATCCAGGGGCCGGACACGCGGGACATCTGCTACGCCACGCAGAACCGGCAGACGGCGGTGCGCGAATTGGCGAAGCGGGTGGATGTCCTGCTGGTTGTCGGGGCGGCCAACAGTTCCAATTCAAACCGCCTGCGGGAGATCGGGACGGAACAGGGCGTCCCCTGCTACCTGATCGCGGATGCGGCGGGCCTGCGGCCCGAATGGCTGCGCGGGGCGGAGACGGTGGGGATCACCGCCGGCGCCTCGGCGCCCGAAAGCCTGGTGCAGGAGGTGATCGAGGCGCTGCGCTGCCTGGGACCGGTCGAGGTGTCGACCATGCCGGGCCTGGTGGAGGATGTGCAGTTCAAGCTGCCGGCCGCCCTGCTGGCGGAGGAGCGGCGGGCGGCATCCTGACGGCGGCGCAGGCGTGCAAGCCGGCGGGGCGGCGGCGCGGCAGCCTCACGCCCGCGGGATGAGGCCGCCGCCCGGCGCGGCCCTGCCCTGCCGGGAATGGATGTGGTCCGGGCCATGGGTGCCATGGCATCGGTTGGGATTGGTCGCGGGCCGGCCGGCGCCGCCCGGGAAGGAGTGTGGAGCGTATGGGTATCCCGCTGCGGCAGCAGATCAAGGTCGGTGCCTACATCCTGAAGCAGCACCTGGCGGGGCGGAAGCGCTACCCGCTGGTGCTGATGCTGGAGCCGCTGTTCCGCTGCAACCTGGCCTGCGCCGGCTGCGGCAAGATCGACTATCCCGACCCCATCCTGAACAAGCGCCTGTCGGTCGAGGAATGCCTGGACGCGGTGGACCAGTGCGGCGCGCCGGTCGTCGCCATCGCCGGCGGGGAGCCGCTGCTGCACAAGGAGATGCCGCAGATCGTCGAGGGCATCCTGGCCCGCGGCAAGATCGTCATCCTCTGCACCAACGCCCTGCTGCTGGAGAAGCGGATCGAGCAGTACAAGCCGCATCCGCGCTTCACCTGGGACATCCACCTGGACGGCGACAAGGACCAGCATGACTGGGCGGTGAGCCAGGAAGGCGTCTACGACCGCGCGGTCGCGGCCCTGAAGGACGCCAAGGCGCGCGGCTTCCGGGTGGCGATCAACGCCACCCTGTTCAACAACGCCGAGCCCGAGCGGATGGCCAAGTTCTTCGACGCCGTCACGGCGATGAAGGTGGACGCCATCATGGTCTCCCCCGGCTATGCGTATGAACGCGCGCCGGACCAGCAGCACTTCCTGAACCGCCGCAAGACGAAGGAGCTGTTCCGCGGCATCTTCGCCCGCGGCAAGGGCAAAGGCTGGAAAATGGGCAACTCGCCCCTGTTCCTGGATTTCCTGGCGGGCAACCAGACCTACCATTGCACGCCCTGGGGCAACCCGACGCGCAACATCTTCGGCTGGCAGCGCCCCTGCTACCTGCTGGGCGAGGGCTATGCCAAGACCTTCCAGGAGCTGATGGACACCACCGACTGGGACAAGTACGGCACCGGCAACTATGAAAAGTGCGCCGACTGCATGGTGCATTCGGGCTTCGAGGCGACGGCAGTGGTCGATGCCGTGAAGCGCCCCTGGAAGGCGCTGGCGGTGCAGATGCGCGGCCCGCGCACCGAGGGCGAGATGGCGCCGGAGATCGACCTCTCGAACCAGCGGCCGGCCGAGTTCGTCTTCTCCCGCCATGTCGAGAAGGCGATGGCCGAGATGGCGCATGAGAAGCCCCAGGGGACGCAGTCGCGCGGCGCCAAGCATGGCGGCACCGCGCCGCCGGCGGTCGCGGCGGAATAGGCGCCCGGGCCCGGGGGTCAGGGCCCGTCCCGCGCCGCGCGGCCAGGCCCAGGGCGTTCGATCCGGTTCCGCGCGGCGCCCGCCTCGCCGCTTTGGCCGGCCGTGTTGCGCCGGGCCGCAAGGCGCGGCGGATCGGCGGTCCCGGGGCGGCGTCGCGCGGCGCGGCGTTCACGTCGTTGCGCAATCCATCCTAGCATGGCGGCGCCCCTGCGCCGAGCCGCCGCCATGCCCCGCCCCGCCGCCCGCTTCCCCGCCGCCCGCCTGCTGGCCTGGCTGCCGCTGGCCCTGGCGCTCAGCGGCTGTTCGCTTGCCCGGCCGATCGCCGACCAGGCCATCGCCTACAACGCCAGCGTGGAGCAGGCGGCGAACACCCTGCTGGTCCGCAACATCCTGCGGGCGCGGGACGAGGCGCCGCTGCACTTCACCACCCTGCCGCAGATCCGCGGGTCGCTGAACATCGGCTTCGGCAATCTCGGCCTGCCGGTGGGCGGCGCCGGGTCGACCAGCGGCCTCCTGCTCGGCTTCAGCGGCGGCACCGCGCCGAGCTTCGACGTCTCCGCCCTCGATACCCAGGAATTCGCCCGCGGCCTGCTGGAGCCGCTGGAGGAATCGGTCATCCGCTACTACTGGCAGCGCGGCCTGCCGGAAGAACTGCTGCTGCTGCTGCTGTTCAGCGCGGTGCAGGACCCGGACCGCGACGCGGTCTTCCCAAACGACCCGCGCTGCTGGCTGGACCGGCCGGACTGCCCGGTGCAGGGCGGCGCGAGCGCCAGCCTGAAGGCGGCGCTGCGGGCGACGCTGGCCAACGGCCCGATGGTCTTCCACCCTTATGTCATGGTCGTCCCGGTGGGCCCGCCGCTGACCGCGGCGCAGGCGGCGGATGCGGGCGTGCTGGCCCTGCTGGCGGAAGGCCGGGTGCGGCTGGCCCCGGTGCCCGGCGGCCGCTTCCAGCTGCAGCGGCGGGAGCCGCGGGTGGCCGCCTGCCGCAGCGTGCGGGCGGATGGCCGCGCCATGCTGCTGCCGGTGGCGGGCATGGGCGTGGCGCCGATGCGCGGGGATGCCGCGGTCTGCGTGCAGGAGGAGGTGACGGCGGCCGAGGCCGCTCCCTCGCCTCGGCCGCACCGTGCCTGGCGGATCGAAGTCCGGTCGGTGCAGGACGTGCTGCGCTTCCTCGGCATCCTGGTGCGGGTGCAGGCGGACATGCCGCGCCGGCCGGATGGCGAGGCGCCCTGCATCACCTTCACGCTGCGCCCCGGCCGCACCGCCTGCCTGTTCCGCCTGGCGCGGCAGGGGGTGGATGCGCCGCCGCCGGCGGTGGCCTGGACGGTGGAGCATGGCGGCGCGACCTGGCTGGTCCCAGCCTTCGCCGAGCCGGGTGAGGATGGCCGGCCCGGCGACTACACGCTGCGCGTGCTGGCGCTGCTGACCGAGCTGCTGAACCTGAAGAAGAGCTCGACCGCCATCCCGTCGACGCGGGCGGTGCAGGTGGTGCGGTAGGGCGGCGGCCCGAAGGCCCGCGGCGCGGATCCGCCCATGGGCGC
This sequence comes from Paracraurococcus ruber, assembly GCF_004353985.1. Classification (GTDB taxonomy): domain Bacteria; phylum Pseudomonadota; class Alphaproteobacteria; order Acetobacterales; family Acetobacteraceae; genus Paracraurococcus; species Paracraurococcus ruber. The sequence goes on along the minus strand of NZ_SMOA01000194.1, from coordinate 2,516 downwards.
CGGACCGCCCTGCGACGGAAGTCGGCGGGCCGGCGCGCGGCGGCTGCGGCGGCTGGGCGGCGCGGCGTTCGCCGAGGGACGCAGGCCGCCGCGCGGGATGCGGAGAACTGGCGCAGCGCGCCGCGGCTGCGAGGCGGCGTTCGCCGAGGGACGCAGGCCGCTGTAGAGCGGATCGTGGCGGGGAGTCGCGCGGCGGGCGGGGAGCGAGGGCGGAGCGTGGCCGGGCGTGACCGTCCGGGCGCGCATGGCGAGTCTCCGCGCATGGGGAAGCGGCAGGTCCGTGTCCGGGACCGGATGCGGCGGCGGCGGGCGGGCGGCACAGCGCGGCACGGCGCCGCGGCGTTGGGGGCGGGACGCATGGCGAAGGCAGCGGGACCGGGCGCGGCGGATGGCGGCGCGGACCAGGGCGGCGGCGGGCTCGGCATCGCCGAGGCGGCGATCCTCGGCATCGGCACCGCCACGCTCTACATGGTCTCGGCCGCCGCGCAGCTCGGCTACCAGGACCAGTTCGGCTTCACCTATCTGACCGCGAATGTCGAGGGCATCGCGGCGACGGTGCAGTTCTTCATCCTGCCGCTGGTCTGCGGCCTGATCCTGTCGGGCCTGCTGGCGCTGGCGACGCTGCGGGCCGGGCGCCTGGCCGCGCCGGGCGGCTTCACCCGGCTGGCGGAACGGCTGATGCTGCCCCTGCCGCTGGCCTTCGCCGCCGCCTTCTGGCTGATCACCGAAAGCCCCAGCTTCCAGCATGTGGCGCGCAACACGCTGATCGTTCTGGCGGCCTATTGGGGCGCCTCGCCCATCCTGGTCGGCGCCGCGATGCGGCTGCTGCAGGCGCCGCCGGCGCAATTCGCCATGGCGCGGCGGCCGCTGCTCTGGGGCCAGGCGCTGCTCGGCTGCGTGCTGCTGATCTTCTTCAGCTACGACTTCGGCAAGGCCAACGCGCTGCACACCGGCGAGGTGGATGTCTGCGAGCCGAACGACGACGAGGCCGAGGACTGGATCCTGGTGCAGCAGACGCTGGACGTCTTCGTCTGCGCCAGGGTGGACTGGGAGACGCGGCAGGTCTTCGCCGAATTCCTCTACATGAAGCTCGACGAGGACCGCACCATCCGGGTCCGCCGCATCGCCTTCACGCCCGCCGCCATCGGGGTGCGCCGATAGCGGCGCCCGCGGGGCGGAGGCAGGCGCGCGGGCGTTTCCGCCCTGCCGCGCTCCGCGCGGGCCCGGACCGAGGTTGGCGCCGCAAGCGGCCGCCGGCACACTCCCCGCCATAAGGAATGGGGGAGGGACGGGGCATGCGCTTCCAAGATCGGACGGTGCTGGTCACCGGCGGCGCCAGCGGCATCGGCCGGCAGGTCTGCCTCTCGGCGGCGAAGGAAGGCGCGCGGGTGGCGGTCGGCGACCGCGATGCCGGGCAGGCGGCGGCGGTGGCGGCCGAGATCCGCGCCGCGGGCGGGGAGGCGGAGAGCGTCGCGCTGGACGTGACCGACCCGGCCTCGGTCGCGGGCTTCGTCGCGGCGGCGGAAGCGGCGCTCGGCCGGCTGGACGTGCTGGTGAACTCGGCCGGCGTGCGGGAGATCGAGAGCGTGCTCGACCTCTCGCTGGCCGAATGGAACCGGGTGCTGGCGGTGAACCTGACCGGCACCTTCCTGGCCAGCCAGGAATTCGCCCGGCGCCTGGTCGCCCAGGGAAAGGCCGGGCGGATCGTCAACCTCGCCTCCACCCTGGGGCTGGTGGCGGCGCCGAACCGCGCCGCCTATGTCGCGTCCAAGCATGGCGTCGTCGGCCTGACCAAGGAGATGGCGCTGGAACTGGGCGGCAAGGGCATCCGGGTGAATGCGGTGGCGCCCGGCGTCATCCGCACCCCGCTGACCGAACGCTATTTCCAGGACCCCGACATGGCCGCCACCATCCGTGGCCTGCATGCCACAGGCAGCTGGGGCGAGCCGGCGGACATCGCCCGCGCCATCCTGTTCCTGGCCGAGGAGGCGAATGGCTTCCTGACCGGCGCCGTGCTGACGGTGGATGGCGGCTGGACGACGGGCAAGGCGATGTAGCCGGGGCGGACAGGGCCGGCGCACTCAATTCGGCTGAGTCCGGATCGGACCCATTCCGGACATCCTCAATGCCATCAAGGGCTTGCGCCCGCGCGGCCTGAGGAAATAAGGAATTGAGCGATTTTATCGGCCCGGTTTCCCCCTCCTGGCCGGGCGTCGGGGCGCCGGCGCGTCCCGGGCGATCCACCCGGCGGCCATCCGGCACCCGGCAGCGCCGGCCATGGCAGTGCCGCTGACGATTTTCCTATATACGCCGGCCCGGCTCGGGACAAGCGCGGCCTGCGGAGGACCATCCGCGGACGCCGCCCCCAAGGGGGGGCAGGCGGCGTGCGGGGGCGGCCGGATCGCCGCCCCGCCCGGTCCGGCAGCCGGTCCGGCAGCCGGTTCGGCCGCACGGCACGGCCGCGGCCATGCCGCCGGGACGGCGCCCGCGCCGGGCCATGGCCCGCCCGGCGCGAT
>NZ_SMOA01000193.1 GCF_004353985.1 Paracraurococcus ruber | reverse complement strand
CGGGCCGCGTGCCGCCCCGGCCCCGCCGCGCGCCCCGTGCGGCGGCGCGGCGGCCGCAGCCTCAGTGCGCCTCGGCCCAGCTCCGGCCGGTGCCGACCTCGACCGCCAGCGGCACGCGCAGCGTGACGACGCCCTCCATCACCTCGCGCACCAGGGTGGCGGTCGGCTCCACCTCCGCCTCCGGCACCTCGAAGACCAGCTCGTCATGCACCTGCAGCAGCATCCGGGCCGACAGGCCGGCGCGGCGCAGCGCGCCCGGCAGGCGGACCATGGCGCGCTTGATCACCTCCGCCGCGCCGCCCTGGAAGGGGGCGTTGATGGCGGCGCGCTCGGCGCCGGCGCGGCGCATCATGTCCTTGGCGCCGATATCGGGCACCCAGAGCTTCCGCCCGAAGGAGGTGGAGACATGGCCCTGCAGCCGCGCCTCCTCCTTCAGCCGCTCCATGGCGTCGCGGATGCCCGGGTACTGGCCGAAATAGGCATCGATGATGCCGCGCGCCTCGGCGGGCGAGATGCCGAGGCGGCCCGCCAGGCCGAAGGCGGACATGCCGTAGATGATGCCGAAATTGATGGTCTTGGCGCGCCGCCGCGCTTCCCGGTCCACGGCATCGGGGGGCAGGCGGAAGATGTCGGCGGCGGTGCGGGCATGGATGTCCTGGCCGGTGGCGAAGGCCTCCCTCAGCGCCGGGACATCGGCCAGGTGGGCCAGCAGCCGCAGCTCGATCTGGCTGTAGTCGGCCGACATCAGCACATGCCCCGGCTCGGCGACGAAGGCCTGGCGGATGCGCTGGCCTTCCTCCGTCCGCACCGGGATGTTCTGCAGGTTCGGCTCCGTCGAGGAGAGGCGCCCCGTCGAGGTGTTCGCCATGGAGAAGCTGGTGTGCACGCGGCGGTCGCGCGGGTCGATCGCCGCCTGCAGCCCGTCCACATAGGTGGATTTCAGCTTGGAAAGCTGCCGCCAGTCGAGCACGCGGCGCGCCAGCTCCACGCCCTGCGCCGCCAGCTCCTCCAGCACCGTCACGTCGGTGCCCCAGGCGCCGCTGGCCTTGCTCTTCCTGCCGCCCGGCAGCTTCATCTCGTCGAACAGGATCTCCCCGAGCTGCTTCGGCGAGCCGACATTGAAGCTGCGGCCGGCAAGCTGGTGGATCCCGGCTTCGAGCGCCGCCATGCGCGTGGTGAAATCCTCGCCGATGCGGGCCAGCTCGGCGCCGTCCACCTTGATGCCGGCGATCTCCATGTCCCGCAGCACGCCGACCATGCGGCGCTCCACCTGCTCATACAGCGCGAGCGCCTGCTCCTCCCGCAGCCGCGGCTTCAGCAGGTGCCAGAGCCGCAGCGTGACATCGGCATCCTCCGCCGCATAGGCGGTGGCCTTGTCGAGCGGCACCTTGTCGAAGGTGATGCGGGCGCGGCCGGTGCCCGTCACCTCGTCGAAGGACACCGGCTTGTGGCCCAGGTGCAGGACCGCAAGCTCGTCCATGCCATGCCCGTGCCGCCCGGCCTCCATGGCGTAGGAGATCATCATGGTGTCGTCCACCGGGGCGACGGCGATGCCGCCATTCTCCTCCCGGCAGAAGACCTCCAGGTCGTATTTGGCGTTCTGCAGCACCTTCAGCACGCCGGGGTCGGTCAGCAGCGGCCGCAGCGCGGCGATGGCATCGTCGAAGGGGATCTGCTCCGGCGCCGCCGGCGCCTCTTCCGCCAGCATGTCGGCCTGCGCCGCGCCGGGCGAGACGTGGCGCAGCGGGATGTAGCAGGCGCGCCCGGGCGCGGTGGCCAGGCAGATGCCGACCAGCCGCGCATGCAGCGCATCTAGGCTGTCGGTCTCGGTATCCAGGCCGACGACGCCGGCCTCCATCGCCTCGGCGATCCATCGCTCCAGCGCCGGCAGGGTCGTCACCGTCTCATAGGGTCCGAAGGCGGCGCTGCCGGCCTCGGCCGCCGGCACCACGGCCTGCGCCGCCGCATGCGCGGCGACCGCGCTGTTGCGCGCCCGCGTGCCTGCATCGCCCGCCGCCTCGCCCAGGCCCATGCGGGCGAGGACGCTGCGGAAGCCCTGGTCCTCGAGGAATTTCTTCAGGGTCGCCGGCTCCGGCGGCCTGACCGCCAGGTCCTCGATCGGCGCGGTCAGCGGCGCCGCGTCGTCCAGCTTCACCAGCGTCTTCGAGATGCGCGCCTTCTCGGCATGCTCGACCAGCGCCTCGCGCCGCTTCGGCTGCTTGATCTTCGGCGCGTTCTCGAGAAGCGTCTCGAGGTCGCCGTATTCGGTGATGAGCTGCGCCGCGGTCTTGATGCCGATGCCGGGCACGCCCGGGACGTTGTCCGTCGGGTCGCCGGCCAGGGCCTGGACGTCCACCACCTTCTCCGGCGGGACGCCGAATTTCTCGATGACCTCGGCCTCCCGGATCGGCTTCTGCTTGATCGGGTCCAGCATCTGCACGCCGGGGCGGACCAGCTGCATCAGGTCCTTGTCGGAGGAGACGATCGTCACCTCCCCGCCCTGCGCGACGAATTCCCGCGCATAGGCGGCGATCAGGTCGTCGGCCTCGTAGCCCTCGCGCTCCACCTGGGCGACGCCGAAGGCCTCGGTCGCCTCGCGGATCAGGGCGAATTGCGGGACCAGCTCGGGCGGCGGGTCGGGCCGATGCGCCTTGTAGTCGGGGTAGAGGTCGCTGCGGAAGGTGACGCGGCCGGCATCGAACACCACCGCCAGGTGGCTGCCGCGATGGTCGATCAGGAAGCGCGACAGCATCTGGGTGAAGCCGAAGACGGCATTCACCGGCGTGCCGTCCGGCCGCGTCATCGGCGGCAGGGCGTGGAAGGCGCGGAAGATGTAGCCGCTGCCATCCACCAGCACGAGGTGCCGGCTGCCCGGCGGCGTGACCGGCACCGCCTCGGCCGCGGCGGCGGCCTCGGCCAGCGCCGTGCCGCGCGGGCGCGCGGCCTCGGGCGCCGCGTCCTCAGTGATGGTCGCCATCCCCGGCACCGGCCTTCAGCACAAAGGTGATCGAGCAGTAGGGGCAGGTGACCTGGTCATGCCCGGCGGCGATCCGCAGCCAGACCCGCGGATGGCCCAGGGCGCCGGCCCCCACCTCGCCATCGCAGGGGATGCTGCGCGCCGTCACCTCGATCCGCTGGTCCGGGGTGACGCCCGGCACGGGCTGGGGCGCATAGCCGGTGATCTTGCCGTCGCGCATCGGGGTCCTTGCATCCGCTGTCGGTCAGGCCGGGAAGATAGGCCCGGGCGGCGGGGCAAGCCAGACGCCAGGGCCGGATGCCGGGGACGCCGCATCGCCGCCGCCGGCGCGCCGGCAACCGGTCATTTCGTGGCATTGCCCGTGCGGGACTCCTCCGGCAACAGGGATGCCCCGCACCACGGGGCGGATCCCGCCGCAACCCGAAGGACCGGATGGCCCAGGCGTGACCCTCTTCCCCTTCCGCGCCGCCCCGCCCGCCCCCACACCGGCCCCCGAACCGGCCCGGCTGCCGGCGCGGCCGGTCCCGCGCGCCGCCTGGCGGCGCCTGGCCGCCCTGCTGCTGCTGGCCCTGCCCGCCGCCGCCTGCACCCCGGTGGTGATCCCGGCCGGGCCGCCGGTGACCGCCCCCGCCTATGCCGGCGACGCGCTGGTGATGCCGGACGGCGCCCGCCTGCCGCTGCGCCGCTGGCTGCCGGAGGCGCCGCCGCGCGCCATCCTGCTGGCCCTGCACGGCTTCAACGACGCCGCCCGCAACTTCATGGAGGATGCGGCGCCCGCCTTCACCGCGGCCGGCGTCGTCGTCTATGCCTATGACCAGCGGGGCTTCGGCGCCGCGCCGCATCCCGGCATCTGGCCCGGCGCCGACAGCCTGGCGGCCGATGCCGTCGACGCCGCCCGGCTGATCCGCGCCCGCCATCCCGGCCTGCCCCTGGTGATGCTGGGGGAAAGCATGGGCGCCGCCGTGACCGTGCTGGCGGCGACCCGCCCCGACCCGCCGCCGGCCTCCGGCTACATCCTGATGGCGCCGGCCTTCTGGGGGCGGCAGGACATGCCGGGGGTGATGCGCGGCGCGCTCTGGCTGGCCAGCCGCACCATCCCGCTGGTCGGCTTCCCCGGCACCGCCGGCGGCATCGTGGCGACCGACAACGAGGAGGCGCTGCGCCGCTGGTCGCGCGACCCGCTGACCATCAAGATCACCCGCGTCGATGCCGCCAGCGGCCTCGTGGACCTGATGGACGCCGCCATCGCCGCGGTGCCGGCCTGCTGCGGCACCGCGCTGCGCCCCGGCCCGGCGCCGGTCCTGGTGCTGCTGGGGGCGAAGGACCGCATCATCCCGCCGCGCGCCGCGCGCCGGGTGGTGCGGGAGATGCGGGAGGCCGAGGCGGAGCGCGTCGCCTACTACGCCGAAGGCTGGCACCTGCTGCTGCGGGACCGGCAGCGCGCGGTGGTGGCGGAGGACATCCTGGCCTGGATCGCGGCGCCCGCGGCGCCGCTGCCATCGGGCGCGGACCGGGCAGCCGAAGCCTGGCTGGCGACGCCGACGGGCGACCGGGACTGACGGGCGTCGATCGTGGCCGATCGACGGCCCCGCGATCGCCGGCCGGTTGGCGCCGCAGACCCTGGCGGCACGGCCTGCGCGGCGGCGCCCGCCCGGGCGCTCGGGATCAACGGACCATGCATGCCGCTGGCATGACGCCGGCCGGCGCGCGCCCCGGCGCCTGCCGGCCGGCCTGCCGCGCGGGGCCGGCGGGGCGCCGCCGGAGACCGAAAGGCCCTGGGAAACCAGGGGTTTCGCTGCCGCGTTGGCGCGGCACTCGACACCGGCCCCGACACGGACCATCTGCCCGCCATGGACATCACGCTCACGCTCGGGCTGCTCGGCTTCCTGGCCGCCTGCTTCGCGGCCGCGTCGACCGGCGCCGTCTTCAAGCCCGGCGCCTGGTACGAGGCGCTGGCCAAGCCGCGCTGGAACCCGCCGAACTGGCTCTTCCCCATCGCCTGGTCGGCACTCTACGTGATGATGGCCTTCGCCGGCTGGCTGGTCTGGCGCGGGGCGGGCTTCGCCGGGGCGGGGCTGGCACTCGGCCTCTGGGCGCTGCAGCTGGCGCTGAATGCCGCCTGGTCCTGGATCTTCTTCGGCATGAAGCGGATGGACTGGGCGCTGGCGGAGCTGGTCGCGCTGTGGCTGGCGCTGGCCGCCACCATCCTCGCCTTCGCGCCGCACAGCGCCATCGCCGCCTGGCTGCTGGTGCCCTACCTGGTCTGGGTCAGCTTCGCCGGGTTCCTGAACTGGACCATCTGGCGGCTGAACCCGGGCAATGTCCCGGCCGCGGCGGCGCGGACGGCGGCCGCCCGCGGCTAGAGCGGATCGCGGGAGGGTGTGAACGCCCGGACGAGTGAATCTGCTCTGCAATCAATAGGATAGAGCGGCTTGCGCGTTCAGAAGAACGCGCAAGCCGCTCTCGTGTCCTGCCCGCTGCGTCCGCGGCCACTGGCTGCGAACGCAGCGGACCAGCAGGCCACTGAAACCAAAGGCTAGTGGCTAGAACCGGAGGGCGCCGCCGGTGGTGGAGACCTTCGGATCCGGGACACTTGGGCCTGTCGGCAACGCGCTGCGGCAGGTCCCGGCGCCCGGAATTGCCGCCTATTCCGCCCGGGGATGCGCCTTCCGCCAGGTGGCGAGGAGCGAGGTGGCGTCCACCGCCGTGTAGCGTTGGGTGGTCGACAGGCTGGCATGGCCCAGCAATTCCTGGATCGCCCGCAGGTCGGCGCCGCCGCCCAGCAGATGCGTGGCGAAGGAATGCCGCAGCGCATGCGGCGTCGCATGCTCCGGCAGGCCGGCGAGGCGGCGATAGGTCCGCAGCGCCCGCTGCGCCACCGCCGGGTCCAGCCGGGCGCCGCGGGCGCCGAGGAAGAGCGGCTCGCCGGCCAGGGCGCCGGGCCGCAGCGCCAGATAGGCGGCCATGGCCTGCCGCACCGCCGGCAGCACCGGGACGAGGCGCGGCTTGCCGCCCTTGCCGGTCACCCGCAGCGCCGCCTCGCTGCCCGGCAGCGGCGCGTCACGGACATCCAGCGCCAGCGCCTCCGCGATGCGCAGGCCGCAGCCGTAGAGCAGGGTGAACAGCGCGGTGTCGCGCGCCGCCTGCTCCGCCGGGCGCAGGGCGCGCTCTGGGTCGTGCACCTCGCCGGTCCGGCGCGCTGCCTCCAGCGCCTGGTCGGGCGTCAGGGCGCGCGGCGCCGGCGGCTTCAGGCGCGGGCCGCGGATGGTGGAGAGGGCGATGGGCTGCTGCCCGGTGGTGCGGGCGAGGAAGCGCAGGAAGCCGCGGATGGCGGCAAGCTGCCGGGCGCGGGTCGCCGGCCCCGCCCCGGCCGCCGCCCGCGCGGCCAGGAAGGCGCGCAGGTCGGCGGGGCGCAGCGCGGCGAGGGCGGCCGCGTCCGGCTCCTCCCCCAGATGGCCGGCGAGGAAGCCCAGCAGGTCGGCCAGGTCCCGCCCATAGGCCTCGGTGGTGTTGGCGGCGGCCCGTCTCTCCCGGGCCAGCCAGTCGAGGTAGCGGGCGCGCGCCTCGGCGCCGGTCATCGGGCGGTCCCGGGCCGGCCCCGGGGTCGCCCGGCCCCCGGCGGGGAAGGGGGCAGCGCCCCCCGCGTCACCGGGCCAGCGCCGCGGCCACGGTCCGGCCGAGGAAGGCCAGCGTCGCCACCGCCTGCCGCGTCGGCAGCGCATGCGGGTCCCGCGCGCCCAGCGCCAGCAGGGTGGGCGTGCCGGTCCAGACCGGCACCCGGACCAGCGCATCCCGCTGGATCAGCGATGCCGCTTCCTCGTGCAGCAGCTCGACCTCGGTCGGGGCGGCGCGGATGATGGCATCCTTCCCCGGGCCGAGCAGCCGGGCGACCGTGCCGCGCGGCAGCGGCAGCAGGCCGCGGCGATCCGGCTTCTCGCTCAGCAGGCTGCAGGTCTCGATGCCCAGCAGGGCGGGCAGTTCCTGGGTGACGGTGTCCAGCACGTCGGTGCTGCGCATCAGCGCCAGCACCGCCAGGCGGACGCGGATCGTCAGGCCGTAGCCGGCGCGGCCGGCGGTGACGGCGCTCTCCACCTCGGATTCCAGGCTGCGGACCCGCTGCCGCTCGGCATCCAGCATGGCCGCCATGTGGTCGGCCATGCGTTCGCCATGCACCCGCCGCGGCGGCCGCAGGGCGCGGTAGATCTCCGGATGCTCCGCCAGGAAGTCCGGATGCGCCTTCAGGAAGGCGACGACCGCGGCGGGGCTCGGCGCCTCGTCCTCGGGTGCGGGAAGGCGGCTGGCGCCGGGAAGGGTCGCGGTCACAGGATGCTCTGGCCCGTCTTGCGCCAATCGGCCAGGAAGGCCTCGAGGCCCCGGTCGGTCAGCGGATGCTTGATGAGCTGGCGGATGACGGCGGGCGGCAGGGTCGCCACCTCGGCGCCGAACTTCGCGGCCTCGACCAGATGGATGGGGTGGCGGATGGACGCGACAAGGACTTCAGTCTTAATATGCGGATAGTTGCGGTATATTTTCACGATATCGGCAATCAGCTGCATGCCGTCATAGGCGATGTCGTCCAGCCGGCCGACGAAGGGGGAGATGAAGGTGGCACCGGCCTTGGCCGCCAGCAGCGCCTGCGCGGGGGAGAAGCAGAGCGTGACATTGACCATGGTGCCCTCGGCCGAGAGGGCGCGGCAGGTGCGCAGCCCGGCCTCGGTCAGCGGGACCTTCACGGTGACATTCGGCGCGATCTCCCGCAGGTACCGGCCTTCGGCCAGCATGTCGTCGTATTCGGTGGCGGTCACCTCGGCCGAGACCGGGCCGGGGGTGATGGCGCAGATCTCGGCGATCACCTCGGCCATCCGGCGGCCCGACTTGGCGATGAGGCTCGGGTTGGTCGTGACGCCGTCGACCAGCCCCGCCTCGGCCAGGGATCGGATCTCCGGCACCTCAGCGGTGTCCACGAAGAATTTCATGGCGGGGGGAACCTTCCATGCGAACGCAGCGGCCGCGGCGGCGGTAATCGTTGCGCTTTTGTTCTAGACTAGGATAACTGATGCTCCCCCTGCCGGGAAAGCACCGCGATATGAAAGACACGCCTCCCGTGTCCGCGCGGACACGCGTTCGCGTATTGCTGCCCCTGCCTCTTGCCGGGGCCTATGACTATGCTGTGCCCGCTTCCATGGCGCTCCGTCCAGGGGAATTCGTCTCCGTTCCGCTCAACCACAGAGACATGATTGGCGTGGTCTGGGACCCGCCGGCGGAGCCCGAGGCGACCCCCGTGCCGGACCGCCGGCTGCGCCCCGTTTCCGCCACGCTGCCGGCCCCGCCGATGACCGAGAGCCTCCGGCGCTTCGTCGACTGGGTGGCGGCCTATACGCTCAGCCCGCCCGGGGCGGTCCTGCGCATGGCGATGAGCGTGCCGGCGGCGCTGGAGGCGCCGACGCCGCAGGCCGGCTGGATCCTCGCCCCGCCCGGCGGCAACAGCCGCCCCCGCATCACGCCGGAACGGCAGCGGGTGCTGGATGCGATGCGGCCCGGCGAGGTGCGGGCCGGCGCGCCCCTGGCCGAGGAGGCGAAGGTCTCGCTCGGCGTGCTGCGCGGCATGGCGGAGAACGGGCTGATCCGCCCCGCCCTGCTGCCGCAGCGCCGCCGCTTCGGCTGGCCGGACCCGGCGCATCCCGGCCCGGCGCTGGCGCCCGATCAGGCGGCCGCCGGGGCGGCCCTGCGGGCGACCGTGGCGGCCGGCGCCTTCGGCGTGACGCTGCTGACCGGCGTCACGGGATCCGGCAAGACCGAGGTCTACCTGGACGCGGTCGCCGAATGCCTCCGCCAGGGCCGCCAGGCGCTGGTGCTGCTGCCGGAGATCGCGCTGTCGGCGCAATGGCTGGACCGCTTCAGGGCGCGCTTCGGCGTCGCCCCGGCGCTGTGGCATTCCGAGGTGACGTCGCGGACCCGCCGCGACACCTGGCGGGCGGTGGCGGAGGGCGAGGCGCCGGTGGTCGTCGGCGCCCGCAGCGCGCTGTTCCTGCCCTTCCCCGATCTCGGCCTGGTGGTGGTCGATGAGGAGCACGAGACGGCCTTCAAGCAGGAGGATGGCGTCGTCTACCACGCCCGCGACATGGCGGTGGTGCGCGCGCGCCTCAATCGCGCCGCCTGCGTGCTGGTCTCGGCGACGCCGAGCCTCGAGAGCCTGACCAATGCCGAGAGCGGCCGCTACGCCGCGCTGCACCTGCCGCAGCGGCATGGCGGCGCGACGCTGCCGGCGATCACCATGGTGGACCTGCGGCGGGACCCGCCGGAGCGCGGCCGCTTCCTGTCGCCCCTGCTGGCCACGGCGGTGACCGAGACGATCGGCCGCGGCGAGCAGGCCATGCTGTTCCTGAACCGCCGCGGCTATGCGCCGCTGACGCTCTGCCGGCATTGCGGCCACCGCATGCGCTGCCCGAACTGCACCGCCTGGCTGGTGGAGCACCGCGCCCAGCGTCGCCTGCAATGCCATCACTGCGGCCATGCCGAACCGCCCCCCGCCGAATGTCCCGAATGCGGCACCGCCAACAGCCTGACGGCGGTGGGCCCGGGGGTGGAGCGTGTCATGGAGGAGGCGACGGCGCTTTGGCCTGACGCAAGGCGACTGGTCATGGCGTCCGATACCCTGCCCGGGCCGGCGGCCGCGGCGGAGGCGGCGCGCGCCATCCAGGACCGCGAGGTGGACCTCATCATCGGCACGCAGATCGTCGCCAAGGGCTGGCATTTCCCGCATCTCACCCTGGTCGGCGTGGTGGATGCCGATCTTGGCCTGGCGGGTGGCGATTTGAGGGCAGCCGAGCGCACGGTGCAGTTACTGCACCAGGTCGCCGGCCGCGCCGGCCGGGCGGAGGCGCCGGGCCAGGTGCTGCTGCAGAGCTTCTCGCCCGATCACCCCGTCATGCGGGCGCTGGTCTCCGGCGACCTCGAGGCCTTCATGCAGGAGGAGGCGGCGATGCGCCGCCCGGGCCACTGGCCGCCCTTCGGCCGGCTGGCGGCGCTGATCGTGAGTTCCGAGGAGGAGCGGGAAGCCGACCGCACCGCGCGCGACCTGGGCCTGGCGGCGCCGGGTGGGGAGGGTGTGCAGGTGCTGGGCCCGGCGCCGGCGCCGCTGGCGCTGCTGCGCGGCCGCTACCGCCGGCGGCTGCTGCTGAAGACCCGGCGCGACATCGCGGTGCAGCCCATCCTGCGGGATTGGCTGGCGCGGGTGCCGGTGCCGAACCATGTCCGGGTGCAGGTGGACGTGGACCCGGTGGGCTTCCTGTAGCGCGGCCGCGATGGCGCGCCCCCGATGGCGCGCCCCCGACGGCGCATTTCCGACCGGCGGCGCGGTCAGGCCGGGCGCGGCCGCCGTCCGGCCAGCAGCACCGCCGCCGCCACCAGCTGCAGCCCGGCCGCCAGCAGGGGCGGCGCCGCCGCGCCCCAGCCCTGCAGCGCCGCGCCGAAGATCGCCGGGCCGAAGGCGTAGAAGCCCTGGTTCACCGCGGTCAGCAGCGCGAGGACCGCCGAGACCTGCTCGGGCGGCCATTCCGCCTGGGCGATCAGCGGCGGCAGCGACAGCAGGTTGCCGATGCCGAGGCCGAAGACCAGCGTGCCCAGCAGCAGCGCCGCCGGCGCCTCCCCGGCGACCGCCAGCACGGCGCAGCCGGTCGCCTGCAGCAGGAAATTCGCCCCCCCCGCCAGCCGCCGGTCGAGGTCCGGCGGCAGCGCCACGCCGACCACGGTGCGGCCGATCACCGCGCAGGCCGTCGCCGCGCCCATGGCCATTCCCGCCCCCGCCTCCCCCAGCACCGGCGCCAGGATGGAGACCAGCGTCGTCACCAGCCCCATCTGCGCGACGAGGCCGATGGCGAAGGCAAGGGAGAGGCTGCGGAAGGCCGGCTGCCGCCAGAGCGGCCCGGCCGGCGCCGCCAGCGGCCGCGGCG
>NZ_SMOA01000192.1 GCF_004353985.1 Paracraurococcus ruber | reverse complement strand
GGCAGGGCACCCGCCGCAGCGGGATGGCCGCCGGCCGCTGGGCCGGGCCCCGTCGCGGCCGGGCCCGCCCCGCCGGCACCATCGCCCGCCAGCCACGAGCCCCGCGATGCCGGCACCCTGCCGCCATCGCTGGCGTGGCGCAGCACGCAGCGACAAGCGCGCCCCGGTTCCAGGCCCTAGCCTTCGCGCCCGGCGCCGCCCGTCCAGGCCGTGCCGCAGACCGCCGCGCCAGGCGCGCGGCCCAGGAAGGAATGCGTCATGGCCGGAGACTATGCCTATCGCCGCCTGAACAAGGACGACGCCGTCGTCCTGCTGGTGGACCACCAGTCGGGGCTGATTTCCCTGGTGCAGGACTACACGCCGAACGAGTTCAAGAACAACGTCCTGGCGCTGGCCGCCTGCGCCAAGTTCTTCCAGCTGCCCACCATCCTGACCACCAGCTTCGAGGACGGCCCGAACGGCCCCATCGTGCCGGAGCTGAAGGCGATGTTCCCGGAGGCGCCATACATCCCGCGCCCCGGCCAGATCAATGCCTGGGACAATGCCGATTTCGTCGCGGCGATCGAGAGGACCGGCCGCAAGCAGCTGGTCCTGGCCGGCGTCGTCACCGATGTCTGCGTCGCCTTCGTCGCCCTCTCGGCGCGGGAGGCGGGCTACGAGGTCTTCGCCGTCACCGACGCCTCCGGCACCTTCGACCAGGGCGTGCGGACGGCGGCGCTGATGCGCATGCAGGCGGCCGGCGTGCAGCTGGTGAACTGGTTCGCCGTGGCCTGCGAGCTGCACCGCGACTGGCGGAACGACATCGAGGGGCTGGGCAGCCTGCTGTCCAACCACATCCCGAACTACCGCAACCTGATGACCAGTTACTTCGCGCGGGAACAGGCGAAGGGCTGATGCCGGCGCGCGGCCGTCCCGACATCTGCGCGCCGGTATCGCGCGCAGGGTTGGCGTGGCCGCTGCGCGCCAAACCCAGTGACCATGGCGGTCAGCATGGGTGCTGGCCGGCATGAGGGCGCCGCGCCGGCCCGGGTGACGGGGCCGGCGCCTGCCGGTCAGCGCGGCAGGAAGCCCACCACCCGCTCCGCCTCGGTCACGATCGGGTCGGCGATCGCCGCCGCCCGCGCCGCGCCCTGGCGCAGCGCCGCGTCCAGCGCGCCGGGGTCGCCCAGCAGCCGGGTCATCTCGGCCTGGATCGGGCTGAGATGGCCGACCAGCGCCTCGACGAGGACCTCCTTGAAGCTCCCGAACCCCTTGCCGCCATGCTCGCGCAGCACGGCATCCGGCGTGGTGCCGGTCACGGCGGCGAGGATGCCGACCAGGTTGCGCGCCTCCGGCCGGCTCTCCAGCCCGCCGACCTGCTCCGGCAGCGGCTCCGGGTCGGTCTTGGCGCGGCGGATCTTGAGGGCGATGGTGTCGCGGTCGTCGGTCAGGTTGATGCGCGACTGGTCGGAGGGATCCGACTTCGACATCTTCTTCGTGCCGTCGCGCAGCGACATGACGCGGGCGGCGACGCCCTGGATCAGCGGCTCGATCCGCGGGAAGAAGCCCGGCACGCCGTAGTCGTGGTTGAATTTCTCGGCGATGTCGTTGGCCAGTTCCAGGTGCTGCTTCTGGTCGTCGCCGACCGGGACCAGCGTGGCGCGGTAGGCCAGGATGTCGGCGGCCATGAGGTTCGGGTAGACATAGAGGCCGGCGGACGCCGCCTCCCGGTCCTTGCCGGCCTTGTCCTTGAACTGCGTCATGCGGTTGAGCCACCCCAGGCGGGCGACACAATTGAAGATCCAGGCCAGGCGGGCATGGGCGTGGACATGGCTCTGCACGAACAGGATGCAGCGGGCGGGGTCGAGGCCGCAGGCGATCAGCGCCGCCGCCATCTCCCGCGTCTGGGCCTGGAGCTCCTTCGGGTCCTGCCAGACCGTGATGGCGTGCAGGTCGACGACGCAATAGATCGCGTCATGCGTGTCCTGCAGCGGGACCCAGTTGCGGATCGCGCCGAGATAGTTGCCGAGGGTCGGGATGCCGGAGGGCTGGATGCCCGAGAAGACGCGCTGCATGGGGGTGGAGACCATCCGCGGGATGACAGGCCGGGGTGATTGCCCGGTCGGCGCGGCAGGTCAAGCGCCGGCTCAGGCCGGCTGCTTCCGCCGCCGGCGCAGCAGCCCGCGCAGGTCCCGCAGGTCCACCGCCCCCAGCCAATGCGCGGCGGCGAAATACACCGCGCCGCCGGTCCCCACCAGCAGCGCCAGGGCGGCGTAGCGCAGCGGCCCGGCCATCGGGAACAGCACCGCCTCCAGCGCCAGGATCGCGCCGGCCATCAGCGTCGCGGCCAGCAGCAGCCGCGGCGCCCGCCGCCGCAGCCGCCGGTCCAGGATCATCTGCCCGCGCCGGTTCAGCAGCCAGCCCAGCATGGCGGCGTTGAACCAGGCGGAGATCGCGGTCGCCAGCGCCACGCCGACATGCAGCAGCCACTGGGTCAGCACCAGGTTCAGCGCCAGGTTCAGCGCCACCGCCGCCAGCCCCACCTTCACCGGCGTCGCCGTGTCGCCGCGGGCGAAGAAGCCCGGCGCATAGACCTTCACCAGCACATAGGCCGGCAGCCCCACCGCATAGGCGGCCAGCGCCGCGGCGGTCGCATCCGCCTCCGCCGCGCCGAAGGCGCCGCGCTGGAACAGCACCTGCACGATGGGCCAGGCCGCCGCCGCCTGCCCCGCCGCCGCCGGCAGGCAGAGCAGCAGCGACAGCTCCATGGCGCGGTTCATGGTGCGGTGGGCGGAGAGGCTCTCGCCCGAGCGGACCTGGCGGGACAGCAGCGGCAGCATCGCCGTGCCGACCGCGGCGCCGATGACCCCGAGCGGCAGCTGCCCCACCCGGTCGGCATAGTACAGGTAGGAGACGGCGCCGGCGGGCAGGAAGCTGGCGATGATGACGTCCACCGCCAGGTTCAGCTGGGTGACGCCGGCGCCGATGATGCCGGGCACCATGCGGCGCAGCACCTGCCGCACCTCCGGCGCCAGGGAGGGCGGCTTGAGGAATTGCAGCGCCATCCCGGCCCGGGCGCAGGCCCAGAGCACGAGGCCGAGCTGCACCGCGCCGGAGGCCGTGACGCCCCAGGCCAGCGCATGCGCCGGCGTCGCCACATAGGGCGCCAGCACCAGCAGCGACGCCATGGAGAGCAGGTTGAAGAAGATCGGCGCCGCCGCCGCGGCGGCGAACCTGTCGAGCCCGTTCAGCACGCCGGAGACCAGCGCGGTCAGGCAGATCAGCAGCAGGTAGGGGAAGGTGATCCGCGTCAGCTCGATCGCCAGCTGGAACTTGGCCGGGTCGTCGGCGAAGCCGGGCGCCAGCACCGTCATCAGCCAGGGCATCGTCAGGATGCCGAGGACCACCATCAGCGAGAGCCAGAGCGTCATCAGCGACGCCATGCGCTCGGCCAGCTGCTGCGCCACCTTCGGCCCCTGCACCGCCAGGGTGCCGGCGAAGGCGGGGACGAAGGCGGCGTTGAAGGCGCCTTCCCCGAACAGCCGGCGGAACAGGTTGGGCAGCTTCAGGGCGACGAAGAAGGCATCCGCCATCGGCCCGGCGCCGAGCCTGGCGGCGATCAGCATGTCCCGCGCGAAGCCGAGGACGCGGCTGGCCATGGTCCAGCCGCCGACGGTGAGGACGCCCCTGAGCATGGGGCGGGGGTCTAGCCCGGAACCGAGGGGCCGGCCATGGGGCGGCGCCGGGCCTCGGCGATGCCCGGCCCGCCGATCCGCCGCGGCCCCGACCAGCCACGCAACGACCGGCCGGCGGCGACGTTGCTGCCCGGCCGCGGCCTGCCGGCCCGGCCGGACGGAGTGATCCTGTGCGGCGCGTTCCCTGGCTTCTCCTCCTCGCAGCCTGCCTGGCCGTGACCGCCTGCGCGGCATGGGACCCGCGGCCGGGCCCGATCCGCGCCATGGAGCCGCGCCCCAACCCGCCGGCTTCGCGCGCCCTGGCGGCCCGGGCGGCGGCGGACAAGGGAGCCGACCTCCCCGACCGGATCCGGCGGCATCGCTGGCTGGCCCGGTTCTGGAGCGAACTGACCCCGGCGCAGCAGCGCCGCGTGGCGGGCCGCATGGCCGATGCGGGGCCTGAGGCGGCGCAGCGCTGGGACGTCATGGGGCTGGAGGAGCGGGCCAGGCTGGTCTTCGGGGACAGCGCGGCGCGGGGCGGCAGGGCCATGCCGGCGCGGGAGGCGCCCGGCGCCATGGCGGCCGGCGGCTGACGCGTCCCCCCAGGGACGAAGCCGCCATGGGGGCCGGCCCGCCGCCGGGGGACGGCGCGGCGGCCATGTGCCCGGGCGCCGGCGCTTCCTGTCTGCCGAGCGCCCAGGCCGGCGGCACCTCTGCCCGGCACCCCGGCCGCCGGCGCCGGGGCCGGCCCGCCGTCACGAAGCGGGATTGGCCGCATGGGGGCCATGATCCGGCGGTGGCGGCATGCCATAAGCCTGCCGCCACCGCCCGGGATGCCCGACCTTCCATGATCCGCCTCGATTCCATCAGCAAGCAGAACGGCCAGCGCCTGGTCTTCGTCGAGGCCTCGGCCGCCCTGCAGCGGGGCGAGAAGACCGGGCTGGTCGGCCCGAACGGCGCCGGCAAGACCACGCTGTTCCGCATGATCACCGGGGAGGAGCCGCCGGACGAGGGCCAGGTCCTGGTGGACCGCGGCACGACCATCGGCTTCTTCAGCCAGGATGTCGGCGAGATGGCCGGCCGCAGCGCGGTGGCCGAGGTGATGGACGGCGCCGGCGATGTCAGCACGGTCGCGGCCGAACTGGCGTCGCTGGAGGCGGCGCTCGCCGACCCGGACCGGGCGGATGAGCTGGACAGCATCCTGGAGCGCTTCGGCGAGGTGCAGGCGCGCTTCGAGACGCTGGGCGGCTATGCGCTGGAAGGCCGCGCGCGGGAGGTGCTGGCCGGGCTCGGCTTCAGCCAGGCGATGATGGACGGCGATGTCGGCACGCTGTCGGGCGGCTGGAAGATGCGCGTGGCGCTGGCCCGCATCCTGCTGATGCGCCCGGACGTGATGCTGCTGGACGAGCCGAGCAACCACCTCGACCTCGAAAGCCTGATCTGGCTGGAGCAATTCCTGGCCGGCTATGACGGCGCGCTGCTGCTGACCTCGCACGACCGCGAATTCATGAACCGCGTCGTCAACCGCATCCTCGAGATCGATGGCGGAACGCTGACCGCCTATGCCGGCGACTACGCCTTCTACGAGCAGCAGCGCGCGCTGGCGGAGAAGCAGCAGCAGGCGCAGTTCGAGCGGCAGCAGGCCATGCTGGCGAAGGAGATCGCCTTCATCGAGCGCTTCAAGGCCCGCGCCTCGCATGCCGCGCAGGTGCAGAGCCGGGTGAAGAAGCTGGAGAAGATCGACCGCGTCGAGCCGCCGAAGCGCCGGCAGACCGTGACCTTCGACTTCCCGCCGGCGCCCCGCTCGGGCGACGACGTGGCCAACCTGCGCGGCGTCCACAAGCGCTATGGCGACCGGGTGATCTATGACGGGCTGGACCTGCTGGTGCGGCGGCGGGAACGCTGCGCGGTGCTGGGGGTGAACGGCGCGGGCAAGTCCACGCTGCTGCGCCTGGTCGCCGGCGCGACCCGGCCGGATGCCGGCACGGTCACGCTCGGCGGCAGCGTGAAGCTGGGCTATTTCGCGCAGCACGCCATGGAATTGCTGGATGGCGAGCGGACGGTGTTCGAGACGCTGGAGGCGGAATTCCCGCGCGCCAGCCAGGGCTCCCTGCGGGCGCTGGCGGGCTGCTTCGGCTTCTCGGGCGACGAGGTGGAGAAGCGCTGCCGCGTGCTCTCGGGCGGGGAGAAGGCGCGGCTGGTGATGGCGCTGATGCTGTACGACCCGCCGAATTTCCTGGTGCTGGACGAGCCGACCAACCACCTGGACATGGCGACGAAGGAGATGCTGATCGGCGCGCTGGCGGGCTACGAGGGCACGATGCTGTTCGTCTCGCACGACCGCCACTTCCTGGCCGCGCTGTCCAACCGCGTGCTGGAGCTGACGCCGGAGGGCGTGCACCAGTATGGCGGCGGCTACACGGAATATGTCGCGCGCACGGGCCAGGAAGCCCCGGGGCTGCATGCCTGAGGCGTGGCAGGGCGCCGGGCGACCGCCGGTCCCCTGCCGCGCGGCCGGGGATCGCGGCGCCGCCGCCGCTCATGCCTGGCCGAGGAGCGCCCTCGCCCTCCGGACCTCGCGGCACTGCGCGAGGCCCGGCCAGGTCACCAGTGTCGCGCGCCTGTGCGGGGCGAAGGCGGGATGGAGGTCCAGCGCCTCCGCCTGCAGCCCGGGATAGGGCCCGCGCCCCGGCCGCAGGACGGCGTTGATCGCGCCGGACAGCAGGTCGCCGACATCGTCGGTCGGCTGCACCCGGATGAACGCCTCGGCCCCGCCCGGCCCGACCAGCGCGGCGAGCAGTCCTTCGGGATCGCGCGTCAGCCTTGGCGAGATGCCGAGGCGGAGGATGCGCCCGGGCATGGCCGTCGCCACCTCCTCGAGCGCGGCGGAGACGCGCTCGAAGGCCTCGCCGATGACGGGCAGCAGCGCCTCGCCATGGCCGGTGAGCAGCAGGCCGCGGGGCAGGCGCTGGAAGAGCGGGAAGCCGAGCACCTGTTCCAGATGCCTGATCTGCTGGCTGACCGCGCCCGGCGTCACCGAAAGCTCCCCCGCCGCGCGCTTGAAGCTGAGATGCCGCCCGGCGGCCTCGAAGGCGCGCAGCGCGTTGAGCGGCGGCAAGCGGTGGCTCACGACGGCGATCCCCCGTACGGGCAGCTGCATGACGGTATAGAAATTCTATCCCGGGCGCGAAGAAACCATGGTTTGTCCGGTCCGGCGAAGCGGGCGATGAGAGGCGCGACGCCTGGAGACCTGCCGATGCTCGCCCGCCCGATCAATGCGCCGGACGCCCCCATACCCGCCACCGGCTATGTCCAGGCCATGGAGGTCTCCGGCCATGCGCGGCTGCTCTTCGTCAGCGGCCAGACCCCGGTCGGAGCCGATGGCGCGGTGCCGGAGGGGTTCGAGGCGCAGTGCCGGCAGGCCTGGAAGAACGTGGCGGCGCAACTGGCCGCCGCCGGCATGACGCTGGACAACCTGGTCATGCACCGGACCTATCTGGCGGACCGGTCCTTCGCCCTGGCGAACCGGGCCGTGCGGAATGAGGTGCTCCGCGGCAGGCAGGCGGCGCTGACCGTCGTCGTCGCGGGCATCTTCGACGAGAACTGGCTGGTCGAGATCGAAGCCGTCGCCGCAGCCTGAGCGCCGGGGTGGCCCGCCGCGCACGGCGTCGCCCGCGACAGGACCATCGCAGGCCGCGCGGCCGGCGGTCGCAGGCCGGGGCGTCAGGCCATGGGCGTCAAGCCGTGGATGATGCGGCGAGGCAGCGCCCCCGGCGCGCCGCGATCCGCTTCAGAGCGGATCGCGGGAGGGCGTGGACGCCCGGACGCGTACATCCGCTCTGCAAGCAATAGGACAGGGCGGCTCGCGCGTTCAGAAGGCAGCGCGAGCCGCTCTAGCCGCCCTGCTCCTTCCCCTCGCCCGCCGCCGCGGTGATCCAGCCTATGAAGGCCGCCAGCGCCGGTTCCGCCGCGCGCTGCGGCGCATGCACCAGGGACCAGCGCATGCCCTTCGACACCGCCAGGGCGAAGGGCGCCAGCAGCCGCCCGGCCGCCAGGTCGTCGTCGATATAGGGGCGGATGCCCATGGCCACGCCCAGCCCGTCCGCCGCCGCCTGCAGCGCCTGGCCGTACTGGCCGAAGACCGGCCCCTGCGCCGCGATCCCGGGGCAGCCGGCGGCGGCCAGCCAGCGCGGCCAGTCCTCCGGCGCATGGGCGACGCGCAGCAGGCTCTCCCCCGCCAGGTCGCCCGGTGCGGCGAGGCGCCGCGCCAGGGCCGGGGCGCAGACCGGCGTCAGGTCCGCCGCCAGCAACGGGATGGAGACGAGGCCAGGGAAGCGCCCTTCCCCCAGCCGGATGCCGGCGCTCCAGTCCGGCGCGAAGGGCACCTGCGCCCCGCCCGTGGCGATCCGCAACTCGATCCCCGGATGCCGCCGCTGCCAGTCCGCCAGGCGGGGGATCAGCCAGCGGATGGCGAAGGTCGGCCCGACGCCGAGCGTCAGCACCTGCCGCCCGCCCAGCGCCGCCACCTCCTCCGTCAGCCGCTCCAGCCCGTCCAGCAGGCCGGTGAGGCCCGCGAGGTAGCGGGCGCCGGCCGGGGTCAGGGCCAGGCGGTTCGCCCGCCGCTCGAACAGCGCCAGGCCCAGCCGCGACTCCAGCAGCTTCACCAGGCGGCTGACCGCCGCCGGGCTGACATGCAGCTCCGCCGCCGCGGCGGCGAAGCCGCCCAGCCGCCCGGCGGCCTCGAAGGCGCGGATGCCGTTCAGGAAGGGCAGGCGGCGCATCGGCGATACCCTCAGGAAAGCTGAGGCCCAGGCCAGGATATCCCGGTTTGCGCCAGGGCCTCAACGGACGCAGCCTTCGCGGCGGAAGGGCGGATCGCGGCCGGGCATGACGGCCCGCCGGCGAGGCTCCGCCCCCGGAACACCGATGCCCGGCGGCCCGCGGCGTCGGCCCGCCGCCCAGGGATGCCGATGCCGCCGACCACCCTCCTGCTGCTGGCCTGCGTGATGGTCTTCACCGCCCTGCTCTCGGGCATCTTCGGCATGGCGGGCGGGCTGGTGCTGGTCGGCGTGCTGCTGGCCCTGCTGCCGCTGCCGGAGGCCATGGCGCTGCACGCGGTGACCCAGATGGCGTCGAATGGCTGGCGCGGCATCCTCTGGCGGCGGCATGTCGCCTGGCGGCCGGTGGCCTGGGTGCTCGCGGGCTATGCGGTGGCGATGCTGGGCTGGAGCCTGGTGCGCTGGGTGCCGGACAAGCCGTTGGCCCTCATTGCGCTGGGCGGCACGCCCTTCCTGGCGCAGGCCATGCCGGAGGGCATGCGGCCGGACCCGGACCGCCCGGCCCAGGCGCTGGGCTATGGCGCCGCCTGCATGTCCCTGCTGCTGCTCACCGGCGTCTCCGGCCCGCTGCTGGACCGCTTCTTCCTGGGCGGCGGGCTGGACCGCCGGGCGATCGTCGCCACCAAGGCGGCCTGCCAGCTGGCGGGGCATGGCCTGAAGCTGCTGTATTTCGGCGCGCTGGTGGCGGATGCCGGCACCGTCGCGCCCGGCGTCGCCGCCATGGCCGTTGCCTGCTCCATGCTCGGCACCACCCTGGCGCGGCGCGTGCTGGAAGCGATGAGTGATGCGCAGTACCGCCGCTGGACCGGCCGGCTGATCGCCACGGTCTCCGGCGGCTACCTGGCCTATGGCGGCTGGCTGCTGCTGGTGCCCTGAGGAGGAGAGGACGGATGTCGGAGATCATCGCGCCGCTGGTCCGCGACCTGGTCGCCTGGGTGGCGGCCGAGCCCCGCCCCTACCGGGAGGTCATCGAGGCCTGGCGCACCTCCTGCCCCCGGCTGACGGTGTGGGAGGATGCGGTGGATGGCGGCTTCGTCGCCCTGCTGCCGGGCGGCGCGGAGGGGCTGCGGGTGGGCGCCACGCCGGCCGGCCTGGCGCTGCTGCAGCGCCCCTGACGCCGCTTCCCTTCGCCATGGCTCACGGCAACCGCTCGCGTCATTCGAATCGACGCGCATCTTCACCCGCCCAGGTGATCCCATCGGATCGGGACCTGCCCTGACGCGGCGGCTGGGTCAGCCCGCGAGGAAGCCCGCCAGCCGGGCGCCGAACAGCGCGTCGAATTCCGGGTCGCCGGCCGCGCCATGGCCAATGGGCTGCGGCGGGCGGTCGATGACCAGCGCCGCGGCGCCGCAGCGCGCCATGCCCTCGGCGAAGGCGGCGGCACGGGCCGCCGGATCGGGGTCGTAGGGATCGTCCTGGAACAGCACCAGCCCGGCGCGCCGCACCGCGCCGGGCACGGCGGCGGCGCAGGCGGCGCGGAATTCGGCCAGGGCCTGCGGCCGCCGTTCCGGCCGCGAGCCATGCGCCGCCGGGGCCAGCAGCAGCACCGCCTCCGCCAGCCCGGCCTGGCGCAGCGCGACCAGCGTGATGAAGGCGCCGCGGCTTTCCCCGACCACCAGCACCTGCCGGTAGCCTTCCAGCCGCAGGGCCGCGGTGCCGGCGGCCAGCGCCGCGGCACCGGCCTCCAGCGGATCCAGCCCGAACTGGCCGGGCGCCGCCGGCGCCAGCCGGTCCAGCCGCCAGGGATCCCAGCCCTGCCCGAGCAGCCGGTCGAGGAAGGGCGGCGGATCGGGCGGCGGCCCGTCGAGGTAATGCTGATGCGCCCAGACCAGGGCGCCCTGGGCCCGCGCCGGCCCCAGCAAGCGCGCGGCCCCCGGCCGCATCTGCCGCCCCTGCGCGCGGGCCCCCGCGGGCAGCAGCAGCAGCATGGGCAGGAGTCGGCGGGGCAGGCGCATGCGGCACCTTATACCACCAGCATGAGGGCTCCATTCCTGCCGCGCGTCCTGACGGGCGCCGCGGCTCATGCCGGCCAGTGTTCTGCCCGCGAAGTTCGCGGCCCCTGGCTGCGAAGGCAGCGGACCAGCAGGCCACCGCCAACGAAGGGAGGTGGACCGGACCGAAGGACGCCACGCGTGGCGACGAATTTCGGATTCGGGACACCAGGGCGGCTTCCGTCCGCCATGGCTCGCGGCAACCGCTCCGGCCATTTGAATCGACGAGCATCTTAACCCGATCAGGTGTGTCCACATGAGCGGGATCTGCCCTGGCCAAGGCTTGCGGCGCAGGCCGACCGGCGATGGGGGGCCGTCGATCGGTCACGATCAGCGGCCCTCGGCCTTGGGGCGGATCGCGCGACGGCGGGGACGGACCGGATCGGGCCGCCGCCCGGCAGGCGAGGGCTTGGAACGGCTTGCGCGGGCGCCAGGCGGCCGGGCCGCGCACCGCCCCCGGGCGCGGCGGCACGCCACGGGCGGCGGGCCG
>NZ_SMOA01000191.1 GCF_004353985.1 Paracraurococcus ruber | reverse complement strand
GCCCGCCCCGGTCCCCGCCGCCGCGCCGGCCGAGCCGCGGCCGGTCGCCGGCGGCAAGGGCATGGTCCAGCTCGGCGCCCTGCCGACCGAGGAGGCCGCCCGCGCCGAGTGGGAGAGGCTGGCGAGGCGCGTGCCCGAGCTGGCCGGCTTCCGGCCGCGCGTCGTGAAGCTGGACCGGGACGGCCAGCCGCCGCTCTTCCGCCTGCGCACCGGCGGGCTGGCCGATGCCGCTGCCGCCAAGGCGCTCTGCGACCTGGTGAAGGCCAAGGGCGGCGCCTGCAACCCGATCGGGGGCTGAGGCGGTGGAGCGTCCGCGCGCGGCCGTGATCGGCGTTTCCGGCCCGCGGCTGACGGCGGAGGAGCGGGACCTGTTCCGCGCCACGCCGCCGCTCGGCGCCATCCTCTTCGCCCGCAATGTCGTGGACCCGGACCAGCTGCGCGCCCTGACGGCCGAGCTGCGGGACGCGCTGGGGGAGGCGGCGCCGATCCTGGTGGACCAGGAAGGTGGCCGGGTCGCCCGGCTGCGGCCGCCGCACTGGCCGGAATTCCCGCCCGCCTTCCGCTTCGCCGCGGGGCCGGAGGAGGCGGCGCGCGCCAATGCCGCGCTGCTCGGCCTGGCCTGCGCCGAGGCCGGCTTCGACGTGGTCTGCGCCCCGGTGCTCGACCTGCGGATCCCAGGCGCGCATGAGATCGTCGGCGACCGGTCCTTCGGCGAGGATCCGGCGGAGGTCGCGCGGCTCGGCCGCGCCACCGCCGAGGGGCTGCAGGAGGCCGGCTGCATCCCGGTCATCAAGCACATCCCCGGCCATGGCCGCGCGCTGGTGGACAGCCACCTGGACCTGCCACGCGTCGCCGCCGACCGCGATGCGCTCGCCATGGACTGCGCGCCCTTCGCGGCGCTTGCCGGCAGCGGCGCCTGGGCGATGACGGCGCATATCCTCTACGAGGCGCTGGATGCCGAGCGCCCGGCGACCCTCTCGCCGCTGGTGATCGAGCGGGTGATCCGCGGCGCCATCGGCTTTGGCGGCGTGCTGGTCAGCGACGACCTCTGCATGCGGGCGCTGCGCGGCGAGCCCGGGGCGCTGGCGGCGGCGGCGATCGGCGCCGGCTGCGACCTGGTGCTGCACTGCAACGGCGTGCTGGCGGAAACCGCCGCGGCGCTTGCCGGCTGCCCGGCGCTGTCGGACACGGCCGAGGCGCGGCTCGCCGCGGCGCGGGACGCCATGCTGGCGCGCCGCCGGCCGCTCGACCAGGCGGCGCTGCTGGCCCGGCGCGACACCTGGCTGGCGGCGGCGTGAGCTTCGGGGCGGGCTGGCTCCCGGAGCTTCTGACCGCCGTCCTCGCCTCGGTGCTGGCCATCACTTTGCATGAGGCGGCGCATGGCTATGCCGCCCTCGCGCTCGGCGACGACACGGCGAAGCGGATGGGCCGGCTCAGCCTGAACCCGCTGCGGCATGTCGACCGGGTGGGCACCATCCTGCTGCCCGGCTTCCTGCTGGTGACGCAGCTTCTCACCGTCGGCCGGGTGGAGTTCATGTTCGGCTGGGCCAAGCCGGTGCCGGTAGATGTGCTGAACCTGCGCAACCCCCGCCAGGGCATGATGCTGGTGGCGGCGGCGGGGCCGGCGATGAATTTCGGCCTCGCTTTGCTGGCTGGGCTGCTCATCCATCCCGTCTCGGCCTGGGTGCCGCTGCTCTCGCCCGACTCGCTCGCCTTGTTCTACCGGTTCCTGCTGCTGTCGATCCTGGCGAACCTCGTGCTTGGTCTGTTCAACCTGCTGCCCATCCCGCCGCTCGACGGCGGCCGCATCGTCGCCGGGCTGCTGCCGGCGCCGCTGGCGCTGCCGTATATGCGGCTGGAACGCTGGGGCATCCTGATCGTGCTGCTGGCGGTCTTCATCCTGCCGCGGGTGGTGGACGGGTTCGACCCGGTCGGCTGGGCGCTGCGGGAGGTGGTGGCGGACGCCTTCAACCTGGTCCTGCGGCTGTCCGGCAATGGGGGCGGGCGATGAGCGAGACCGCGACGCCGGTGCTGCACCTGCGGCTGGAGGGGTTCGAGGGGCCGCTCGACCTGCTGCTCGACCTGGCCCGCAGCCAGAAGGTGGACCTGCACAGGATCTCGATCATCGCCCTGGTGGACCAGTTCCTGGCGGTGCTGGAGCAGGCGCGGCGGGTGCGGCTGGAACTCGCCGCCGACTGGCTGGTGATGGCGGCCTGGCTGGCTTGGCTGAAATCCCGCCTGCTGGTGCCGGAGGAGCCGGGCGCCGAGGAGGATGCCGAGGCGCTGGCGGCGGCCCTGACCGACCGCATCGCCGAGTTGGGCCGGATGCGCGCCGCGGCCGCCTGGCTCGGGGCGCGGGACCAGCTGGGCCGCGAGGTCTTCGGCCGCGGCGCCCCCGAATCCCTGAAGGTGGAGGACCGCAGCGGCCTGTCGGCCGACCTGCCGGCGCTGCTGCAGGCCTATGCCGCGGCGCGGCGGCGGGCGCTGGCGCGGCGCCCCTACACGCCGAAGCCGCGCCGGCTGTGGTCGGTGCAGGAGGCGCTGGGCCGGCTGGGCCGGCTGGTCGGCGCCCTGCCGGACTGGGCCGTGCTGCAGCGCTTCCTGCCCGACGGGCTGACCGACCCGGTGGAGCGCCGCGCCGCCATCGCCAGCACGCTGGTGGCGGCGCTGGAGACGGCGCGCGGCGGCGCGATCGAGCTGCGGCAGGAGCACAGCTTCGGGCCGATCCTGATCCGCCGGGCGCAGGCTGTGGAGGTGCGCGATGCCAGGGCTGCCTGACCCGGAGGAGGGCGAGGAGCGGCCGGCCGAGGCGGTCGATGCGGCGTCCGGGGATGCCCGGGGCCCGGTTGCCGCCGCCGGCACCGGGGATACCGGGCCGGCCGAGGCCGCGGTGACCCAGGCCGACCCGGCGGGTAAGGATTCTGCCGCGACCGAAGCCCCCGACGCGGCCGCATCGCCGCCGCCGGCGCACGGCGCAGCCCGGCCGGATGCTCCGGAGGTCGTGGCGGACGAGCCCGATCCGGCCTCGACCGGCGCCGCGTCCGTCCCCGCTGGTCCGGTCCCCGTGCCCGGCGATGTCGCCGTGCCGGAGGCCGCCGCGACCGAGTCGGGCCTGCCGGAGCCGGACCCGGCCCTGTTCGCCCATGCCCTCCGCCTCGCCGAGGCGCTGGTCTTCGCCAGCGACCGGCCGGTGACGCCGCAGCGGCTGCAGCAGGCGCTGCCGCCGGGCGTCGAGGCGCGCGCCGTCCTCACCGCGCTCGCCGCCCGCTGCGCCGACCGGCCGGTGCAGCTGGTCGAGGTCGCCGGCGGCTTCGCCTTCCGCACCGCGCCGGAACTGGCCCCCGCCCTGACGCGGGTGGTGGAGGTGCCGCGCCGCCTGCCCCGCGCCGCCATGGAGACCCTGGCGATCATTGCCTATCACCAGCCGGTGACGCGGGCGGAGATCGAGGAGATCCGCGGCGCCAGCCTCTCGCAGACCACCCTGGAATCGCTGCTGGAGATGGGGCTGGTCGCGCCGCGCGGCCGGAAGGAGGTGCCGGGACGGCCGAGCCTCTGGGGCACCACGCCGAAATTCCTCGAGCAATTCGGCCTGCGGGCGCTGACCGACCTGCCACGGCGGGAAGAGCTGGTGAACGAGCCGGGTGCGCCGCTGCTGGCGCCGCTGGCCGCCTCGCCATCGGCCTGAGCCTGCGGCGCTGCCGGGGCCCCTCCCGGCGTCGCCGCGTCCGGCCGGACCGGATCGCGGAAGGGCGTCGATCGGCACCAGGCTTGAAGACCAGGGCCGCACCGCCTGCTCGGGCCGCCGCGCGAACCGTTCGGGCGATCCGAACGCGCATGCCCGCGTCGCGGCGTCGGTGCCGCCATGCGACCCGCTCGCGCACGGCGCTCCGGCGCGAGGGCCCGCCCCTGCGGGGGGGCTGCCCCTCCCGCGGGCCTGACCGGTCCGGGGCTTCCCTCGCCCGGCCGCGCTGGCCCAGCGCCATGGCACGTCCGGCGCCGCGCCGGCCCCGGGATGGGCCGGCTGCGCCCGGAACGCGCCACCCCCGCTCGCCGCGCCGCGGCGGGGCAGCGTTCCCGCTGGCCCCGCGCTGGTCTACAGGCCTGCCCCCCAGGCCCCTGCTCCGGAACCCGGCATGTCCCTTCGCCTCACCGGCATCCGCCACGCCTATGGTCCCGTGGACATCCTCCGCGGGGTGGACCTGCATGTCCGGCCGGGGGAGATCCTCTGCCTCCTCGGGCCTTCCGGCTGCGGCAAGACCACGCTCCTGCGCCTCGTCGCCGGGCTCGAGGCGGTGCAGGAGGGCCGGATCGAGCTGGGCGGGCTCCTGGTCGGCGAGCCGGGCCGGGAGGTGCCGCCCGAACAGCGCCATGTCGGCTTCGTCTTCCAGGACTACGCGCTGTTCCCGCACCTGACGGTGGCCGAGAATGTCGTCTTCGGCCTGCACCGGCTGCCGCGCGGGGAGCGCCCCTGGGCGGTGCGGGAGGCGCTGGCGCGCGTCGGCCTCGAGACCTATGCCAATGCCTATCCGCACATGCTCTCGGGCGGGCAGCAGCAGCGCGTGGCGCTGGCCCGGGCGCTCGCGCCGCGGCCGCAGGTGGTGCTGCTGGACGAGGCCTTCGCTTCGCTCGATGCCCGCCTGCGGGAGCAGGTGCGGGACGACACGCTGCATGTCCTGCAATCCGCCGGCATCCCGGCGATGATCGTCACCCATGACGCCGAGGAGGCGATGTTCCTCGCCGACCGCATCGCCCTGATGCGGCAGGGCCGGGTGATCCAGGTCGGCCCGCCGGAGGAGCTGTATCTGAGCCCGGCGCATCCCTTCGTCGCCACCTTCCTCGGCGAGGTGAACCGGCTGCCGGCCCTGGTGCGCGGCGGGCGGGCGGAGACGGCGATCGGCGCGCTGCCGCTGCGCCCTGGCGCCGACCTGCCGGAGGGCCCGGCGGAGGTGCTGCTGCGGCCGGAGGGGCTGCTGGTCGCCGGCGAGGGCGGCCGTCCGGCCGAGGTGGAGGCCTGCCGGCTGCTGGGCGCCACCACGCTGGTGCATCTGGCGGTCGCCGACGGGGCGGGCGGCCTGCTGCACCTGCATGCCAGGCTGCCGCCCGGCATCCGGCTGGCACGTGGACAGCAGGTGACGGTTGCGATGGACCCGGAGCGCGCCTTCGTATTCCCGCCCGAGGCTGCCTAGATAGCGTGCGGCGGACGCGTCCGGGGTGCCGCTGCTGGCCCCGTGCCCGGCGGGCCGCCGCCCGGGCCCTGGGGGGCCGCTCCGGATGGGCTCGCCAGATTGTTGGACCCTGTTGTTCCTGCTAACGGAGGCGGCCTTGCGGCGCCGGGGGTTCCCACCCCCGGACCGCGGCCGGAGACGCCATGTTCGACCTTGCCTGGTCCGAGATTGCGCTGATCGGGGTGGTGGCGCTCGTCGTCATCGGCCCCAAGGACCTGCCGGAGGCCATCCGCGGCCTCGCGCGCGGGGTGCAGAAGCTGCGCCGCATGGCCGGCGAGTTCCAGAGCCAGGCCGACGAGCTGGTGCGCGAGGCGAAGCTCGACGAGGTGCGGAACTCGATCAACGAGATCCGCAGCTTCAACATCAAGGACACGCTCGAGAAGGCGGTGGATGCGGACGGCTCGATCCGCAAGACCTTCACCGAGGACCCGCTGAAGCCGGGCTTCTCCGGCGGCTACACGCCGCCGGCCTCCGCCATGGAGGGGGCCGGCGCCGCGACCGGCAGCGCCGAGCCGGCGAAGCCGGCGGCCCCGGCCTTCATCCCGCCCGCCTATGCGCCGCCACCGCCGCCGCCGGTGGCCGAGGCGCCGAAGCCGCCGCCGGCGCCGGCCTTCGTGCCACCCGCCAATGGCGGCGTGCCGGCGCCCGAGCCGGTGGCGACCGCGGCGGCGCCAGCGGCAATTCCGGCGGCCGAGCCGGCCCCCGTCCACAAGACCTGAGGGTGCGTGCCAGCATGTCCGCCAGCCTCCGCTTCCGGCCGCAAGGTCCCGTGCCCCGGACCGGCATCCCGCCGCGCGCCCGCCCGCTTCCCACCCGCTGAGTGACGACGCCCGTGCCGCGTGATCCGGACGACACCATCGACGACAAGCCGATGCCGCTGATGGACCACCTGATGGAGCTGCGCACGCGGCTCCTCTGGTCGGTCGGCGCCTTCGCCATCGCCTTCGCCGTCTGCTACTATTTCTCGGCGCAGATCTACGGCTTCCTCGCCCGGCCGCTGGCCGACATCCTGCAGCACCAGGGCGGCGGCGACCGCCGCATGATCTTCACCGCGCTGTACGAGGCCTTCTTCACCTACCTGAAGGTGGCCTTCTTCGGCGCGGTGTTCTTCAGCTTCCCGGTCTGGGCGACCCAGCTCTGGATGTTCGTCGCGCCCGGGCTCTACCGCAGCGAGAAGCGGGCGATCTATCCCTTCCTGCTGGCCTCGCCCTTCCTTTTCGTGCTGGGGGCGGCGCTGGCCTACTACTTCATCTTCCCGCTGGCCTGGCGCTTCTTCATCACCTTCGAGACGCCGCCGGGCGATGGCGCGCTGCCCATCCAGCTGGAAGCCAAGGTCAGCGAGTATCTCTCGCTGGTCATGCAGATGATCCTGGCCTTCGGCATCGCCTTCCAGCTGCCGGTGCTGCTGACCCTGCTCTGTCGCGTCGGCATCCTGACCGTGGAGACGCTGCGCAAGGGCCGGCGCTACGCGATCGTCGGCATGTTCGTCGTCGCCGCGGTGCTGACGCCGCCCGACGTGATCAGCCAGGTCGGCCTCGCGGTGCCGCTGATCCTGCTCTACGAGATCTCGATCCTGGCGGCGGTGTGGATGGCGCCGAAGAAGCCGGACGGGACCAAGAGCACCTAGGGCGGTTCGCGCGCCCGTCCGGACGCGCCAGCCGCCCCAGGCCACCGATTGCGGAACGGGGTCACGCCTTGCGGCGCGATCCGCCCTACAGCGGCGCGGCGTTCAAGATTGAACGCCGCGCCGCTGTAGCGTGTTGTTTTCAGAGCGGATTCACGCTCCGGGCCGTTCACGGCCCTCCGCGATCCGCTCTAGACTGCCGGCGGCGCGGCCCCGACGCCCCGCCCTGAGTTTGCCGGGACCCGACTGCCATGCATGACATCCGCCTCGTCCGTGCCGACCCGGCCGCCTTCGACGCCGCCATGTCCCGCCGCGGCGTGGCGCCGGTGGCGGCGGAGATCCTGGCGCAGGACGCCG
Organism: Paracraurococcus ruber; assembly: GCF_004353985.1. Classification (GTDB taxonomy): domain Bacteria; phylum Pseudomonadota; class Alphaproteobacteria; order Acetobacterales; family Acetobacteraceae; genus Paracraurococcus; species Paracraurococcus ruber. The sequence continues at coordinate 3,882 of NZ_SMOA01000191.1, read as the reverse complement.
CCCGGCGCGGTGCGCAGCAGGCGCTGCAGGAGAAGCAGGCGCGGCGCAACGCCCTGGCCAAGGAGATCGGCCAGGCCAAGCGCAGCGGCGGCAACAGCGTGGCGCTGGAGGCCGAGGGCGCCGCGCTGCGCGACGCGATGGCGGCGCTGGAGGCCGAGGCATCCCGCGCCGAGGCCGCCCAGACCGCGCTGCTGGAGGCGCTGCCCAACATCCTCGACGCCGCCGTGCCGGACGGCCAGGACGAGACCGGCAACGTCGTCCTCCACCAGCATGGCGAGCCGCCCCGGCCGAACTTCGCGCCGAAGCAGCATTTCGAGATCGGCGAGGCGCTGGGCCAGATGGATTTCGCTACCGCCGCCAAGCTGGCGGGGGCGCGCTTCACGCTGCTCTCCGGCCCGCTGGCGCGGCTGGAACGGGCCCTCGGCCAGTGGATGCTGACCCTGCATACCGAGGAGCATGGCTATACCGAGACGGCGGTGCCGCTGCTGGTCAATGCGGCGACCGTCTACGGCACCGGGCAGCTGCCGAAATTCGAGGACGACCTCTTCAAGACCACCGATGGCCGCTACCTGATCGCCACCGCCGAGATGCCGCTGACCAACCTGGTCCGCGAGGAAATCGTGCCGGAGCCCACGCTGCCGCGCCGCTATACGGGGCTGACGCCCTGCTTCCGCTCGGAAGCCGGCAGCGCCGGCCGCGACACCCGCGGCATGCTGCGGCAGCACCAGTTCCAGAAGGTGGAGCTGGTCAGCGTCACCAGGCCCGAGGACAGCGAGGCCGAGCATGAGCGCATGACCCGCTGCGCCGAGCGCGTGCTGACCGAGCTCGGCCTCATCTGGCGGCGGGTGGTGCTGTGCAGCGGCGATACCGGCTTCAGCGCGGCGAAGACCTATGACCTGGAGGTCTGGCTGCCGGGGCAGGGGGCTTGGCGGGAGATCTCCTCCTGCTCCAACTGCCGGGACTTCCAGGCGCGGCGGATGAATGCGCGCATGCGGGCGCCGGACGGCAAGGGGACGGTCTTCCTGCACACGCTGAACGGCAGCGGCGTCGCGGTCGGCCGGGCGCTCATCGCGGTGCTGGAGACGCACCAGCAGCCGGATGGCAGCGTGCAGGTGCCGCCGGTGCTGCGCCCCTGGATGGGCGGGATCGAGCGCATCGGCTGACACCGGCGGTCATGCGCCATGGCCGCCAATGAACGCATGCGGGCACCCGGGCACCGGTCCGCCCGGCCGGGACCTCCGGCACGCCGCCGGGCGCTGGGGTGCGGGCCGCGGTGCGCCATCCTGGCGGCCGCCAATGCCGGCCTGGCCAGTCTGGATGCTCACCGGCCCGGTCGGCGTGGCTGGCGCGCCGCCGCACCGCCAGCGCAGCGGGCGATACCGGTGTCGATGCGTCGGGGCATTGGCGCACCGCTATCGGGCGGTCATCGCCGCGGGCGGCCCGTCGCCGGCCCGGGCCGGCCAGGCCTGCCGCGCCGCGTCGTCCACCACCGCCGCCGCCATGTGCCAGCCGAGGCGGCGATAGGCCTCGAACTGCTCCTCGGAGAAGAACTGGTCGGCCGTCGTCTCCTGCGGGAAATCGGCGTAGCGGCTGCGGTATTCCAGCACATCGGCCGCCTCGTCGCCGGTGACGGAGGCCTTCACATAGACCAGCCGCGCGACGCCGCCCGGCCAGACCGGGTCGTCGTCGCGGTAGCGGATGCGGCCTTCCAGCACATGCGCCGCGGTGCAGCCCTGCGCATCGGGGCGTAGCGGCGCGGTATCCAGCTCCACCTCGGCCCCGAGATCCAGCCGGGCGATGCGCGTCGCCACCGCCAGGCCGTTCAGGGTCATGCGCGGATCGGCCTCGGCATCCACCACCAGCACCAGGGCGCAGCGCCGGTGGAGCAGCGAGACCAGGCCGAGATTCTCGAAATGCCCGCCATCGCTGACGAAGACCCAGCGATCCTCCGGCGTGGTGCGGCGGATGCCCGTCAGCTCCAGCAGGAACTGCCGCGGATCGAGCGGCGGCCGCGGCGTCCGGCCGCCGCGGGCCGGGATGGGCGCCGGCAGCCAGCGCCCGGTGCGGACGTTGAGCAGGCCCTTCACGAAGCGGTCCAGCCCGCCGCCGGTCTTGCTGCCGGCATTCGGCGACAGTGCCGCGCCCGAGAGCGCGATCGCCGCCGCCGCGTCGAAATCCGGCGCCGCGCGCTCCAGCGCCGCGGTGTCGCAGTAGTCGAGCGTGATGTTGCCGGCCTCGAGCGGCGTGATGGTGAAGGGCGCGGCGCGCCGGCCGCGGCGGGCGAGTTCGCTGCTCGGCGCGCCGTTCACCGTCGCATTCAGGATGGGGAAGGGGCCGTCGGTCTTCGCCGGCAGCAGGTCGGAAAGGCCGATGCGCCGCTCGCCCCCCGCCGACAGGCCGCGCGGATCGCCGAGGAAGGCATCCGCCAGCCGGTCGCGGTAGAAGCCATGCAGGGACGTCGCATTGGGGTCGATCAGCCGCCAGATCACCGCCCGGGCGGCCAGCGCCGCCAGCCCGGCGCCGAGCAGCACGGGCCAGTCCACCGGCTCGCCCGGCACCGGCGGCGCGGCGGTGCCGAGGGCGAGATAGAGGAGCAGCGCCGCCGGCAGCAGCCGCGGCAGCAGCCTGGCCCCGCCCGGGGCGGCGACCCAGGCGAGCCACCCGGCCGCGGCGGCGAGGCCGGCGGCGAGCAGCAGCAACGTGGCCGGCGACGCCGCGCCGGCCTGGGGCCAGAGCCATGTCAGGTCGGTGCTGCCGCCCGGCGCCGGCGTCGCCAGCAGATCGGCCAGGAGGGCGATCAGCACCAGCAACCCGCCGGCGAAGAGCAGGCCGAGGGCGGAGATGACGATCCGCCCGGCCCGCCCGCGGATGCGGCTGGCGAGGGTGGCGAGCAGCAGGCTGCCGATGACCACGGCCAGGGCCGGCAGGGTGACGAGGCCGGTGTCGCCGCCGCGCAGCAGCCCGGCGAATTCGAGCAGGCCGAGCGGCGCGGTGAGCAGCAGGGCAGCCAGCAGCGCCAGGATCACCGCGGCGCCCAGCGCATCCAGCCGCGCCCGCACCGCCATGCCGCGCTGCGCCGGATGCCGCGCGGCCCTGCGTTCCATCCGGGCGCAGACCAGGACGAGGAGGAGCAGCGGCAGGCCGAGCAGCGCCGGCAGCGCGCCGGAGGGATCGAGCATCTTCCCGGCGAGCCAGCCCGCCACCCGTTCCTGGCTGCGCCCCAGCAGCCCGACCAGCACCGCGGCCAGCACCACCACCGGCGCGATGGTCAGGATGTTGGCGACCAGCTTGCGCAGCAGCATCCCGATGGCGGCCAGCAGCGACCACAGGCCGGGCGCCAGCAGGTAGCTGGCATGGTCGCGCAGCCAGCCCAGCGGGGTCGGCACCGGATGCCGGTCGCCCAGTGGCGCGCCGGCCGCGCGGGGCGGCGGCGGCAGGGCCTCGGGCGGGTTGTAGGGGAAGCGGCAGGGCCGGGCGGGCGGCGCTTCGCCCGTCGCCGCCCGCGCCGCCTCGTGCTCGGCGGCGGCGCGGGCGAGCCAGCCGATGCCGGTATAGCCGCCGCCCGAGACGCTGGAGAGGTAGTCGAACCGTGCCAGCAGCCCGGCCGCGTCCAGCCGCTGCAGCACGCCGAGGCAGACCGCGGCGGAGCGGATGCCGCCGCCCGACAGCGCGAGGCCGGCGAGACCGCCGGGCGGCGCGATGCCCGGACTGCGTGCCCGGATGGCGGACCATTCCCGCTCAAGCCAGGTCCAGTAGGTCTTGGTCGTCATCGCTGCGGCATCGCTTCCGGTCGGAAGCCTGTGCCGGGCCGCCTGGATTGGCAATGCCGCGGCGCGCGCCTGCGGCGCCGCCGGGCCGCCGTGCCTGCCCGCGCCGGCCATC
>NZ_SMOA01000190.1 GCF_004353985.1 Paracraurococcus ruber | reverse complement strand
CGGACGGGCAGCGGCGGGCGGTGCCGGCCGTCCCGCCGCGGGCGCGGCGCGGCACCGCGGCGGCGGGATGCGGCCCGCCCCGAACTCCACGGGCCGCACCGCCGATGCCGGGGATCAGGGGCCATGGCCAAGCGGTACCATGCGCCGGCGCAGCGCGGCAGGCCGGGGCGGCGTGGCGGAACCGTAACGCCCATGCTGCACCGCATGGCGAAGCCGTAAGCGGCAACGCGGCCCGGCGGCAAGGCGCGGCATGCGAGAGAGGAAGCATCGGGCGCGCCCTGCCCGCCGCATCCCCCAGCCAGCCGCCGCCCGCGCCCATCCCCGCCCCGGGATGCGCGGCAAGGAAACCGCATGCGCTTCCTGGTCGCCTTCGCCCTGCAGAAGCGGGCCCTGGTCATCCTGCTCTTCGTCGCCTTCCTGGGCATCGGCTTCGCCGGCTTCCGGCAGCTGAACATCGAGGCCTATCCGGACCCGGTGCCGCCCACCGTCGTCGTCATCACCCAGAACCAGGGGCAGAGCGCCGAGGAGATCGAGCGCTACATCACCATCCCGATCGAGGTCGGGCTGTCCGGCATGCCGAACCTGGCCAAGGTGCGCTCCACCAGCCTGTTCGGGCTGTCCGTCGTCTCGGCCCAGTTCACCTTCGCCTACAGCTACGAGCAGTCGCTGCAGCAGGTGCTGAACCGGCTGGGGCAGATCCAGCTGCCCAGCGGGGTGCAGCCGCAGATCAGCCCCTGGTCGCCGATCGGGGAGATCCTGCGCTACCGCGTCGTCGGCCCGCCCGGCTTCTCGCTGACCGACCTGCGGGTGCTGCAGGACTGGGTGCTGCAGCGCCGCTTCAAGCGGGTGCCGGGCGTCATCGACGTCACCGCCTATGGCGGGCCGACCAAGTCCTACAACGTCGTGGTCGACCTGCCGAAGCTGACCGCCTACGGCCTGTCCCTGCCGGCGGTGGTGGACGCCATCGGCAACGGGGACGCGACGACCGGCGCCGGCATCGTCGATGTCGGCCCGCAATCCGCCGTGGTGCAGGGCGTCGGCCTGATCCGCTCCATGGACGATGTGCGCAACGTGGTGCTGGGCGCCAGCAACGGCGTGCCGGTCCTGCTGTCCGACGTGGCGCGGGTGGAGGTCGGCAACCTCCCCCGGCTCGGCATCGCCGGGCAGGAGGCGGATGACGACGTGGTCATGGGCGTGGTGCTGATGCGCCGCGGCGAGCAGACGCTGCCCACCATCCGCGCGGTGGAGCAGGAGGTGCGGGCGATCAATGGCGGCGGCGTGCTGCCGCCCGGCGTGCGCATCGTGCCGATCTACGACCGCAAGGACCTGGTGGAGGTGACGACCCACCATGTCGTGAAGAACATCATCCTCGGCATCATCCTGGTGGTGTTCATCCAGTGGCTCTTCCTCGGCGACCTGCGCGGCGCCGTCGTGGTGGGGGCCACCATCCCCTTCGCCTTCTTCACCGCCGTGCTGATCATGCTGCTGCGGGGGGAAAGCGCGAACCTGCTCTCCCTCGGCAGCCTGGATTTCGGCCTGTTGGTGGATGCGACGGTGATCCTGGTGGAGAATGTCTACCGCCACCTGCACCTGTCGCATGGCGGGCATGGCCACCGCATCGCCCATCCGGCGGCGCCGCGCGGCCTCTCGGGCGTCCCGCTCATCGTGCTGCGGGCCTCGAACGAGGTCTCGACCGCCATCTTCTTTTCGGCGCTGATCATCGTCGCGGCCTTCATCCCGCTCTTCACCATGGGCGGGATCGAGGGGCGGATCTTCGGCCCCATGGCCAAGACCTATGCCTACGCCATCGGCGGCGCGCTCTTCGCCACCTTCACCGTCGCCCCGGCGCTGGCCGGCGCCCTGTTCCGCGACGACACGAAGGAGAAGGTGATGCCGCTGGTCCGCTGGCTTGGCAGCGCCCACCTGTTCCTGCACCACCTGGCGATGCGCCGCCGGCTGGCCACCATGCTGGTCGCCGTCCTGCTGCTGGGCGGCGCGGTCTTCCAGTTCTCCCGCATGGGCGGGGAGTTCCTGCCGACGCTCGAGGAAGGGTCGATCTGGATGCGGGCGACCATGCCGGCCACCATCTCGCTCGAGGAAGGGAACCGCTACGTCAACCGCATGCGCTTGGTGCTGAAGGAGTTCCCGGAGGTGATCACCGTCACCTCCCAGCAGGGGCGGCCGGACGACGGCACCGACAGCGCCGGCTTCTTCAACGCCGAGTTCTTCGTGCCCCTGAAGCCGATGGACGAATGGACCACGGCGAAGACCAAGGATGCGCTGGTCGAGCGGATCCAGGCCCGGCTGGCCGAGGAGTTCATCGGCGTCGACTTCAACTTCTCGCAGTACATCTCGGACAACGTGCAGGAGGCATCCTCGGGCGTGAAGGGCGCCAACGCCCTGAAGGTGATCGGGCCGGAACTCGACGTGCTGGCCAGGCTGGCCGAGCAGATCCGCGCCCAGATGGCGCAGGTGGAGGGCATCGCCGACCTGGCCGCCTTCCGCACCCTGGGCCAGCCCACCGTGTCGATCCGCATCGACCGGGCGCGGGCCGCCCGCTACGGCCTGGCGGTGAACGACATCAACCAGGTGATCCAGACCGCCATCGGCGGGCAGGAGGCGGCGCGGCTGTACGAGGAAGGCGGCGACCGCAATTTCCCCATCGTGGTGCGGCTGGACGCGCCCTACCGCATCGGGCTGGATGCCATCCGCCGCATCCCCATCACCCCGCAATCCGGCGCGACGCTCGGCGATGTCGCGCGCATCCAACTCGTCTCCGGCGCCAGCTACATCTACCGGGAGGATGCGTCGCGCTACGTCCCGGTGAAGTTCAGCGTCCGCGGCCGCGACCCGCAGAGCGCGGTGGAGGAGGCGGAGGCGCGGGTGCTGCAGAACGTGGCGCTGCCGCCCGGCTACCGGCTGGAATGGGTGGGGGAGTTCCGCAACCTGCAGGACGCGATCGCCCGGCTGCAGGTGGTGGTGCCCATCGCCCTCGCGCTCATCGGCGTGCTGCTCTACGTCCAGTTCAGCAGCCTGCGCGACACGCTGCTGATCTTCGGCCTGCTGCCGCTGTCCTGCATCGGCGGCGTCACCGCGCTGGACCTGATGGGGCTGCATTTCAGCGTCCCCGCCGCCATCGGCTTCCTGGCGCTGTTCGGCATCACGGTGATGGAAGGCATCATCCTGCTGTCGCATTTCCACGGGCTGCGGGATTCCGGCATGCCCTGGCGGCAGGCGCTGGACCAGGCCGGGGTGGACCGGATGCGGCCGGTGATGATGACCTGCCTCGCGGCCATGGTCGGGCTGCTGCCGGCGGCCGTCGCCACCGGCATCGGGTCCGACCTGCAGAAGCCGCTGGCCGTGGTGGTGGTGGGCGGGACCACGCTGCTGCCGGTCTTCATCCTGGTGGTCTTCCCGGCGATGATCGACCTGTTCGGCAAGCCCGCGTCCCTGCGGCGGCCGGCGGCGCCGAGGGGGGCGACGGTCGGGGCGCGGTGACGATCGGGGAAGGGCGCCGCCTTACCCCTCCGTCGGCGGCAGTGCCGCCGACCCCGCCAAGGGCGACAGGGCCCTTGGAACCCCTGAGTCAGGCGGGGGCATGGCGATGGGTGGGGTAGGAATATTTCCTTGCGCCTGGCATCGCCGGCCTGCGATCCTGCCGGCGGCACGGGGCCGAGCCCGTTCGCCCGCTGCCCCGGCAATCCGCTCAAATCCTCAATTCCTCAAGCCCCCGGGCCGGAATGCCTAGCCCGATCAATGGCTTTCGCCGAAAAGGTCCGTTCCGGACTCAGCGGAATTGAGCGCCCGCCGCGCCCCGCCGCTTGCCCGCCCCTCCATCCTCGGCCATGACGGCTGCGCCATGACCCCGCTCTCCCGCCGCGCCGCGCTCGCCCTTGGCGCCAGCGCCCTCGCCGCCCCCGCCCTCGCGCAGGGGGACGGCTTCCCTAACCGTCCGCTGAAGATGGTCATCCCCTTCCCGCCGGGCGGCGGCAGCGACATCCTCGGCCGCCTGCTGGCGCAACGGATGGGGGAGGCGCTGGGCCAGCCCGTGGTGCCGGAGAACCGCTCCGGCGCCGGCGGCAATATCGGCACCGATGCGGTCGCGAAGGCGCCGCCGGACGGCTACACCATCGTGACGGTGTTCAACACCGTCGTCGTGAACCAGTTCGTCTACAGCAGGCTGCCCTTCGACCTGCGGCGTGACCTCGCGCCGGTGGCCAAGGTGGCGCTCGCCCCCACCGTCATCGCCGGCGGGCCGAAGCTGCAGGCGCGCGACCTGCGGGAGGTGGTGGAGATCACCCGCCGCCAGCCCGGCCTGCTGAACCACGGCACCCCGGGCCTCGGCACCATCACGCATGTGAGCGCGGAGCTGATGGACGCCATGTCGGGCGGCAAGCTCACGCATGTGCATTACCGCGGCACCGGCCCGGCCGTGACCGCGGCGGTGAGCGGGGAGGTGGAGCTGGTCTCCGCGCCCCTGTCGGCGGTGGACGAGCTGATCAAGGCCGGGCGGCTGCGGGCGCTGGGCAATCTCGCGGCACAGGCCAGCCCGCTGCTGCCCGGCGTGCCGACGGTGGCGGAGGCCGCCGGCCTGCCCGGCTATGCCGTGGACAACTGGGGCGCGGTGCTGGCCCCGGCCGGGGTGCCGGAGCCGATCCGCCGCCGGCTGGAGGACGCTGCCCGCCAGGCGGTGGACACGCCGGAAGGCCGCGCCGCGCTCGCCGCCCGCGGCATCGAGAGCAGCTTCGCCGATGGCGCGAGCCTCCTCCGCGTCATCGAGGAGGACAGCCGCCGCTGGGAGCCGGTGATCCGCAAGGCTGATATCCGGGTCGAATAGGCGCCGGCACCGGGGGCGGGCGGGATCCGGGGGGAACCCCCCGAAGCCGCCCGGCCAGGGCAGGCCGCCGGGCGCGACGGCGGCTCCCGTCGCGCGGCCGATCGGGCCGCGCCGCCGATACCGCCCGCGGCCCCGGGCGCATGCCGCCATCCGTGCCGTTGGCCGGTGCCGCTGCCGGGACATCCCGGCGTTGCTATGCCCGCGCCTCCGCCACCAGGGCCTGGATCGGCGTCTCGAGGCGCCCCTCGCCGTAGCGCGCCGCGATGGCCTGCGCCGCCGCCTCGGTCGCGCGCGCCACCGCCTCCGGCCCCAGCGCCTCCAGCTCCGCCCGCAGCGGCGAGCCCTGGCAGTAGCCGATCGCCGGGCTGCGCGCCGACTCCGCCACCCAGGTCGCCGGCACCGCCGCCACCTGCACCTCGGCGAAGCCGGCCGCCGCCAGCTCGGCCCGCAGCCGGCCCGGGTCGTGATGGCCGAAGGGCGCGCGGGCGATGAAGCCCGGCGGCCGGTCCGGGAACAGCGCCACCAGGGTGTCCTGCACCAGCGCCGCCACCGGGTTGTGCGCCAGGCTGTCCCACAGGCTCAGCAGGTAGCGCCCGCCGGGCCGCAGCACCCGCCGCGCCTCGGCATGCGCGCGCACCCGGTCCAGGTAGAACATGGCGCCGAACTGGCAGACCACGGCGTCGAAGGCCGCGTCCGGGAAGGGCAGGGCCTGCGCATCCGCCTGGCGGAAGGCCACCCGCGCCAGCGCCGGCTTGGCGGCGGCGCAGTCCAGCATGGCCTGGTTCAGGTCGGTGGCGGTGATGGCGACCGCGGCCGGCAGCACCTGCGCCAGCGCGGCGGTGGCGAGGCCGGTGCCGGCCGCCACTTCCAGCACCGCCCCCGTGCGGAGGCCGGCGAGCCGCGCCGCGACCTCCGCCGCATGCGGCCCGAACATGCCGGCGCCCAGGTGACGGTCATAGAGCTGCGGGATCGAGCCGGCGAAGGCGGTGTCGCTGCCCGTCATGGCGGAACTCCTTCCTCTCTGCGGCGGGCCCGGCGCCCCGCTTAGGTGAAGCTTCGGCGACACCGATCGTTGCAGCCATTGGCCGCGATCGCGGCCGCGCGCATGGTGGGGCGCCAGAGCAGATCCCGCTCAGGTGGAAGCGCCTGACCGGGTGACGATGCTCGTCGATTCAAATGACCGGAACGGTTGCCGTGAGCCATGGCCAACGGCAACCGCTCCAGGGAAGGGGGCGCCGATGACTCGCTGCATCATGGTCGCGCTGGATGGGCTGCGGCCGGACATGGTCTCCCCGGCGCTGACGCCGCATCTCGCGGCGCTGGCCGCCGCCGGCACGCGCTTCGCCCATGCCCGCAGCGTCTTCCCGTCGGAGACGCGGGTGGCGACGCCCTCCCTCGTCACCGGCTGCCGGCCGGGCGGGCATGGCATGGTGGCGAACACGGTCTTCGATGCGTCGGTGGCGCCGGACCGGCTGCTGCGCACCAAGCTGGTCGCCGATGTGCAGGCCATGGCACAGGGCGGCGAGAGCCCGCTGCAGCGCCCGACCCTGGCCGAGCGCCTGGCGCCGCAGGGCCGCAGCTTCGCCCTGGTCAGCAGCGGCACGCATGGCGCGGCCACGCTGCTGCATCCGGCGGCGGAACGGCTCGGCCAGTTCCGCTGGAATGTCGAGGATGCCGGAGGCGCCACCGCGGACATGGTGCGGGCGAAGCTGGGCCCGACGCCGCCGGCCGGCGTGCCGAACACCGCGCGGGTGGAATTCGCCGGGCGCGTGCTGCTCGACCATGTCCTGCCCAGGCTGCGGCCGGATGTCGCGCTGCTCTGGCTGTCGGAGCCCGACATCGCCTTCCACTATCTCGGCCTGGGGCATGCGCAGACCCTGGCGGCGCTGCGCGCGGCGGATGCGGTGCTGGGCCGCGTGGTGGCCTGGCGGGATGCGCAGCCGGATGCGCGCGACATCGGCATCGTCGTGCTGTCCGACCACGGCCATGTCACCGGCTACGGCAAGCGCAGCCTGCGGGAGGAGCTTTGCCGCGCCGGCTTCCGCGCCGGGGAGGGGATGGGGCCGGAGACCGACATCGTGGTGGCGCCGGCCGCCGCGCCCGGCCTCTGGCTGCGCGACCTTTCGCTGGCGGGGCAGGTGGCGGACTGGCTGGCGGCGCAGGGCTGGGCCGGGCCGCTGCTGGCGCGCGACCCGGCGTTCCTGCCGGAAGGCCGCGCCCTGCCGCTGGCGCTGCTGGGCAGCGCGCATGTCCGCAGCGCCGACCTGGTGGTGACCTTCGCGGGCTCGGAAGGCCCCGATGGATGGGGCCTGCCCGGCACCGCGCCCTTCGATGCGCCCGACGTGCCGGAGGGCGGCGGGATGCATGGCGGGCTGCACCGGGCGGAGCTGGCGACGGTGCTGGTGATGCAGGGCGGCCCGTTCCGCGCCGGCGCGGTGGCGCAGGAACCCGCCGACCTGACCGACATCGTGCCGACCGTGATGCACGCGCTGGGCTTGCCGGCCGAGGGGATGGAAGGCCGCGCGCTGCGCGCCGCCTTCGAGGCCGCGGCCGATGCGCCGCCGCTGCGGGAAATGGTGGACCTGCCCGGCGGCTTCGTACTGGAGGCGATGCGCGCCGCGCCGGGCGGGCGCTTCTACCCGACCGCGCTGCGCCGCGGCTGATCCCGCCGGTGGCGCCGTCGCGGGAGGGGCCTTGCCCCTCCCGCGACGGCGCCACCGCGGATCGTGCCGACCCCCCGACCCCCGTCTGGGCTTATCGCCGGGTCGAGGACCCCCCCTGGGGGTCCTCGACCCGGCGATGATTCGAGGGATCCAAGGGCCCTTCGGCCCCTGGCGGGTGGGGTTCGGGGAGGGACAGGGGAACCCCATGACGATGGGAAGCATCGTCATGGGGTTCCCGGCAGCGCCCTCCCCGATGTGCCAGGCCAGCGTGCCAGCGTATTCGCCAGGATCGAGGCCAGCTGCGGCTCGATCCCGTGCCGCTCGACATTGATGTCCAGCCGCACGCCATCCGCCGGGTGGCGCTCCGCCGCGGCGATCCAGTCGCAGAGCATCTCCACCAGGTCGAACAGGTCCATCCCGGCGATGCCCCGGTTGCCGTAATGCTCGGGGTGGTGGCTGTTGTTCGCGTGGTGCAGGGCGACCAGCCCGGCCTCCGCCGCTTCCAGCGCCCGGTATTCGGCGGACCCGTAGGACAGGCCGCGCAGCAGCGGCAGCACCCGGTCGAAGCCGGATTTCTCCGGCTCGACCAGCTTGCTCGCGTCATGCGCGGCGCCGCGCGCCAGCATCACGGCGATGAACGCACCGATGACGTCGCGCACGCGGTGGATATGCGCCAGCGTCTCGGCGCGGCTGTCATGGGCGGGCGGGGTGTGGGTCATGGCGGTCCTCCACGCGGCGGCCGGCCATGGTGCCACGGGCCCGGCGTCGCTTCACGCCGCCGCAGGCACCCAGGCGCCGTGGAAGCCGTGCGGGATGCGCTCCGGCAGGCGCACGGTGGCGACCGGCCCGGCCGGCACGTCCTGCGTGTCCAGCACAAGCAATTCGCTGCAACCTTCGGCGGCGCGCCAGGCCACGGTGAGCAGCCAGCCATCCCCCTCCGGCGCCTCGGCGCCGCGCGGGACGAAGACCGCTTCCGACAAGGCGTCGCCGGGCGGCACGGCGAAGCGGGCGCGGCCGCCGCTTGCCAGGTCGCACCACACCACGGTGTCCAGCATGGGCAGGCCATCGCCCGCATGGCCCCGGCCCATGAAGACGCCGTGCCGGTTCGGCAGGCCGCTGCGCCGCTCGTCGCAGCGGGGGAATTCGCCGGACATCTCGTCCAGCCTCTCGCGCCGGAAGGCGTCGGTGCCGGCGGCGGGGTCGAGTGTCCAGCGGGTCAGCCTGCCCTCCGTCGCCTCCCGCGGGCTGGGCGAGCCATCGGCGCGGGGAAACAGCGGCGGCGCGGCGAATTCCATCACATCCGCCAGCACGCGGCCCCCGGCATCCTCCCAGGCATTCAGCACATGGAAGGCGTAGCAGGCCTCGGCGCGGAACCAGCGGAGCGAGGCGATGCCCGCATCCCGCCGCAGCAGCCCGACCTGGCCGCCGAGATCGGGCTCCCACGCGAAGACCGGGCCGCCGCGCATGGCGCGGCCGAGGCTGCCGGTCAGCGGCATCAGCGGGAACAGCACATGGTTCGCGGTGACGGCGAAGTCGTGCACCATGGCGCAATAGTCGACCGGGAAACGCTCGTCCCGCGTCACCTCCCCGGTCCTGGAGAGGGTGCCCCAGCGCATCGCCGGGCTCAGCGGCCCGCCGGCGGAATAGCCGAAGAAGACCAACTCGCCGGTGACGGGATCGGTCTTCGGATGCGCGGTGAAGGGGCCTGTGAGGCTGCCGAAGCGCTCCACCCCCAGCGTCTCCAGCGTCGCGGGGTCGAGCGACCAGGGCAGATGCGCTTCCTCCAGCGCCAGCAGCCGGCCGGCATGCCAGGCGAAGGCGGTGTTGGCGACGCCGGTATCGGGGATGCCCAGGGCGCGGCCGCCGCCGAAGCCGCTGGCCAGCGCCCGGCCGGCGGCATGTTCCGCCTGCCACTTGTCGGTGCGGACCCAGCGGTTGCGCCAGCCTACCTTGCCGTCGCGCAGGGTGAAGGCATGCACCATGCCGTCGCCGAGGAACCAGTGGTGATGCGCCGGGTCGGCCGGCGGGAATTGCGGGTTGGGACCGTTGCGGAACAGCGTGCCGCGCAGCCCGTCCGGGATGCGGCCCCGCACGGGCAGGTCGGCCACGTCGTTCTCGGTGCCGATCGGGGCGAAATTGCCCTGCGCGAAGAAAGCCTGTCCATCTTCCATGCGTCTGGCTCCGATGCGTCGCTTCGGCAGATCGGGTCCCGCGATGCGGCGGCAAGCCCGCGCCCGGGGAGATGACCGCTCGTCGCATCCGCCGGAAGGCCGGGCGGCGGCCCGGCGGGTGGATCGCCACGGCGGCTTCGCTGCGCCCGATGCTGCCCGCTGCGTGGATTGCACCATGCCGTGCCCAGGTTCCCTCACGCGGCACGCCACGGCAATCGCCCGCGTCACCTCCCCGCATGTCCGGACGAGCCCATCGGCACAGGCCCCCGCCGTGGCGTGGCGCGGGGGGCGTGGCGCGGAGGCCGGCATGGTCGGGCAGGATCTCGACGCCGTCAGCGATCGGCTCGACCGCGATGCGATCGGCCTCGACGGGCTCGGGCCGGTGCGCGACCGCCATCGGCCCGGGGACTCACCCCGGGCCGGCCGGCAGGCGCGGCCCCGCCGCGCTCATCCGGGCGGCGTGGCGCCGACCTGGCCGGTGATGGGGCCGTACCATTGCGGCCGGCGATGCGCCGCGAAGTCGAACATCTTCTCCTTGCCCTGGCGGCAGGCGTCGAGATCGACATCGGCCAGGATCACCTCGTCGCCCAGCGTCGTCGCCTGCGCCACCACGATCCCGTTCGGGTCGACGATGCAGGACCCGCCGATCAGGCCGGCGCCATCCTCCACCCCCGCCTTCGCCACCGCCACCGCCCAGGTGGCGTTCATGTAGGCATTCGCCTGCGCCGCCAGGGTGGAGTGGAACGTGCGGCGCTCGGCGCTCTCGCCCTCGCCGCCATTCGGGTCGTAGGCGGCGGAGTTGTAGCCGACCATCACCAGCTCCACCCCCTGCAGGCCGAGCACGCGCCAGCCTTCCGGCCAGCGGCGGTCGTTGCAGATCAGCATGCCCAGCACCGGCGCGCCCCAGCCCGCCGGCCCGCGCACCGCCGGGAAGCCCATGTCGCCATACTCGAAATACATCTTCTCAAGCTGCTGGTAGCGCTGGCCGTCCTTGACCCGGTCGCTGCCGGGCAGATGGATCTTGCGGTACTTGAACAGGATGGTCCCGTCCGGCGCGACCGTGACGGCGCTGTTGAAGCGCTGGCCGTCCGGCGTCAGCTCGGCATAGCCGACATAGAACCCGACGCCGAGCGCGCGCGCCCGGTCGAACAGCGGCTGCACGGCCGGGTTGGGCATCGCCGTCTCGAAGCAGCCCAGCAGCTCCGGCGCGTCGCGGTCCATCGGCCAGCGCGGGAAGAAGGTGGTGAAGGCCAGCTCGGGGAAGACCACCAGCTTCGCGCCCTGCGCCGCCGCCCGTTCCAGCAGCGCGACCATGCGGCCGAGGATGGCGGCGCGGCTGTCGCCGCGCTGGTTCGGGCCCATCTGGGCGCCGGCGAGGCGGAGGAGGCGGGGCATGGCGGCGGGCTCCGGACAGGGTGCGCGCAGCAATGCCCCGCCCCGGCGCGGGTGCCAAGCCGGGGCGCCGCGGCGGCGGCCGCGCCCGGCCGCCGGCATCC